>JACVCL010000076.1 GCA_016742075.1 Phycisphaerales bacterium
CGTTGAACGTGTGGTAGACGACCGTCTGACGATCGGGTGTGCCCTTCATCCCCAACTCTTCGCACCGCACCCTCCCCCGGTTGCGCCATTCGGCGGGTGTTCGGTCGGTTCTTCAACGGCCTGCTAGATCCTTCGATGCTACGACGCCGCGACCATCACACCGATAGCACTCGGAATTTGTTCCGCCGCACGAACATGGATAACCAGCCAACCTGCTCATGCCAGTTTCTCTGTCGGGGTCGCTCTCATCGGTCCACCCGTTAGCGATACGTGCATGGTATCAGCTCTCTGCGTGCCCGGCAAAGCGGCGGCGCACGCGAGCGGAGCGAGCCGGAGCAGGGGCCTCGCCGGGCATTTCGCCGCGTACGCCGCCCGGGGCTGATTGCCCAAGCGCCGGTGGCCCAATCCACTGACGCGTGTGACCATGAACTGTAGCCTGCAAGGCATCCTGCGGCATCGGGCGAGTGGGCCGACCCCCTCGGCGCTCCCTCCCTGCGGGTCGCCGCGTGCCCGCCAGATGGCTGCTGGGGGTGCAACCAAACCGCCGTTCCGACGGCGGATTGGTGTCCGGCGCAGCGGCCGTATATGCCCCCCAGCGTGCCGCAAACCTCGTCCAAACTCCCGCATCTCACCGCCCTGAGCGCTCACCGCACACCCTACCAACCACCAAATCCCCACCCCGCGAAAAAATCTTCACTACCGCCGTCTCCCCGTAATCCCGCCACTCCGCCCCACCGCCCCGCACCGCGCCATCCCGCATCTCGTCCCCTGAGCGCTCAGGCGCGTCGCGCGCGGCCATGGGTAGAGGCGTGGCGTCTCGGCGACGCGCGCCTCACCGGAGGCGCACGCCGTGCTCACCACCACACCGCACCCCATCCACCCGCTGGGCGCCCCGCCCCGCGCCCGCGCAGGGCCCCCGCACCCCACCCTCGCCCGCCCGCCACCAAGCGCCACCACCCAGCCCTTCCGCCGAGTCCCGCCGAAGCCCCCAGCGACCAAGCCCCAACTTCCGGGCATTCTTCCGGGGGAACCACGGGATTCGATCACCCATCCGCCCAACCCGCGGCATCGATACCACCGAACCATCGTCCTACCCTTCCACCCGCGCCCTGCGCGGGCGGTCCCACGTTCCGAGGAGAAAGACCCCAATGCCTATCCGTTCCATCCGAAGCCTTCTCGCCGCCGCGTTCGCCGGCGCCGCCCTGCTCGCCCCCGCCGCCGCCCGGGCCGACGACACCCCGAAGGTGGGCTACCGCCTCTCGCAACTCGCCGACTTCACCGGCAGCACCTCCGTCGCCACGGGCATCAACAACCAGGGCGACACCGTGGGCAACGTCACCGTCCGCCGCGCCGACAACTCGCAGGTCACCTGGGGCTTCCGCCGCTTCTCCAACGGCCAGGTCGTCATCCTGTCCATCCCCGGGGCCCTGGGCTCGTCGCTGGCCGACATCAACAACGCCGGCACCGCCGTCGGCACCGTCACCACCGCCGCGGGCGTGCAGCCCGTCGTGTGGACCAGCACCAACCAGCTCATCAACCTCCCCAAACTCACCCGCTTCACCCCCTCGGCCATCAACGACAACGGCGACATCGTCGGCACCGACGGCCCCCTGAACCCGCCCCTCACCACCGCCGGCGGCGTCGTGCAGGTCTACACCGGCGTGGTCCTCCGCCAGGGCCAGCCCCTCAACCTCGGCGTGCCCGCCGGCACCGCCCCCGGCAGCATCGTCAACGTCTTCCCCACCGACATCAACTCCAACGGCTTCATCGTCGGCTTCACCAGCCAGCTCGACGGCCAGACCCCCAGCGACACCGAGCGCGCCTTCACCCTCGGCGGCGGCGCCTTCAACATCGCCACCCGCGTAAAAGACGGCGACGACACCCGCGACGTCGTCAGCGGCCGCTTCACCTCGCTCAACGACTCCAACGTCGCCGCGGGCATCTTCAACACCGGCGCCGGCGGCAACCGCAAGTCGCTGGCCGTGTCCTGGCGCTTCACCCAGCCCGAACTGCCCATCAAGCTCGCCGACAAGGGCAACGGCGGGGCCATCTCGAGCTTCTTCGTGAACAACGCCGGCGTCTTCGCCGGCACCGAGACCGCCGAGGCCGGCGACGACTCGCTCCCCGAGCCCTTCCGCGTCCGGCGCGTCAACGGCGCCCCGGTGGTCGAGCCCCTGTTTGTCTCCCCCGCCGCGGCCAACTGGGAGGTGCTCCGCGTCGCGGGCATCAACGACGCCGGCGTCGTCGCGGCCACCGCCACCATCGCGGGCGTCTACCCCTCGCGGGCCGCCCTGCTCGTCGACTCGGCCAACGCCCCCGGCGCCCCCGAGACCCCCGGCAAGCCCCAGCCGCCCACCAGCACCGGCGTCGCCAACGGCGACGAGGACAAAGCCGACGACGGCACCATCCTCCGCGTGCTCACCAGCGGCAACAACACCGCCGCCCGCCCCATCCGCTTCGAGGTGCAGGGCACCCGCGGCGCGATCATCCGCATCTGGGCCAACGGCACCCTCATCGCCCAGGGCCCGCTGGGCCCCAACGGCATCATCGTCTCCAACGGCCGCTCGCCCCTGCCCGACAACGACTACCGCATCCTCATGTCGCAGGAGGTCCGCGGCGTGCAGTCCGACCCGGCGCAGGTCTACAACACCCTCACGGTCGACACCATCGCCCCGCCCCAGCCCGCCTCGCCCCCGGTCCTCGACCCCGCCTCCGACACCGGCGCCTCGAACACCGACGGCATCACCAACGCCACCAGCCTCACCTTCACCGGCGGCGGCGAGCCCGGCCTGGAAGTCCGCCTGCTGGCCAACGGCAAGTTCCTCAAGCACGACAAAACCGTGATCGGCGCCGGCGGCACGTGGAGCATCACCGTCCCCGCCCAGAAGGCCGGCGTGCTCAGCTACGCCTACACGCAGGTCGACCGTGCGGGCAACCTCTCCAAGGCCAGCCCCGGCAAGCGCGTCGAGGTGCTGGGCGCCAAGCCCCCGGCCCCGGCCGCGCCGGGCCTGCTGCGGGCCGACATCCTCCGCACCGAGCGCGGCGTGCCCGTCACGTCCAACGTCCGCCCAACCATCACCGGCCGCTTCCGGGCCGGAACCACCATCGAGGTCTTCGCCGGCGGCGTGAGCGTCGGCACGGCGGCCACCGACACCCGTGGCAACTGGTCGCTGGTCCCCAGCGCCGACCTGCCCCTGGGCGACTCGGCCATCACCGCCACCGCCACCGACCTGGCCGGCAACGTCTCGCCGCAATCGCGCCCGCTGACGGTCCGCGTCGTCACGCCGGGGGGGTGAGAAGAGCCGGCTGCACCGTTATCGGGCACCAGTGCGCCTTGCTATGCAGCCGATGCATAGATAGACTGTTTGCATCCAGTGCATGAGCGGGCGACGGTCCCGCGGCGCGCCCCTGTCGGCTTGGTAGCCTGCCCGGATGTTCCGGGTTGAAGTTGACAGCGACGTCACCGAGCGTCTCCTGCGGCCCGACATCGCAGCGGCGGACACCGCGGCGTTCCTCGGGTTCCTCGGGCGGTTGGGCCGCGAACCCCAGCGGGTCGGTGTCCGGATCGACGGCCGGGGCGCCGTCCAGTTGCGGCGATGGTCAACCCCGTCGGGTCTGGTCGCGATCTTCGCGTTCTATGGCGTGGCGGTGGCAGAGACCGAACCGCATGTGCGGGTGCTGAGGGTGGATCGATGAGGAGGTTGCCTGTGCCCGTGACCAAGGCCAAGCGGCCGGATTCCAAGGGAGGCGGACCATCCCGCGCCAAGGGCGGGCGGGGCGTGGCCGGGTACACGCCGGCCCAGATCGACAGGCTCTACGCCCAGGCCGCGGACCCCGGCCGGAAGTGGATCAAGGCCGAGGATGTGCCCGCCCACCTCGCCTCCGGGAAGATCCGGCTGGCACGGCTCGCGGCGAAAATGTCGCAGCGCACGCTCGGTGAGAAGGTGGGCCTATCGCAGGAGACCATCTCCCGCATCGAGCGCGACGCCGACCGCGCAACCCTCGGCGTGCTCCGGAAGCTCGCCGCGGCGCTCAAGGTGGACGTCCGGGGCCTGATCTAACTTCGGCCCCGCGTCGCGGCGATCAGGCGGCGGAAGACCTCGTCGCCCAGCGGGGCTGAGGGCGTGCGCTCGGGGTGCCACTGCACGCCGGCGTAGAAGCGGCGGCCGGGGCGGTCGAGGGCCTCGATGACGCCATCGTGGGCCACCGCGACGGTGCGCATCGAGCCGGGGTCGCGCACGGCCTGGCGGTGCCAGCTGGTCACCGTTCCCCCCTCGCGCACGGCGGGGCAGTCGGGCACGAGCAGGCGCACGGCGTGGGGGCGGTCCTGGTGGTGGTCGGCGTGGGTCGGCGTGTCGTCGGGCATGTGCTGGTTCAGCCGCCCGCCGTGGTGCAGGGCCATCATCTGCATGCCCAGGCAGATGCCCAGCGTCGGGCGGTCGACGCGCTCGGCGGCGAGCTCGTCGAGGGCGCGGAGCAGCGCCTCTTCGAAGCGCTGGCGGTCGGGGTGGACGCGGACGGCCTTGGGGTGGGTGGGCTCGCCGTAGCGCTCGGTGGCCGGGTCGTCGCCGCCGGTGAAGACCACGGCGTCGCAGCGACGGGCGACGGCCCGGGCGGCGGCGTCGGTGTCGGCCGAGGGGCCCGGCGGGGGCAGCAGCACGGGCACACCGCCGGCGCGGAAGACGGCGTCGATGTACGCGCGGCGGAGGCGGGCGTCCTTGTCGTCGAGCGAGCAGGTGAGGCCCACGACCGGGGCGTCGGCGGGGGGCGTCGCGCCGGGGTGCGCGGCGGAGTAGTGGGGGGCCATGCCGGTATCATCGGCCGCCCGGCGGCGTCCGGGCGAAGGAGCCCCGCAGGTCATGTCAGCCGGCGCGTCGGCCGCCCATCTCCGGTGCATCAACCCCGACTGCGGCTCAACTGCGCCGGCGTCGTCGGTGCTGTACGAGTGCCCGCGGTGCCGGGCGATGCTCGACGTGGCGTACGACGACGCGGCGGTCAGGGCCGCGGCGGTCGGGGGCTGGAAGACCTTCGAAGGACGGCACGCCTCGGCGGTGGGGGTGGCGGCCGATCGCGAGGGGCTGGCCACCGCGCGCCGGCTGGACTACTCGGGTGTCTGGCGGTTCCGCGAGTTTCTGCCGTTCTACGGCTCGGCCGAGAACGTGGTGACGCTGGGGGAGGGGCGGACGCTGCTGCAGCGGGCCGATGCGATCGCCCGAGACGTGGGCCTGAACCCCGGGGCGCCGGGTGGCGGGCTGTACCTGCAGTACGAGGGGTTCAATCCGTCGGGGTCGTTCAAGGACAACGGGATGACGGCGGGGTTCACGCACGCGCGGCTGGCGGGGGCACGGCGGGTGGTGTGCGCGAGCACGGGGAACACCTCGGCGAGCCTGGCGATGTACGCCTCGGCGGCGGGCGTCGTGCCGATCGTGCTCATCGGCTCGGGCAAGATCGCCTACGGCAAGCTCAGCCAGGCGCTGGACTACGGGGCGAGGACGCTGCAGATCGAGGGTGATTTCGACGCGTGCCTGAAGCGGGTGCGGCAGATCGGCGTCGAGCGGCCGGAGCTGGGCGTGTACGTGATGAACTCGGTGAACCCCTTCCGCCTCGAGGGGCAGAAGGCGATCATGTACCGCATCCTGGAGGGTCTGGGCTGGCGCGTGCCGGACTGGATCGTGGTGCCGGGCGGCAACCTGGGCAACTGCTCGGCGTTCGGCAAGGCGTTCTGGGAGCTGCGGCGCTGGGGGCTGATCGACCGCGTGCCGCGGCTGGCGGTGATCAACGCCAAGGGGGCCGACACGCTGGAGCGGCTGGTGAACGGGCTGGGGGTGCGGTGGCGCGAGGGGCGGTGGGACGCCGCGGCGGCCACGGCGGAGCTGGCGAGGCTCGACGCCCGGGGCTGGCGGGCGCACACGGTGGCCAGCGCCATCGAGATCGGGCGTCCGGTGAACCTGCCCAAGGCGCTGCGGGCGCTGGACTACATGAACGGGGTGGTGCGGTCGGTGACCGACGAGGAGATCCTCGACGACAAGGCGCTGATCGGGCGGCGGGGCTACGGGTGCGAGCCGGCGTGCGCCGCGGCGGTGGCGGGGGTGCGAAACCTGGTGCGGGAGGGGGTGATCCCGCCGGATTCGGCGGTCGCGTGCGTCATTACCGGGCATGTGCTGAAGGACCCGGACGCGACGGTGAAGTACCACGCGGGCGTGGACGTGAAGGCGGTGAGCGACCGGGCCCCGACGCACGAGCCGCACGGCCGGTGGAGCAACCGGCCGGTGCGGGTGAAGGACGACCTGGATGCGATCGTTCGGGCGATGGCCTGAGCGGGAGAACGGAGAAGGGCTGATGACGACGAAGACCCCGGGACGGATGGGCTGGCGTGCGCGGTTCGGCGGCGCGGCGGCGCTGGCGGTGGCGGCGGGGCTGATGCTGGGCGGCTGCCGCAGCACGCCCCGCGAGGCGACGCCCGAGGTGGCGATGACGGCGGATCAGAGGTTGAAGTCGGTGGAATCGTTCGACAAGGTGTGGACGACGATCCGCGACAGCCACTGGGATCCGAGCCTGGGCGGGCTGGACTGGGAGGGCGTGCGGGCGGAGCTGCGTCCGAAGGCCGAGGCCGCGGCGACGATGGGCGAGGTGCGCGGGGTGATGGGGGAGATGATCGGTCGGCTGGGGCTGTCGCACTTCGGGATCATCCCGGGCGACGCGTACGAGGCGGCGGAGGCCAAGCCGGAGGTGGAGCGGGCGTCGACGCCGGAGAGCGGCCGCGGCGCGGGCGAGCCCGGTTCGCCGGGGCTGGAGCTGCGGTTGCTGCCGCGGGCCGACGGGCGGCCGGTGGCGGTGGTGAAGTCGGTGGAGGCGGGCGGCGGTGCCGCGTCGGCGGGGGTGAAGCCGGGGTGGATCCTGGACTCGGTCGGCGGCCGGGAGGTGGCCCCGGTGCTGGCCCGGCTCTCGGAGGCGATGAAGGACAAGGGCTCGCGCAACCTGGTGATGACGCGGGCGGTGGAGGGGTGGTTCGAGGGTGACGAGGGCGACCGCGTGCGGGCGGAGTGGACCGACGGCCGGGGCCGGACGGTGCGCACGAAGGTGGCGCTGGGCCCGCGCCGGGGCACGAAGATCGAGATGATGAACCTGCCCCCGGAGTGGGTGCGGATGGAGGCCCGTCGGATCGATCAGCGCATCGGGTACCTGTCGCTGAATATCTTCCTGGCGCCCAACGTGGTGTCGCCCTGGTGGAACGAGCGGGTGCGCGAGTTCCGCGATGCGCCGGGGATCGTGGTGGACCTCCGGGGCAACCCCGGCGGCATCGCGGCGATGGCGATGGGGATGAGCGGGTGGTTCATCGCCGACTCGGGGCAGACGCTGGGGACGCTGACCACGCGGGGCGGGCCGCTGCGCCTGGTGGTGAACCCGCGGGTGAACGGGTTCCGCGGTCCGGTGGCGGTGCTGGTGGATGAGCTGAGCGCTTCGACCTCGGAGATCATGGCGTCGGGCCTGCAGGGGCGGCCGAATGTTCGGGTGTTCGGGGTGCGGACGGCCGGGGCGGCGCTGCCCTCGGTGTTCGAGAAGCTGCCGAACGGCGACCGGTTCCAGTACGCGTTCGCGAACCTGGTGGACGACAAGGGCCGGCGTCTGGAGGGCGACGGGGTGACGCCGGATGAGGTGATCCCGCTGACGCGCGAGGCTTTGCTGGCCGGGCGCGACCCGGTGCTGGAGCGTGCGGTGGCGTGGATCATGGAGCGGAGCGGGGGTTCGGGCGGCCCGGCGGCCCCCACCGCCCCCACCGCGCCCGTGGCCCCCGCGGCCGCCACCGTCCCAAACCCCGGTGGGAACCCCGGCGCGTCGGGCCGGTAGACTCGTCGGTGATTTCCGGCGGGATTTTGAGTGATCCGACGCTGAATTCTGACACCCGACCCCTGAAACAGGAGCAGTCCGAGATGACGGCGAGCAAGCGTTCCCAGTCCGTGATCGAGAAGGCCGCGAGCGTGGCGGCGCTGATGGTTCTGGCCGGTGTGGCGTTGGCGGAGCCCGCGGCGACGAAGCCGGCGCCCGCCACCCCCGCGTCGGCCCCGGCGGCGGCGAAGCCCGAAGCCCCCGCGGCCGAGAAGCCGGCGGCGTCGGCGGAGTTGCCGAGTGCCGAGTCGATCATCGAGAAGTTCATCGAGGCGTCGGGCGGCCGCGCGGCGTACGAGAAGCTGAAGAACCGGCGGATCGTGATGAAGATGGAGATGCCGATGCTGCAGAAGCCGGCCACGATGACGATCGTGCAGTCGGCGCCGAACCTGGGGCGGATCGACGTGGATCTCAACGAGATCGGCAAGCAGCAGTCGGGGCACGACGGGAAGGTGGCGTGGCAGACCGACCCGAACACGGGCCCGCGGATCATCGAGGAGGGCCCGGAGAAGGAGCAGATGCTGCGCGGGGTGCGGTTCAACAGCGAGATCTTCTGGCGCGAGATGTACTCGAAGGTGGAGACGGTGGGGCAGGAGACGGTGGGCGAGGCCTCGGCGTGGAAGGTGCGGCTGACGACGCCGACGAACGACGTGTCGTACATGTTCTACGACCAGAAGACGCACCTGCCGGTGCAGAGCCTGGCGACGCAGAAGACGCAGATCGGCGACATCGAGACGACGACGTCGCTGAGCGACTGGCGCGAGGTGGACGGGATCAGGATGCCGTTCAAGACGGTGATGAAGATGAAGGGCGTGCCGATCACGCAGACGCTGACGATCGAGAAGGTCGAGCACAACATCGAGCTTCCGGCCGACGCGTTCGCGCTGCCGGAGGACATCAAGGAGATTCTCGACTCGAAGAAGGCCCCGTCGACGCCGGCGGCCCCCGCCGCTCCGGCGGCCCCCGCGGCCCCGAAGCGGCCCTGAGCGGGCGGGATTGGCGGAGGACGTTTACACGGGCCCGGCGCCAGCGCCGGGCCCGTTTCTTTGCGCCGCAGGCGGCGGGGGGTTGACACCGGCCGGGGGCGCTGGCAGCATCGCCACATGGCAGATCACCCTGATTTCCTCTCGTCGAAGATCGGCGGCGACGCGGTCACGTTCGATGATGTGCTGCTGGTGCCGCGGCGCTCGGCGGTGGTGCCGGCGCAGGCCGAGCTGGGCACGCGGCTGACGCGTTCGATCGGCCTGCACATCCCGTTGATTTCGGCGCCGATGGACACGGTGACGGAGTCGCGGCTGGCGATCGCGCTGGCGCAGGAGGGGGGCATCGGGATCATCCACAAGAACATGCCGGCGGAGGCGCAGGCGATCGAGGTGTCGAAGGTCAAGCGTTCGGAGCACGGCGTGATCGCCGACCCGCTGACGCTTGGCCCCGACGACACGGTGGGCAAGGCGCGCCGGCTGATGGGGGAGTACAACATCTCGGGCTTCCCGGTGACCGAGGACGGGGGCACGGCGCTGCGGACCAAGGGGCGGGTGCTGGGGATCATCACCGAGCGCGACCTGAAGTTCATCGACCGCGACGACGTGCCGGTGCGGGAGGTGATGACGCGGGAGAAGCTGGTGACGGCGCCGCCGGGGACCACGCCGGACGAGGCGGTGAAGATCCTGGCGAAGGCGAAGGTGAAGAAGCTGCTGCTGGTCGACGGCGGGGGGAGGCTGGCGGGGCTGATCACGATGCGGGACCTGGACCAGCAGAGGCGGTTCCCGCAGGCCAACAAGGACGGGCGTGGCCGGCTGCGGTGCGGGGCGGCGATCGGGGTGTTCCAGTACGACCGTGCGGCGGCGCTGATCGAGGCTGACGTGGACGTGATCGTGGTGGACACGGCGCACGGGCACTCGGAGAACGTGATCGCGACGGTGCGGGAGATCAAGAAGCGGCACGGGATCGACGTGATCGCGGGGAACGTGGGCACGGCGGAGGCGGCGCGGGACCTGATGGACGCCGGGGCCGACGCGGTGAAGGTGGGCATCGGGCCGGGGTCGATCTGCACGACGCGGGTGGTGACGGGCGTGGGCGTGCCGCAGATCTCGGCGGTGATGGCGGCGGTGTCGGTGTGCGAGGGGCGCGGGATCCCGGTGATCGCCGACGGCGGGGTGCGGGCGTCGGGCGACATCGCCAAGGCCTTGGCGGCGGGGGCGTCGAGCGTGATGATGGGCGGGCTGTTCGCGGGCCTCGACGAGTCGCCGGGCGAGGTGGTGATCTCGGAGGGTCGGCGGTACAAGGCCTACCGCGGCATGGGCAGCGAGGGGGCGATGGGTGCGGGCTCGGCCGATCGCTACGGGCAGGGCGAGAAGCTCTCGGCCCGGGCCAAGAGCGCCGATCCGTCGCGGATCAAGTTCGTGCCCGAGGGGGTCGAGGGGCTGGTGCCCTACCGCGGGTCGCTGGCGGAGTTCGTGTTCCAGATGACCGGCGGCGTGCGGGCGGCGATGGGGTATTGCGGGTGCCGGACGATCGAGGAGCTGCGGAAAGAGACGCGGTTCGTGAAGGTGAGCCGCGCGGGGGTGATCGAGAGCCACCCGCACGACATCAAGATCGTGAAGGAAGCACCGAATTACTCGGTGGAGATGCGGCACTGAGGGGCACTCGGCGGCGTGTGAAGGCGCCGGTTGGGCAGCGGGGTCTCTATAGAGGGGGCTGGCGCCGGCGGGTGGAGACGGGCGGTCCGGTCGCGCGGTTTGCGCGATCTTCACTTGACCGGCGGGGGTTCGTGGGCGATACTCTCCGAGCCATCAAGAGACCCGGGCCCGAATCGGCCCGGGCGGCAACCGAGCTTGCGTGCAGCAAGCCGCGGTGCCGAGCCTGATCGGAGCAGTCCGATCGGCGATGCGGCCGAGGCGTTTGGGTTCTCCCAAGCCGAGGCAAACCGAGAGCGGCCCGTGCGGGCCACTCCCCATCGCTCACAAGGTCAACTCGGATGGCATGGAGACGAGCCATGCCGAACGGGTCTATTCACGGTCGTGCCGCGGTGCCTGGCGGGTCGGCTTCGGCGGCGGGTGGGGCGGGTAGTTCATCAGGCGGGAACGCCAAAAGCG
>JACVCL010000077.1 GCA_016742075.1 Phycisphaerales bacterium
AGCTGTTCACGGTCCCGCGGCAGCACCACCGCCGATGACGAACCCCGCCCGTCCAGCCGTGTTCTTCGATCGCGACGACACGCTGATCCACTGCTCCGACGTCACGCCCGATGGCGATCTGGGCGACCCGGCTCTGGTGCAACTTCGACCGGGCGCTCTCGAGTGCTGCCGGGCGCTCGCCGCGGCGGGCTTCGTGCTGGCGGTGGTTTCGAACCAGGGCGGCGTGGCCCGCGGCAAGTACCCCGAAACGGCGGTCGAGGCGTGCAACCGGCGCGCGGGCGAACTCCTCCACGACCACCTCGGGCGCAGCCTCATCTCGGCGTTCCGGTTCTGCCCGTATCACCCGCGGGGCACGGTCCCCGAGTACACCCGGGAACATCCCTGGCGCAAACCCCAGCCCGGGATGATCCTTGATCTGGCCTCGGTGCTTGGGCTCGATCTCGACGCGTCCTGGGCAGTGGGCGACATGGACCGCGACTGCCAGGCCGGGCGATCGGCCGGGTGCCGAACGATTCTGGTCCCCAGCGGGCTGCCCGAGAAGCGGTCGAACACCCCGCCGCCGCCGGGCACCCCGGCCGAGGGGTTCATCGATTACACGGCCCCGGATCTGCCCGCCGCCGCGGCGATCATCCTGCGAGAATCGAGGCTGTGAACCCCGAGCCCCGCACCACCGTGACACTCCGGGCCCTGGAGGGCGCGCCGCTCGACGACCCGGTCGTCCGCGACATCGTTGTGGCCACGGCCCATGCCATCGCCGAGCGAAACGGGGTGACCATCTGGGCCCTGGAGGCCGGACCGGACTCGATCACGGTGACGCTGGAGGCCAACCGTCTGGCGGCCATCGGCTTCGCCGCCGAGCTCCGCCGGCTGACCACGAACTGGTACCGCGCCAAGTTCCGCGAGGATCATCTCTGGGGAGAACCCCGGGCGCACGATCACGACGACACGACCGACTGGCAGATCTAGCCGCCCGGGCCAGAGGTCACTTCCTGGAAGGAACATCCTGAGCAGGGGCGGCCGGCGCAGCGGGAGCGGCCGGGGTGGTGGGGGTGGCGGGGGTGCCCGCCGGCGCCGGGGCAACCGGCGGCGGAGAGGCCGCCCGCCTCTGGGCGGCGTCGAAGTAACGCAGGATGTTGCGGTATCGCGAGGGCAGTTGGCGCTCACCGATGGCCCGCTGGCCGCTGGAGGCCGACTCGCGGAGCTGCTCGAGCATCTGCTCGCGCGTGGCTGCGGTGGGATCTCGGCGGGCGCCGCTCTCGGGGTCGGGGCGCTCGCCCATGACCCGGCCCTGATCGGCGGGCCCGGTGGCGCCGGGCTGGCCGCGGGTGTCGACCGTTTCGCCGGGCTCGAACCGCGGCCGCTCGCCGGGTGGGCGGGAGCCGATCGGCTGCCCCTCGCGGCCGGGCCGGTTCCTCCCCGATTCTGGAGACTGGCCGCCCTCCGGCGCGGGCTGGCCCTCCCCTTCGCCCGGACGCACCGACGGCGGCTGGGCGCTGTCGCCGGTGGCGCCGGTTGCCCCGGGCTGGCCGCCCTCCTGCTGGGCCGAGCGGGGCTGGGGCTGGGGTTGGGAACCGTTGGAACCGGGCGACCCCTCGCGGCCCTGCTCCCGGGCCCACTGCTCGAGTTGGCGGCGCTGCTCGGGGGTCATGCGCTCGAGCATCTCCCGGGCCTGGCGCTCGAGCTCTTGCGACCGCTGCTGGTCGCGCTGGGCCTGCTGCTGGCGGTCGCGCTGACGCTCGAACTGCCGCCGAAGATCCTCGAAGGTGGGGGTGGGGCCGGTGGCGCCGGTGGAACCCGTGACGCCGGCCTCGCCGCTCGAACCCTCAGGGCCGGTGGAACCGCTCGCGCCCGTGGCGCCTGTGGACCCCGTCGCACCCGGCTCCGGCCGGTCGGCCGCGGGCGAGGTCGGCCCTGTGGCGCCCGGGCCCCCGGTCGCGCCGGTGGGTGCCGACGGGCGGGGTTCAGGCCCCGGGGAATTCCCGGCGCCAGTCGCACCGGTCGCGCCTGTGGTGCCGGTGCCCGTGGGCGTGCCGGTCGCGCCTTGCGGGGATGCCCCCTGACGGGGCCGGGGCTCGGCGGTGCTGGTGGGGGCGGTGGGGCCGGGGGGGCCGGTGGGGCCGGTCGCGCCACGATCGCCGGTCGCGGCGGTCGGGGATTCGCGGTTGCCGGGAGCGTCCGACGGCTGCTGCGGGCGGCCCTGAGGCTGACCGGTGGAACCGGGCGTGCCGGGCGTGCCCGTGGCGCCCGTCGCTCCGGCGGTTTCGGCGCCGGGTGTGCCGGGTTGCGGCTGCTCCCGCGCCTCGCCCCCGGAGGCGCTGGTGGAGCCCGTGGCTCCTGTGGCGCCCGTCGTGCTCGTCGGCCCTTGTGCGCCGGTTTCGCCGGCGCGCTCGCGCGTCGGCTGAGAACCTTGCCCGCCGCCCGTGGCGCCGGTCGATCCGGTGGATCCGGTGCGGCCCGTCGCGCCCGTCGCGGCAGTCGGCCGGGTGGTCGTCGGACCGCCGGTGGGAGCCGTTGTGCCGGTGGCACCAGTGGCGCCGGTGGCCCCCTGACGGGGCTGGGCCCCCTCGACCCCCGTGCCCCCGGCCGCGCCCGTGGCGCCTGACGGCTGCTCGCGACCCGAGGCCGTGCTGCCGGTGGACCCTTCGGTTCCCTGCGTCGGCCGACCCGTGGCGCCCGTCGGGCCACTCTGGCCCGGTTGGCCCGTCTGGCCCGTCTGGCCACTCTGGCCCCGGGATCCGGCCTCTCGACTTGGCTGATTGGGTGAGCCGGTCGGGCCCGTCGCACCGGTCGGACCGGACGGACTGGTTGCGCCTGTGGCCCCGCCGCCGCTGGGCTCGCCCCGGCTGGGGGGCTCGGCGCCGGGCGGGTCGTTCTGGGGCGGGCGGGGTGGCTCGCCTGCGCCGTTGGAGGGCTGCGGCGCCGGAGGCGTGGCCGATGAGGGAGCCTCGGGCTGCGCGGCGGGAGGCGCCGGCCTTTCGGCGTCTTCGGCGGCCCGGTCAAGGGCCGTGCTGAGCTGCTCGGCCTCGCGGCGGGACTGCTCTTCGGCCCGGCGCTGCCTGTTCTGCTCGGCGAGATCGCGGGCCAGCTCTCGGGCCGACTGCCCGTCGACGCCGCGGTCGCGCAGGCGGTCCTCGATCCGCCGGTTGTCGGTCTCATCGGCCAGGCGCTGCTGCTCGTCGGCCGGGAGCCCCTGCCGGGCCAGGCGATCCTGGGTGCGCCGGCGGGCCTCGTCGCGGTCGCGCTGCGCCCGGTCGGCGGCGTCTCGGATGCGTTCGGCGAGGTTGCGCAGCTCGGCGGCGCGGCGGGCGCGCTCTTCGGGCGGGGTGCTCTCGAGCGACTCGGCGATCCGGTCGGCCGCCTGCTCGGCGGCTTCGGTGTCGCCGCGTTGCAGGGCGTCGGCCAGCCGGTCGACCTCGGGCGACCGAGGGGCATCGGGGGTGGCGTCGGGGGGGCGCTCGGCGAGGCGGCGGAGAAGGTCGCGCCTGGCCTGCTGCTCGCGCTCGCGCCGTTCCGACTCTTCGCGGAGTTCGCGCGCCCGCTGCTCGACGGCCTGGGCGGCCCGGCTGCGGGCCTCGTCGGGCGTCGCGCTGCCGCCTTCCAGTTGTCGGCGGATGTCGTCGAGCACCTGCTGGTCGCGCCGGGCCCGTTCGGGGTCGGCGGAGGAGAGATCGCGCTCGGCCGACCGCAGGGCGTCGGCGGCGCGGCGGATGTCTTCCGCCGCGCGGGCCCGGTTCTCGACCGACTCGCGCCGGGCCTGCTCGGCGGCGGGGTCCGACAGCAACCTCAAGGCCGGCACCCAGGTGGTGAGGCCCACGGCCGCGGCGGCCAGCACGGGCCACAGGAGCCACGAGCGGCCGGGGCGTATCGGCGTGGCCGGGCGCGGGTCGACGCGGGCGGCCAGGCGCTCGGCGTCGTCGACGGCGGCGGCGGCGAAGGCGTCGGCCTCGGCTCGGTCGGCGAGGGCCAGACCGCTGGAGAGCGTCGAGTTCAGGCCAAGCGAGCGGTCGATCCGCAGGGCTGCGCCGACGGGCGATGGGCGCTCGCGCCACGCCGCCCAAACCGCCCACGCCGCCCCGGCGACCGCCGCGGGGGCCACGAACCACCACCAGGGAAGACCGGGGCCGATGAGCCGATCGGCCACGGCCGCGGCGAGCCCGGCCCCGAGCGCGATGCTCACCGCCGGGCCCAGGCGATGGGCCAGACGCCCGAGGAACAGCCGGGATGACGCCCGGCCGGCGATCTGGCGGGTGCGAGACATCGGCCAATCGTATGAGCCAGCGCGTGCCCGGTTGCCGGGAGAGGAATCGGCCCCCGCGGCGGCGGATAATCGTCGGATCCCGGATTCAGCCCGGGGGCCTCAACTTGGAAAGGACCGCCGCATGGGCACGCTCGCCGAGACCATTCTTCCCGCCGCCCGCCGCTGTCTCGAGTACGCCGACACCCTGGCCAAGGACATCAAGCCGGGCGACTTCGGCCGCAAGCCCCGCGGCATCGACACCAACAGCCCCGCGTTCATCTTCGGCCACCTGGGCTTGTACCCCGAGCGGATGCTGAAGTTCATCGGCCGCGAGGACCTGGCGCGCCCCGACCAGCGCCTGGAAGACCTCTTCGCCGCGGGCAAGCCGTGCCTCGACGACCCCGAGGGCAAGGCGTACCCGCCCATGAACGACCTGCTGCGGCGCTTCCGCGAGCGGCACGAGGTGCTGCTGGCGGAGCTGGCGAAGCTCGACGACGCGGCGCTGCTCAAGCCCAACCCCTCGCCGAACGAGCGGATGCGTCAGCTGTTCCCGACGATCGCGGCGATGGTCGCGTTCATGCTGGGGGGGCACATCATGATGCACCTGGGCCAGCTGTCGGCGTGGCGGCGGTGCATGGGCATGCCCTCGGCGACGTCCTGAACCGGCCGGCGGGCGCGGCTTATGCTTCTCCCGTGAGCGGTGCGTCCTTCGACAAAGCCAGATGGAGCGAGCGGCTTCGCGGGACCGGTCTGCGGGTGACGCAGGGCCGGCTCGACGTGATCCGCGTGCTGGCGGCGTCGCCTGCGCCCCTGCCGGCGGGCGACGTGCTCGCCGCGCTGGAAGGCCGGGAGATCGACCGCGTGACGGTGTACCGCACGCTGCAGTCGCTGGTCGATGCCGGGCTCGCCCACAGGCTCGACCCGGGCGACCGCGTCTGGCGCTTCGGGCTGATCGCCGATCCGTCAAAGCCGCACGCCCCGGGCCACCATCACGGCGAGCACGCGCACTTCGTGTGCGACGAGTGCGGCGTGGTGCGCTGCCTGGAAGACGCCACGGTGCGCGTCTCGTTCGCCGCGGGTGAATCGGCCCGGCTGAAGGTGACGCAGCGCGACGTGGTGCTGCACGGCACGTGCGAGCGTTGCGACGGAAGCGAGCCCCCCGGCGGCAACGCCAGGGGCGGCGCGCGCCGGAACACCTGACCGGCGGCCGGTATCGGACAGTGATCAAGGGTGAGGGGGGGAGCGGTCAGGCCGCGGGGCGGTGGTCGTCGGTCGGCAGGTGCAGCGCGTCGATTTCCCGGCTGAGTTCGTCCAGCCGCAGCTGCATCCGGTCCAGAACCGCCTCGACGTGGCGCGCGACTTCGGCCGATGACTGCGCCCGCTCGTGCGAGGGGCCGAAGACGCCGCCGGTCGGGAACCGCAGCGACACCGCCGCTTCGGGGGCCTGGGTTTGATCGTCGCCGACGAGTTTCAGTCGCTTGCGCATTGAGGACGAACCTCCGTGCCGAACCACCCGGCCGCTCGGTCTCGCCCCACCCGCCCGACGCCGCCAACCCTGTTCCAAGCCCCGTGAGCCCGGCGTTGGCCGGGGAACCGGTGCCTGCCCCAGTGGCCGTGCATCGGCCGGTTACCCGCCGTTCTGCAGAGTCGCGGTTGCGTCGGCAGGAAAAACCACCTGATCGGGCCGCGGGGCCACGGCCACGCGACCGGCAAGGTTTGCCGAGTTCGCCGCGGGGGTGCGGGTGAGGGGGCTTATCCGGACCAGCCGCCGGGCTACGCGGGTTGGACGCGGAGCCGGTCGCGGGCGTGGGCATCGGGACGGGCGATGTCGCTGATGATCTCCCGGATGGCGTGCCGCTGTCCCGGCCACATGAACTGGTTCAGGGCGGGGTCGTCCGGCCCGGTCACGCGGACCCACCGGCTGGCCGAGTGCTCGTGGTTGAGGGTTGGCTCCCACCGCGGGGCCGCCTCGGCGACGAACCGCGGGCTGAGCACGATGCAATCGAGCTCGGCCAGGAAGAACGGCCACACCTGCTCGAGCGCCCAGAAGCCCATGGCGTCGGGCCCGCGGACGTCGAGCCCGACCTCTTCGAGAAGCTCCCGCGCGGCGGCGGCGACGGCCGTCTCTCCGGCCTCCACGTGGCCCATCACCGGCTGCCAGGTCTGATCGAGCGGGGCCTTGGCGCGCCGCAGCTGCAGCAGTTCGATGGGCGCGTGCCCCTCGCCGGCGCGGCGGAACACGTAGGCATCCACCACATCGGACCGCAGGCGCGGCCCGGGCAGCGGGCCCGCGTCGCCCACCGGCGTCGGGTGCCGGCGGTAGCCGTCGGGGTCGCGCGTCATGCCGCGCCGCCCTGCGCCAGCGCGATGATCGCCCGGGCCTTGTGGAGCGTCTCGATCCACTCATCGTCCGGCCGGCTGTCGGCGACGATGCCGGCGCCCACCGGGTAGTCGAGCACCCCCGACGAGATGCACGCGGTGCGGATGGCGACGCTGAAGGCCGCGCGGCCGCAGTCGCTCACGAACCCCACCGACCCGCAGTACGGCCCGCGCCGGAAGTCTTCCAGTTCGTCGATGATCTGCATGGCGCGAATCTTCGGGGCGCCGGTCACGCTGCCGGCGGGGAACGTGGCGGCCAGAAGCTCGGCCAGCGACACGCCGTCGCGCAGCACCGCCGAGACCGTTCCCACGGCCTGCCACACCCCACCCGCCCGCGCGGGCCCCGACGCCACGACCCCGCCCGCCCCGTGCGGCTCGATGGCCCGGGCCTCTTCCACCCGCACCGAGCCGATTCGGGCGATGCGCCCCAGGTCGTTGCGCATAAGGTCGATGATCATGTTGAGCTCGGCGGTGTCCTTCGCCGCGTCGCGGAGCTCGGACGGATCGGCCGACGCCGGCCGCGTGCCCTTCATCGGGCGGGTGACCACCCGGCGGCTGCCGGGCTCAAGGGCCAGGAACAGCTCCGGGCTCGCCGACGCGATCGCGCGGACCTCGCCCCCGGGCGCCGGCACCTCCATGTACCCGCCGTACCAGGCCCCGGCCCGCGCCATCAGGGCGCTCATGAG
This sequence comes from Phycisphaerales bacterium, assembly GCA_016742075.1. Taxonomy (GTDB): domain Bacteria; phylum Planctomycetota; class Phycisphaerae; order Phycisphaerales; family UBA1924; genus JACVCL01. The sequence continues at coordinate 7,303 of JACVCL010000077.1, forward strand.
CGCCCGGGGCGACCCGCCGAACGGCCAGGTCAGGCGGTGCGCCAGGTTCACCTGATACACGTGCCCGTCGCGGATGTACTCGAGCGCCCGGGCGACGATCGACCGGTAGCGGTCGCGGCCAAGATGCGGGTCGGCCGGTCCGAGGCGGAACCGGGCGGGCGCCCGCGGCGCCGGGGCGCGCCCGACGCCGAACGGCAGCGCGCGCCGCGCCGCGGGCTCGCCGACGGACCACCAGCGGCCGGTCTCGGCGTCGTGCGCGTATGCCGCGGGGCAGCGGTGCCACACCGAAAGGGGCCAGCCGCGATCGTCGGGCGGGGGGGCGGCCCCCGACGCGGCGGGCTCGATCACACGACCCAGGTCGTAGCCGAGGGCGCCGATCCACCCGCCGAGGAACGGCGGGACCTCCGCATCGTCGGGCGAGGGCGGCGGGGCCTCGGCCGGCGCGGGCGGGGCCACGCGGCCGTCGGCCAGCGTTTCCGCGGGCTCGGCGAACACCGACCACCGCGAACGCCCCCGGACCGTTGCCCCCGACCACAGGCACGCCAGGGGCCGATCATCGGGCCAGGTCAGGAACAACTGCTCCGGGGTCAACCCCCAGCCGAGGGGCTCGGCCAGCGGGTGCACCTCCCGGCCGAGAGCCGAACTCGGTGTTGCCGCGGCGGTCACTCGATGATGATACGCGGGCGGGCGGGCGGGCCCGGATTCCCGTCTATTCCAGCGGCGTAAACCGCTTCAATGCACTAGACTCTTCGCCCCCGAGTTTCGGACCGCCCGCGCACGCCGTGCGCGGCCGAGGCCCGCCGGGGCGGCCGATGCGCCGAGCCGGGAGGCCGGCCCGCATCGGGCCAGCCTGAACATCCATCGAAGGACCGCACATGCCCGCCACGCTCTCTCGCAAGCCCAAAGCCAAGTCCAGCCCCAAGGCCCGTTCGGCTGTCGAGGCCAAGCCCTCTTCGCTCAACGGCAGCGCCGGGAAGGCCAAGGGCCCGGCCAAGATGGTGTACTCCTTCGGCAAGAGCAAGACCGAGGGCAACGCCAAGATGAAGACCCTGCTGGGCGGCAAGGGCGCCAACCTCGCCGACATGACCAGCATCGGCCTGCCCGTGCCGCCGGGCTTCACCATCACCACCGACACCTGCGCGGCCTACTACACGGCGGGCCGCAAGCTCCCGAACGGCCTGATGGACGAGGTCGCCAAGCACGTCAAGACGCTCGAGAAGGAGCTGGGCAAGAAGTTCGGCGACCCGCACAACCCGCTGCTGGTGTCGGTGCGGTCGGGCGCCGCGGTGTCGATGCCCGGCATGATGGACACCATCCTGAACCTGGGCCTCACCGACGCCGCCGTCGAGGGGCTGGCCTCGAGCACCGGCAACCGGCGCTTCGCGTACGACGCCTACCGCCGTCTGATCAACATGTTCGGCGACGTGGTGATGGGCGTCGACCACGAGCACTTCGAGCACGCGTTCAGCACCATCAAGAACAAGTACGGCGTGACCGACGACGCCGCCGTGCCGGCCGAGGGCCTGGCCGAGCTGTGCTTCGAGTACAAGGCCATCTACGAGAAGCACGTGGGCGAGGCGTTCCCGCAGGACCCCGTGAAGCAGCTGCGGCTGGCCATCGAGGCGGTGTTCAAGAGCTGGAACGCCGACCGCGCGGTGAGCTACCGCCGCATCGCCAACATCCAGGGCCTCAACGGCACCGCCGTGAACGTGCAGGCGATGGTCTACGGCAACATGGGCGACGACTCGGGCACCGGCGTGGCCTTCACCCGCAACCCCTCGACCGGCGAGAACAAGTTCTACGGCGAGTTCCTCGTCAACGCTCAGGGCGAGGACGTCGTCGCCGGCATCCGCACGCCCAAGCCCTGCGACGAGATGCCCAAGTGGAACAAGAAGGTCTTCGACCAGCTCATGTCCATCAAGAGCAAGCTGGAGAAGCACTACCGCGAGATGCAGGACATCGAGTTCACGATCGAGCGCGGCCGCCTGTTCATGCTGCAGACCCGCACCGGCAAGCGCACCGGCTTCGCCGCCGTCAAGATCGCCTGCGACATGATGAAGGAGCGGCTCATCGACGAGAAGACCGCCCTGCTCCGCATCCCCGCCTCCGACCTCACCCAGCTCCTGCTCCCCAGCTTCGACCCCACCGCCAAGAAGGTGGCCCGGGTGCTGGCCCGCGGCCTGCCGGCCTCGCCCGGCGCGGCCGTCGGCAAGCCCGCCTTCACCGCCGAGGAGGCCGTCGAGCGCAACCACAAGGGCGAGAAGGTCATCCTCGTCCGCAAGGAGACCAGCCCCGAGGACGTGGAGGGCATGCACTCGGCCGTCGGCATCCTCACCAGCACCGGCGGCATGACCAGCCACGCGGCCGTGGTCGCCCGCGGCTGGGGCAAGTGCTGCGTCGCCGGCGCCGGCGACATCCTCATCGACGCCGCGGCCGGGCACTTCCAGGTCCGCACCGACACCGGCGTCCGCACCTTCACCCGCGACGACGTGATCTCCATCGACGGCTCGACCGGCGAGGTCATCCAGGGCGCCGTGCCCACCGTCGAGCCCAAGCTCTCGGGCGACTTCGCCAAGATCATGAAGCTCGCCGACAAGCACCGCCGCCTGGGCATCCGCACCAACGCCGACACCCCCGCCGACGCCCAGCGCGCCCGCGACTTCGGCGCCGAGGGCATCGGCCTCTGCCGCACCGAGCACATGTTCTTCGAGGGCGAGCGCATCCTCTCGATGCGCCAGATGATCCTCGCGGAAACCCGCGGCGAGCGCGAGGCCGCCCTCGCCAAGCTCCTGCCCTACCAGCGGTCGGACTTCGTCGGCATCTTCACCGCCATGAAGGGCTTCCCCGTCACCGTCCGCCTGCTCGACCCGCCGCTGCACGAGTTCCTCCCGCACGATGAGAAGGCCCAGCGCGAGGTCGCCTCGGCGCTCGGCGTCACCGTCGAGAAGGTCCGCCAGCGCGTCAGCCAGCTCCACGAGATGAACCCCATGCTCGGGCACCGCGGCTGCCGCCTCAGCGTCACCTACCCCGAGATTCTCGAGATGCAGGTCCGGGCCATCGTCGAGGCCGCCATCGACTGCCAGAAGCGCGGCGTCAAGGCCATCCCCGAGATCATGCACCCCCTCGTCGGCACTCGGAAGGAGCTCGCCCTCCTCCGCCGCAACACCGAGCAGGTCATCGAGAAGGTCAAAGGCGAGCACGGCGTGAAGAAGCTCGACATCCGCATCGGCACCATGATCGAGGTGCCCCGCGCCGCCCTGTGCGCCCACGACATCGCCCAGGAGGCCGACTTCTTCAGCTTCGGCACCAACGACCTCACCCAGCTCACCTTCGGCTACAGCCGCGACGACGCCGGCTCGTTCCTCCCCCACTACGTCGAGTCGGAGATCCTCGAGCAGGACCCCTTCCAGTCCCTCGACACCTCGGGCGTCGGCCAGCTCGTCGCCATGGCCACCGACCACGGCCGCGCCGCCAAGGGCGGACTGAAGGTCGGCATCTGCGGCGAGCACGGCGGCGACCCCAAGAGCGTCTACTTCTGCCACGAGGCCGGCCTCGACTACGTCTCCTGCTCGCCCTTCCGCGTGCCCATCGCCCGGCTGGCCTCGGCCCAGGCCGTGCTC
>JACVCL010000078.1 GCA_016742075.1 Phycisphaerales bacterium
ATGCGGCGGCGGGCCTCGGCGAGGAGCTGGGCGCGGGTCATCGCGAGCCACTCGGTGCGGTGGGCGGAGGCGAAGACGACGGCGGGGATGTGGCGGGGGGCGGGGGCTTCGGGCTGCCCAGGGGTGGGGGGGGGGGCGGGGGCGGGGGGGGGGGGTCCAAAGGGGGCGCCCCGGCCGGCGCGGGGCGGGGAAGTGGTATGCGACGAGCTACACGGCCGGGGCGGGGACGGGGGGGCGGGGACGGGTTGGCGGGCGACTGGCGCCGGCCCGCGCGGTCGGTGGATCTGAGCTTGGAGATGCGAGCGGACGGGCGAGTATAAGGCGGTTTACTCGGGGGTCGAGGCGTGGCGCACAGATCGTGGTGAGCGCGATGAAGTAAACCGTTCCACCGGATGACCGCCGGCGATTCTGGGGCGTCGACGCCGAACGCCGGAGGCTGGAACGGGTGGCGGAATCGGCGGGACAGGCCGATCAGCCGCCGAAAGCCTTGCTCAGCATCGCCCGCGCCTCGGGCCCCTCGACGACCGACGCGGAGAGCTTGGCACCCTCGCGGACCTGAGCGTAGAGGGCGTCGCGCTCGGAGGCGTTGAGCAGCCGGCGGGTGGCGCGGAGGGCCTCGGGGCCGGCGGTGGCGAGCTTCTCGGCGACGGTGCGGACGGTGGCGTCGAGCTCGGGCTCGGCGACGCAGTGCGAGACCAGACCCAGTTCCCAGGCCTTCTGGCCGGTCATGGTGCCGCCCTGGAGCAGGATGCGCCGGGCCGGCCCCGCGCCCACCGCGCGGACGAGCCACGGCGCGACCACCGCGGGGCAGACGCCGAGGTCGACCTCGGGGAAGCCGAGCTTGGCGTCGGGGTGCGTGACGGCGAGGTCGCAGACGGTGACGAGGCCGCAGCCGCCGCCGATGGCGGCGCCGTTCACGCGGGCGATGGTGACGACGGGGAGCTCGCGGAGCTTGATGGTGAGCTCGGCGATACTGGTGAGCAGCCTGAGCGGCGCGCCGGGCTCGTTGAGCACGGCGCGGAGGTCCATGCCTGCGCAGAAGGTTCGGCCGGCGCCGGTGAGGATGAGGATCGTGGCCTGTGGGGCGGCGGCGAGGTCGTCGCAGCGGGCGTGGAGGGCCTCGAGGAGGTCGAGGGAGAGGGCGTTGCGCTTGTCGGGCCGGTTGAGGGTGAGCGTGGCGACGCGGCCGTCGACGGAAAGGGTGGCGAGGGCGGTGGACATGGGGAGGGGATTGTGTCGGGCGGACGGGGCCGGGGCAAGGCGGCGGCCCGGGGGTTCAGGCGCTCCAGGCCCTGGCGAGGAGCGTGCGCTCTTCGGGCGAGCCGACGAGGGCGGTGGAGGCCGAGAGGGCGGCGTTGAAGGCGGCGTCGTCGAGGCTGCCGTCGATGGTGTTGAGCCAGCGCTTGGTGGCGGCGACGGCGTGGGGAGGTTTGGAGGCGAGCTGCGAGGCCTCGATCTGAGCGCGGGGGATGACATCCTCGGGGATGTGGACGATGCGGTGGACGAGGCCGAGGCGGCGGGCGTCTTCGCCGGTGATGAGGGCGGGGTGGAGCAGGAGCTGGCGGGCGTGGCGGTCGCCCACGGCCAGGCGGAGGGTGGGGTAGCTGACCGCGGGGGAGATGCCCAGCGGGAGAACCGGGTAGCCGAGCTTGGCGTCGGGGTGGGTGATGACGATGTCGCAGCCGCCGAGGAGCGCGCAGCCGCCGGCGATGGCCGAGCCGTGCACCGCGCCGACGACGGGCTTGGAAAGGCGGCGGAGGACCCGGACGGCGTGGGAAAGGCCGGTGAGCAGCCGGGCGAGGATGTGCGGGTCGTCGCGGCAGAGGAGCAGGTCGAACCCGGCGCAGAAGTGGCGGCCCTCGCCGCGGAGCACGATGGCGCGGACGGAGGGGTCGGCGTCGAGCGCGGCGGCGTGGGAGGCGAGGTCGGCGAGGGCGGCGGGCGTGAGGGCGTTGCGCTTCTCGGGCCGGTCGATCACCAGCTCGGCGACGCCGGGCATGTGGGGGGCGAGATGGAGGGTGCGGATCATGGGGGGCGTCGCTCGGGAGCTCAGCGGGAGCGTATCGACGAAGCGGATGGCCCGGGGGAGCAGGGTGGCTTACACGCCGACCATCGCCCGCACGGCGTCTCCCGCGGCGGCGATCTTCGCGGGGTCGGCGCGGAAGGTGCAGCCTTGTTCGGCGAGGGTGGCCAGGAGGGTCTCGGTGCTGATGTTGCCGGGGGCGCGGCGGCCGGGGGTGGAGGCATAGGGGCAGCCGCCGAGGCCGCCGGCGGCCGAGTCGAAGGAGCGGACGCCCATCGGCAGCGCCGCGCGGACGCACGCGGCGGCCTGGCCGCGGGTGTCGTGCAGGTGGAGCGTGAGCATGGGGGCCAGGCGCCGCGCGGCCAGTTCGCGCTGCACGGCCCCGAGCATCGCGGAGACCGTGTCGGGGGTGCCGGCGCCGATGGTGTCGCCGAGGTCGAGGTCGTCGACGCCCAGCGCGGCGAGCGCGGCGGCGCAGGCGGCGACGCGGGCCGGGGTGATCAGGCCCTCGAAGGGGCAGGCGATGGCGGTGGAGAGATAGCCGCGGACGGCCAGCCCCGCGGCCCGCGCGGCGGCGATGACGGGGACGAAGCGGGCGAGGGTTTCATCGAACGTCGCGTTGGTGTTGCGGCGGCAGAAGGTTTCGGAGGCGGCTGTGAAGACGCTGATCTTGTCGAGGACGGGGCGCCCGGTCTCGCGGCGGGCGGCGTCGTTCACGGCGAGGGCGGCCTCCATGCCTTTCTCGTTGGGCACCAGGGCCGAGTAGACCACGCCCGGGGGCTTGTCGCGGGCGACGAGGGCGAAGACCTCGGCGGCGTCGCCGAGCTGGGGGATCCACTTGGGGCTGACGAAGGAGGAGACTTCAACCTCGTCGGCGCCGGCGCGGGCCAGGGCGTCGACGAGGCGGGCCTTGTCGGCGGCGGGGATGGGCCGGGCCTCGTTCTGCAGGCCGTCGCGGGGGGCGACGTCGGTGATGCGGATGGAGGCGGGCGGGTTCGCCATGCGGCGATGGTACGGCCCGGCGGGGGCGGTCAGTCGGCGTGGTCGTCGTCGCCGCCGTCGTGGTGGCCGTTGGGCTCGCCGGGCTCGTGGTGGTCGCCGTTGCCGACGGCGTCGAGGGGCACGGCGGTGTGGTCTTTGACGGTGGAGAGGCAGAACGAGGTGCGGATGCGGCCGATGTTGGGGATGGCCGAGAGGCGGTGGACGACGAAGTGCTCGTACTGGCCCATGTCGGTGACGAGGACCTTGAGGATGAAGTCCTCCTCGCCGGCGGTGTGCCAGGCGGACTGGACCTCGTCGAACTCGGCGATGGCGGCCTTGAAGTCGCGGAGGGCGCCCTCGCCGTGGGCGCGGAGGGTGACATGGACTATGGCGACGATCGACTTGTCGAGCATGGCGGGCTCGAGCAGGGCGACGTAGCCGCGGATGATGCCGGTGGTTTCGAGCTTCTTGACGCGCTCGAGCGTGCTGGGCGGCGAGATGCCGACCCGCTGGGCGAGCATGGCGTTGGTGATCTTGGAGTCGGCCTGGAGCTGCTGGAGGATGGCCAGGTCGATGGCGTCGAACTTCACGCGCGGGCGGGCGACGCGCCGGGGGCCGGGTCCGCTCTTGCTGCTGCGGGTGCGACGGGGGGCGGGGGTCATCGCGCGGAGACTCCGTGGGTGGGCCGGGTCGGTGAAACGGTTCAGCCTGAACCCCCGGAACAGCGGGGCCGCAAGCCTGTTTCATCATGCCCCGGGAGGGGCGGGCGGGCAAGAAGATTATTCGTCAAAGTGCTGAATCGGCAGAAGATTTCCTTGTCCGAGGGGCCAAAAGCCTGAATAATCAGTGGGAAGGATGGGTCCCGCGTCCCGGGCGCCGTTGGGCGGGCCGGGTTGGGGGCCCGCGACCCCCGGGCGTGCGGGTGCACGGCCGGGGCGTTGTGCCGGAGCCGTGCCCCGCCTCTTTCGGAGAAGCCGCCATGACCACCGCCCCCGCCAAGCCCTCGGCCGCCGTGAAGCCGCAGGCCTCGACCGATCCGCTGCAGCTGATCGACGTCGACCACGTGCAGTTCTACGTGGGCAACGCGAAGCAGGCGGCGTTCTTTTACGCCAACTGCTTCGGGTTCACGATCGACCAGGTGAGCGACCTGTCGACGGGTTCGCGTGACGCGGCGCACTACTTGCTGACGCAGGGGAACATCCGGCTGATCCTGACGAGCGGTCTCTCGGCCGAGCACCCCGCGGCGATGGAGTGCGCCCTGTACGGCGACGGGGTGAAGGACGTGGCGTTCACGGTGTTCGACGCCGAGAAGGCCTGGGAGCGGGCGGTGAAGAACGGCGCGACGCCGGCCTACGAGCCGCGGACGCACAAGGACGAGCGGGGCACGGTGACGACGGCGGGCATCCGCACGTACGGGCGGGTGGTGCACTCGTTCGTGTCGCGGACGGGCGAGTACGAGCTGACGCGCGTGAAGCAGGGCGGGCAGTTCAAGCCGCGCTTCAAGAAGCACTCGCCGCTGAGCGTGAACGACTACAACGCCAAGCACCCCTGCGGGCTGAAGTACGTCGACCACCTGGTGGGCAACGTGGAGCTGGGGAAGATGAACCACTGGGTGCGGTGGTACGAGGACGTGCTGGAGTTCAAGCTCTTCAAGCACTTCGACGACAAGGACATCTCGACGGAATACTCGGCGCTGATGAGCAAGGTGATGGCCTCGGGCAACCACCTGATCAAGATGCCGATCAACGAGCCGGCGGAGGGCAAGAAGAAGAGCCAGATCGAGGAGTACCTCGACTGGCACCACCACACGCCGGGCGTGCAGCACCTGGCGCTGCGGACCGACGACGAGCTGCACTCGATCGCGGCGCTGCGGTCGCGCGGCGTCGACTTCCTGACGCTGCCCGACACGTACTACGAGCTGGTGTGGGGCCGGGTGAACAAGATGCTCAGGGAGCACGGCCACGAGGCGGTGCGCGAAGACCACGAGGCGGTGAAGAAGCTGGGCATCCTCGTGGACGCCGACGAGGACGGGTACCTGCTGCAGCTGTTCACCAAGCCGCTGCAGGACCGGCCGACGCTGTTCTTCGAGATCATCTGCCGGCGCGGCAGCCAGAGCTTCGGCAAGGGCAACTTCAAGGCGCTGTTCGAGGCGCTGGAGCTGGAGCAGGAGCGGCGCGGGAACCTGTGAGATCCTCGGGGAGCATCGGGCGTTCCGACGATCTTCAGGGCCCACGGTTTCCGCTTCTTCTTCTGCTCGTCGGTCGGTTTTGAGCCGATCCACGTGCATGTCGAGGGCAAGGGCGCGATCGGCAAGTGGTGGGTCGAACGCGGGCGATGGGCCTTGCGTCGCGGGTTCGCCGCCGGCGATGTCCCGAAGATCGAGCGCGAGCTCCGGACGCAAAGATAGGAGATCGTCGATGCCCGGCGTACGCACTTCGGCTGAACTGGCGGTATCGGCGATCGAGCGCGTCGGCGTGGTCTCTGCCCGGGGTCGCGAGTATCTGGCCGCGAACTTCGCGGACGGGGCGATCGTCCTGCGGCCGCTGGATTGGTACCCGACGCTCGCGGCGGCGGATGCGCGCCGCCGGCGGGCGTGGCGATTGGTCGGCGATGGGCATGGGGTTTCGTGGCCCTCGCTCGATCTCGATCTCTCGGCCGAGGGGATTCTGGTCGGGCGTCCCGACATGACCCTGGAGGTTCGCGGCCGACTACCGATCGAGGCGGCGTTGGCCGCGGCCCTGGCGCAGGGGGCGGCGCCGGGCGGCGGCAGGCGCTCGCCGGTGGCGGCGATGCTGCGTTCTCGGCTGACAGCCGCCCAGCTCTCGCGGCTTCTGAGCTCGCTCGAGCGGTCAGGGACGAGCAAACGCCCCATCCAGAAACGCCGTGCCGCGGCGCGGCGTTCGGCGTAGCCGCCGCCCGTACACTTTCATCATGATCACCCCGGATTTCGCGCGCCGCTTCGCCCGCGGATGGGCCGAGGCGTGGAACGCCCACGACGTCGACCGCGTGCTCGCCCACTACGCCGAGGGCTTCGAGATGGCCTCGCCGCTGGTGGCGGCCGTGGCCGGCGAGCCCACGGGGGTCCTGCGGGGCAAGGCGGCGGTGGGCGCGTACTGGCGGCGGGCGCTGCAGCGCTTCCCCGATCTTCGGTTCACCGTGATGGGCGTGTTCGCGGGGGCGCAGAGCGTGGCCGTGCGGTACCGGTCGGTGAACGACGTGGCGGCGTGCGAGGTCTTCACGTTCAACGCCGAGGGCAAGGTGGCCTCGGCCGCGGCGCATTACGCGACGCTCGATATCGACGGGGCCGGGCGCGGGCGTGCGCCGCTGTGGGTGTCGCACCTGACCCCCGTGCTGAACGTGTCGGATATCGCGGCGTCGTTCGGGTGGTTCGAGAAGCTGGGCTGGCGCAGGTGCTGGGACTGGGGTGACCCGCCGAGCTTCGGGGCGGTGGGCGCCGGCGAGTGCGAGATCTTCCTGTGCGAGGGCGGGCAGGGTGGTCGGGGCCGCGGGCCGAACCGGTCGACCGGCGGCGGCGCGGGCGAGGACGACACGATGGACAAGGGGGTATGGATGAGCCTGTGGGTGGAGGACGTCGACGCGGTGCACGCCCGGTGCGTGAGCGCGGGGCTCGACGTGACCCACCCCCCCACCGACGAGCCGTGGGGCGTGCGCGAGATGCACGTTCGGCATCCCGACGGGCACGTGTTCCGCGTCAGCCGGCGGGCGCCGGTGTAGCGTTCACTTGAAGACGATGCCCGGCTCGCTGTTCACGACTCGGCGGGCCGCGAGCAGCGCCGTGGCCAGCACCAGCAGCGGCGTGAGCACGCCCACCGCCACGGCCACCGACCACTCGACGTGCAGGCCCCGCATGGGCGAGAGATCGGTGTCGCCGGCGACGAGAATGAGCGTCCCGCCGCCGACGCCCAGGCCGTAGCCGACGAAGGACACCACCAGCGCCTGCACGGCGAGCATGGCGAGGACCCGGGCGTCGGTGGCGCCCATGGCCTTGATGGCCGCGAAGTACCGCTGGTTCTCGTAGGCGAAGAGGTAGAAGGTCTGGCCGACGACCAGCACCCCGATGACGATGCTGAGCAGGATGACCGACCCGAGCACCTGCACGATGCCGGTGTTGTCGATGGTCCACTTGATGATCGAGCGGGTGAAGGCGTCCTTGGTGAGGGCGACGAGGCCGGTGGCGTCCTCGATGGCGCGGGCCACGGCGGTGCTGTCGGCCCCGGGCTGGGTCTTGACCATCACGAAACTGACGGTGCTGTTGGGCTCCTGCGCGACGCGCACGGCGACCGAGCGGCGGGTGTAGATGACGTCGCCGCCGGTGATGGTGCGGACGGCGCGGCAGACGCCGACGACGCGGACGAGTTTCTTGCCGATCTCGATGGTCGGCTGGTCGGTGAGGGGGCGCTCGCCGAAGAGCTTGCGGAAGGTGGCGATGTCGACGATGGCGGCGTCGGGGTCGAGCAGGCTCTCGCGCCGGCCGGCGAGCATGACCGAGGGCGCCCCGACGAGGGTGGAGTCGTCGACGCCGATGAGGCCGACGGTGTAGAGGTTGCCGTCGTGGCCGCGGGCGCGGCCGGCGCCGCGGTACATGGGGGTGGCCCAGGCGACGCCGGGCACGCCGCGGACGCGGCCGAGCCACGACTCGGGCATGTGCTCGACGATCTCGGTGGCGCCGACGCCCGGGCGCGTGACCCAGACGTCGATGTCGGGGTTGGCGTGGACCATGTAGGCCGAGAGGCGCAGGACGCCGACGAAGATCGACGCCTGCTGGACCATGAGCATGGTGCTGAAGGCGACGCCGAGCACGAGGCCCAGGTACTTGACCCGGTCGCCGAAGAGCATGCGCAGAGCGACCCAGATCATGCGGTCCGGGGGCTCCGGGCCGCGGGCGCCGGGGCGCGGCGGGGCGGCGTCTGGGTGTGGTCGGGCATCCTCACCGGAGTCTAGCGCGCGCCGCCGTAGCGGCGGGCGTCAGGGCCGGGCGGTTTCGGGGGCGTTCAGGGCGGCCTGCTTGACGACGCGCTCGGTGACCACGCGGCTCTGGACCAGCAGCAGCGCGGCCTCGAGTTGCGGGTCGATGCCCTCGGTGAGCAGCCGCGAGGGGAAGGGGTGGTTCTCGTCCTTGAGCACCGGCTTGCCGTCGGGGCCGAACTGGACGACGTCGGCGTCCTGGCGGAGCTTGAGCGAGTCGCCGATCTGGTCGGGCAGCATCTCGACGGTGACGTCGGGCACCACGCCCCACTCGGTGGAGCCGTCGCGCCGGTGGATGAGGCGGCCGTTGGGCAGCTTGTAGTACTGCACGGTGAGCTTGAACTGCGCGAACTCGCTGAGCGGGAAGACGTTCTGCACCGAGCCCTTGCCGAAGCTGCGTCCGCCGACGAGGACGGCCTTGCGGTGGTCCTGGAGGCAGCCGGCGACGATCTCGCTGGCCGAGGCCGAGCCCTCGTTGATGAGCACGACGGTGGGCGTGTCCTTGAGGATCGAGCCGCCGGGGCGGGCGCGCTGCATCTCGCGGGTGCGGCCGTCGCCGTCCTGCTGGCTGACGATCACGCCGTCGTCGACGAAGAGGCTGGAAATGGACACGGCCTCGTCGAGCAGGCCGCCGGGGTTGTAGCGGAGGTCGACGATCAGGCCGTTGAGGCCGGTCTTGCGCATGGCCTCGACGGCCTTGCGGACGTCGGCGGTGGTGTCGCGGGTGAACTGCGTGAGGCGGATGTAGCCGATGCGGTAGTCGGGGTCGATGAAGTAGTTCCAGTCCATCTCGCCGGACCCGGTGCGCTCCCAGCCCTTGACCGAGTACACGGGGATCTCGGCGCGGGTGAGCTCGTACTCGCGGAGGCCCTCCTCGCCGGCGCGCTCGATGCTGAGCCGCACCTTCGAGCCCTTGGGGCCGGTGATGCGCTCGACCGCCTGCGAGAGGCCCATGCCGAGCGTCTGGTCGTCGTTGACCTTGCGGATGAGGTCGCCAGCGCGGATGCCCGCCGCGGCGGCCGGCGTGCCCTGAAGCGGGGTGACGACGCGGAGCTCCATGGCGTCGTTGAGCGAGATCTGGATGCCGACGCCGAAGAACTTGCCCTCGGTGGTGCGGCGGAAACGCTCGAGCTCATCGGGCCAGATGATGGCGGTGTACTCGTCGAGGGCGCTCATGGCGCCGTTGCCGAACTCGTGCAGGAGCACCTCGGAGGGCACGTCGACCGTGTCGCGGTTCACGCCCATGAGGCGGCTGAGGCCCTGCAGGGCGGCGGAGGGGTGCAGCTCGCCCTCGCGCTTCTCGATCGCGGCGATCTGCTCGTCGAGATAGGCCACCAGCGCGGCGACCTTCTTCTCGTCGCCCAGGCCGGCGAAGGCCTTGTCGAGGTCGTGGGTGGTGGCCATGGTGCGCACGGCGCGATAGGCCTCGGTGAGCATGCGGCTCATCGGCACCTTGTCGACGTGGTTGCGGGCCGCCCAGGCCACGGCGGTGGAGACCATCGAACGGTCGACGCCGCGGAGCTTGTCGCGCCAATCGTCGCCCACGGGGTTGTACGGCGGCAGGGGCTTCTCGCCCTCGGCCACGCGCTCCTCGCTGTTCATGGCGTGGAGCAGCTCGGGCGTGTAGAGCCGGAGCATCATGAGCCTCTGGGTGAGGCGCTTGAGGTCTTCCTTGTGGCGCTGGTCCTTCTCGAACAGCATGTTCAGGCGGTTGAACAGGCCGTGCGACGAGAGCCACCTGCCCTGCCCCTCGAGCCGGTGGGCTTCCTTGTGGGCGGTCTCGATGATCTTGGCGACGGCCGGCTCGGCCAGCAGGCCGTCCTTGTCGGCCACCAGCTCGTGCAGCTCGATGAGGTGCCGCAGGGCCTTGCGCAGCTCGCCCTTGCCGGCGTCCTCGTCGAACTTCTTGCGCAGCTCGGCGATCTTGTCGTTCCGCTTGCCCTCCCAGGTCTGGAGGTTCTTCTGGAAACGGGCCGAGGAGTCGGCCAGCGGCTGGGCGACCGACGAGGCCGGCGGGGCCTTGAGCAGGTCGAGCGCCGCGTCGCTCTTCTGGTCGCGGGCCGATTGCCAGACGCGCTCGGACCACGCGGCGAGCGCCCGGGTGGCGTCGGAGACGGCAGGGGCCGCGGCGGGCTTGGAGGGCGCGGGGGCCGTGGGGGGCGCGGGGGCAGCCGGGGCGCTCGGTTGGGCCGAGGCGCCCAGCCCGCCCAACACCATCACCGCCGAGGCCGCCGCCAGCCGCCAGCCCCACCGACGCATCGAAATCGTGCTCATCCGCCGCTCCTCGCTCACCGGGGGATCAAACCGCCCGGCGAGGTTATACCCCCATCCGCACCTGCCGACCGCAACGATCATCGACGCTCGGCCGACCCGACCCCAGCAGAGACGCGCCGCAGAGGCCCGCCCGGCGGGCTTTCCGGCCTGTTCGGCTCGCGGGCGGTATCGTTCGGCCACGTGAACTTGGGCATGATCAATCCTTTCCTGATCGCCGCCGCCGCCGCCGCGGAGACCGCCGGGCCTCCAGCGCGTTCGGGCGCGGTCTCGACGCGGATGCTGTCCGAGGCGCTGGTGCTGATCATTGTCCTGGCGACGTTGCTGGTGTTTCTGCTGGTGCTGCTGGGGTGGACGATTCTCCGCGGCGTGGCGAGGCGGCGGGCCCGGCAGACCCGCACGCCGCACACCACGCACGACCAGCCCAAACCATGGGAGATCGCCGGCCGCCGCGCCCGGCCGATCGACGGCGGGGGAGACGTAGGCCCACCGCCCGATTCTGGCGGTGAACCCGGCGGACCCAGTGGTCGTTGGGGCACATCGGGCGAGCACCCCACGGAAGAGGGCGGCGGTGACTCCGGGGGTGACTCAGGGGGTGACTCAGGGGGTGGTTCCGGGGCCGGGGGCGACGGG
>JACVCL010000079.1 GCA_016742075.1 Phycisphaerales bacterium
GTCTATGGAGGCGAGCCGAAGGGAGTAGGGAGTTGATGGAGGATGGATAGAGCAGGGTGCGACGATGCCGCAACGCGTAAGGTCGGCGGCAGCGTCAGATGTGTATAAGGGGCAGGCGGGGCGGCGGCGGCGGATCGACCGCCCGCTCGTCGGTCGTACGCGGATCGCGCGGCCACCAATCGACCTTGGCGGCCCCCAACAGCGTGCCCGTGGCGAACGCCAGATCGACCTGGGCAATCTGGTAGCTCGTCAGGGCCTGGATCTCGGCCGACTGGGCGTCGGCCAGGCGGCTGGAGGCGTCGAGCACGTCGGTGCTGGTGCGGAGGCCGGCGTTGAACTGGTTCTGCTCGGCCTGCAGCGTGCGGGCCGCCAGCGCCGCCGACTGCCGCGAGGCCAGGATGCGCTGCCACGAGGCGTTGAGCGTGTCGAGCGCGTCGAGGACTTCGCGGCGGATGCTCTGGCGCCGCGCCTCCTTGCTGGCCAGCCGCTGCAGCCGGCGCAGGATCGCCTGGTGCGTCCGCTGCCGGGCCGCCTCGTTGCCGATCGGCGTTTCGAAGGTGGCGCTGACGGTGTGGTCGCCGTAGTTGCGGTCGGCGATCTGGCCGATCGACGCGCCGAGGTCGGAGCCCAGGCCGTTGAGCTGGTAGCTGTAATCGAGGGCGAAGAGCGGCAGTTCCTGGTTGCGGTTGAAGTCGATGGTGCTCAAGTCCTGGGCCAGCTGCAGCTCGAGCTCGAGCATCTCCATGCGGTTGGCCTCGCCGGCGTCGGCCAGGCGGGGCGGGTCGAGGTCGAACAGCAGCGGGTCGGGCTCGGTGGCGGGGATCAGCATGGTCGCCGAGCCGACGTCGAGACCGGGCTTGCCGAGCACACGCTTGAGCTCGCGCTGCGTGGCCCGCACCTGGTTCTCGGCGAGGATGATGGCCTCCAGGCGCTCGGCGACGCCCGCCTCGGCCCGGATCACCTCGACCTCGGCCGAGTCGCCCGCGGCGACGCGCCGTCGCGCCGTGGCCAGCTGGTTGTCGGCCAGTTCGTACTGCTGCTGGCGCACCTCCAGGGTCTTTCTCGCGGCGTAGAGCCGCCAGTAGGCCCGCTCGACCGCGGCGATCTGCCGGATCACCTCGAGCTTCGCCCGCGCCTCGGCGGCCTGGCTCTCCAGCGACGCGAGGCGGATCGAGTGCGTCTGCGTGCGGCGCCCGGCGTTGCGCAGCAGCGGCTGGCTGACCGAGAACCGCAGGCCCGAGCTCGTCGCCGGGTTCAGCGTGGCGAACTGGTTGCTCGTATCGGTGTAGTTGCTCAGGAAGTCGACCCGGGCCTCGCCGCCCGTCCGCAGCGGCACCCGCACGCCGGTGCTCGACCCGATGAGCTTGGCCCGGTTGGCCGCCAGCTCCGAGGCCGTGGGCTCGTCGACGTTCTGGAACCGCACCGAGGTCGAGAAGATGCCCTCGAACTTGGCCTCCTCGGCGGCCAGCTGCGAGGCGGCGATCGTCGGATCGATCAGGGACACCTTCAGATCGAGGTTGTTCTCCAGCGCCCAGGCGCGGCACTGCTCGACCGTGATCGGCGCCTGCTCGAGGCCGGCGAAGGGGTCGGGGCGGGGCGGCGCCGGCGTCGGACGCTCGCCGGCCTCGGCGGCGCCGGGCCTGAGGTAGGGCTTCACGCTCCACGGCTCCACGCTCCGCAGCCGGTCGCGCTCGACGATCAGGCCCAGGTCGGAGCGGCCGGTCGACAGCGGGCTCTCGCAGCCGCCCGCCAGCCCGGCGACCGATCCGGCCGCCGAAAGGGCCATCCCCGCCAGCAGCCCGCGGCCGCGGAGGCGGCCGGTGCCAGAGGGGCCCGGGGAACGCGTGTCACTCATGCCGCAACGCCTCGATGGGGTCCAGACGCGATGCCTTGATCGCGGGCCACATGCCGAACACCACGCCCACCCCGGCGGAGAAGCCGAAGGCGAGCACGATCGCCCAGAGCGGGATCTCGGCCTTGCCCAGGGCCTTGAGGCTGCTGACCTGCTGGCCCAGCTGCTGCAGCCCCACCGTGCTGGCCTGCCCAAGCACCAGCCCGATGAGCCCGCCGAGCATGCACAGGATCACGGCCTCGCAGAGGAACTGCACCAGGATCACCAGCGGCGAGGCCCCCACCGCCTTGCGCAGGCCGATCTCCCGGGTGCGCTCGCTCACCGACACCAGCATGATGTTCATGATCCCCACGCCGCCCACCAGCAGCGAGATGCCCACCAGCACGCTCGCCCCCGCGGTGAGGCCCACCGCCAGCCCGCGCACCACGCTCAGCACCTGATCGAAGATGAATAGCCCGAAGGTGTCGGGGTCCTCGGGGCGGAGCTGCCGCATGGTCCGCAGCACGAACCGCACCTCGGCGCGGGCGTCCTCGGCCTCGGCATCCTTGGTCATCTGCACCACGAACTGCGGCCACCAGAAGTTGCGGAACTTGCCCAGCGCGGTGTACGGCACCACCACCTCGCTGGTCGACTCGCCACCGCCGAACATGGGGCCCAGCTCCTTGGTCTTGAGCACGCCCACCACCAGGAACTTGCGGCCCTCGATGAAGATCGCCTCGCCGACGCCGCCCACGTTCAGCCGCAGCTCCTCGACCGCCCGGTCGTTGACCAGGGCCACCTGCAGCTGCTCCTCGAGGTCGGTCTCGTTGAGCGGGCGGCCGGCGCTGATCTCGCGGTCCTCGATCGAGAACCACGAGGGCTCGACCCCCATCACCACCACGCCGGTGCGCTCCTCGGCGCCGGCCGTCAGGCGGGCCCGGGTGCGGCCGACCAGCGAGAGCTTCTCGACGCTGCGCGCGGTGGTCCGGAGCGCCTCGGCCTCGCGCGGCGTGAGCTTCACGCGCTCGGAGTCGATCAGCCCGCGCTTCTCGCGGGGCACGTCGCCCCACACGAACATCTTCCGCGAGCCGAAGCTCTCGAACTCGGTGAGCACGTAGTTGTTCAGGCTGCCCACCGCCGCGATCACCGCGGTGATCGCCCACACGCCGATGATGATGCCCAGCGTCGTCAGCACCGCGCGGGCCTTGTTCGCCCACATCTGCTCGACGGCGCTGTGGATGGTCTGCGTCAGCAGGCGCAGGAGGATCACGGCGCGGCCTCCCCCGCCGCGGCGGCGGCGCGACCGGCCAGCGCCGTGAGCTGCACGGCCGCCTGCTCCATCCACGCCCGGTGCACGGGGTCGGCGTGCGTCGGCAGGTCCGAGAGCACCCGCCCGTCACGCAGCCGGACGATCCGCTCAGCGTGCCCGGCGATGTCCTCCTCGTGAGTCACGATGACGATCGTCTGCCCCTCGCGGTGCAGGGCCTCGAAGAGGGCCAGGATCTCGCGGCTCGTCGCCGAGTCGAGGTTTCCCGTCGGCTCATCGGCCAGGATGATGCTCGGGGTGTTCACCAGCGCCCGCGCGATGGCGACGCGCTGGCGCTGCCCGCCCGACATCTGGTTGGGCTTGTGCCCCATGCGGTCGCCCAGCCCGACGCGGTGCAGCGCGTCCTTCGCCGCCGACCGCGCCCCCCACCACCGCCGGCGCGAGTAGAGCAGCGGCAGCATCGTGTTCTTGAGGGCCGTGGCCCGCGAGAGCAGCTCGAAGGTCTGGAAGACGAAGCCGATCTCCTCGTTCCGCACCCGGGCCAGCTCGAAGCCGCCCATCTCGTGCGTCGGCCGGCCGTTGAGCACGTACTCACCGCTCGTCGGCTTGTCGAGGCAGCCGAGGATGTTCATGAGCGTCGACTTCCCGCTGCCCGACTGGCCCATGATCGCCACGAACTCGCCCTTGCCGATCTCCAGGTCCACACCGTCGAGCGCGCGCACGACCTCCGTCCCCATCCGGTAGTACTTGCGCAGCCCTCTGACGGAGATCGTGGCCGTCATCCGCTCTTGGCCCCGTGCTCGGCCTCGGGCTTCTCGGCGCCGCCCTTGCCCGCCGTGGTCGCGGCGCCCTGGCCGTCGGCCACGCGCACGTCCTTGCCGTCGGTGAGCGTCTGCAGCACCTTGAAGGGTCCGACGATCACACGCTCGCCGGGCTCCAGCCCGCCCGCAAGGGCCGTCTGCGTCAGGTTGCTCGCCGACACCTTCACCGGGCGCACCCGGGCCTTGCCGCCGTCGAGCACGAACACCACCCGGGCGAAGGTGCGCTGGCGGTCGACGTTGGCGTCGTTGAGGCGGATGCTCTCGGGGAGGTCCTCCACGCGCCGGTCCTGCACCGCCTGGCTCGGCACCATCACCGAGTTCTCGATGGTCTCGACCTCGATGTCGACGTTCGCCGTCGAGCCCGCGAACACCCGCTGCGAGCCCGAAAGGTGCAGCACCACCTCGCCCTCGAAGAATGTCGACTGCTCCCCCGTCGCCGTCCGGCTCTGCAGACCCACCCGGCGCAGCGTGCCGCGGAACTCGGTGTCGGGGAAGCCGTTGACGTTCACCTTCGCGGGCTGGCCGGCCTTCACACGGGGCACGTCCATCTCGGCCAAGCGGGCCTTGACGAGCATCTCCGAGAGGTCGGCCACCTTCATGATGACCGTTCCGGCGTTGTTCATCGTGCCCACCACCACGATCTCGCCCACCTTCGCGTTGAGCTGCGTCACGAAACCGTCGATCGGCGAAACGATGGTGGCGTACGACAGGTTCTCGCGCGACTGCTTGACCTCGGCCTCCGTCGCCAGCACGCGCGCCCGGGCGGCCTCGACGTTCGCCCGCACCGTGTTCAGGGACTCCGCCCTCGACTGGTACGCGGCCCGGGCCCGTTCGAAGTCGGCCTTGAAGCTCTCGAGCTGCGACTTGCTCACGTCGCCGCTCTTGTACAGCCCGCTCTGCCGCTCGAAGTCGGCGGTGGCCTTGTCGAGCGTGGCCCGCACCTCGAGCATGCGGGCCTCCTCGCTGGCGAGCGTCGCCTCGGCGGCCTTGAAGTTCGACCGGTCGGCCAGCAGCCGGGCCTCCGACGCCGCCAAGGCCGCCTCCAGCTCTTTGGCGTCGAGCTGCACCAGCACGTCGCCGCGCTTCACCGTCGACCCCTCGGGCTTGGGCAACTCGGCGATCCGCGCCGACACCCTGGCCGAGATGTTCACCTCGGTCGTCGGCGTGACCGTGCCCGGGGCGCTGATCGTGCGCACCAGGGCGCCGCGCGACGCCGATTCGACCACCACCGCCTCGCCGCGGGCCTTCTCGGCCTGCTCGCGCATGATCTGCTGCACCTTGGGCACAAGGAACACCGCGATGCCGCCGCCGATCAGCAGCACCGCCAGACCGATCCCCGTCGTCCACTTCAGCACCCGCCAGAGCTTGCCCAAGCGTTACCTCCGAGCCCCGGTCAGGTCACCCGCTTCCGATCGACCCGGGTGCCCCCCCCACCGGGCCCGGCCGCCCACCTTCTCCGGGGTGGGGGCGGACCTCACCGAGACGCGCACCACATCGCCGACCGGCGGCATCCTAGGGGATCCCGGCGACGGACCTCCGGCCTGATTGGGAACACCCTCCCGGGCCTTTCCGCCCGTCCCGGCCGGCCTTCACGCCCGGCCCGTACCATCGCTCCAACCTATGCCGCGCCGGGTGCTCCACGATCGATTCTTCAAGCAAGCCAAGGCCGAGGGCTACCTCGCCCGGTCGGCGTACAAGCTCAAGGAGATTCAGGAGTCCAAGAGGATCCTCCGGTCCGGCGACCGGGTGCTCGATCTCGGCTGCGCCCCCGGCGCGTGGCTGCAGGTCGCGGCCGAGATCGTCGGCCCCACCGGGCGGGTTGTCGGCATCGACCTGCAGACCGTCGCCCACCAGTTCCCGCCCCAGCCCCCCGTGACCACCATCGTGGGCGACCTCTACAAGACCCCGGCGGCAACGCTCCTCGAGCCCATCAATATCCTGCCCCCCGGCCCCGCCCCCGAGCCCGGCGTGCTGCCCAGGCGCCTGTTCGACTGCGTGGTGTCCGACATGGCCCCCAGCACCAACGGCATCAACGACCACGAGATGTCGATCCGCCTGTGCGACCACGTGGTGTCGATGCTGCCCGCCCTGCTCCGCCCGGGCGGCTCGTTCGCGATCAAGGTTTTCGAGGGCGGCGAGTACCCGCGGTTCCTCAAAGACATCGCCCGCCTGTTCGCCAGCAGCAAGGGCTTCAAGCCCAAAAGCTCACGCGAGGTCTCGCGCGAGATGTACGTGGTGGCCACCGGCTACCGCGCCGTGCTGTGAGCGCCGGCGAGCCACCCCCCCAAAAAGGACGCGGGCCCCGGGGTTCTCCCAGGGCCCGCGAACGGGTCGGGCGTCGGCGGTAAGCCGAGTTCTGTTCCCGCGGCGTCCACGCGTGAGCGCGACCTTCCGCGGGCGACGGCCATTTCTCTAGCCGCGGGCTTGCGCCCGCGATCGTCAGCGGTCTACCCGTGCCCTGCCCGCCGGACCGGCGGTCGGGGCTCTCGCCCCGCGGGCACTGTTCGATCTTGCACGCGGTGGGGTTTTCCATGCCCCGCCCGTCGCCGGGCGGGCGGTGCGCTCTTGCCGCACCATTTCACCCTTGCCTGATCCGCCCTCGCGGACGGCCATCGGCGGTGTGTTTTCTGTGGCACTGTCCCGCGCCCGCGACCTTCGGGCGGGTGGGCGTTGCCCACCACCGTGTCCTGCCGTGCTCGGACTTTCCTCTCCGGCGGCGAGATGCTGCTTGCGCAGCCGGCCGCCGCCGCAGCGGCCGTCTGCCGACGCTCTGCCGTCATGCTACGCCACGCCCAGCCGCTACCGCGGCCGGCGACGCTCCAGCTCCATCTGACGCACCCACGCCGGGCGGGCGCGGCGGTCGACCGCCACGCGCCACACCCAGTCCACCAGCCTCACCCCCCACATCCCCTTCACCGCCGCCAGGCCCACCGCCAGACCCACCGCGGCCCCCACCGCCACGTCGCTGGGAAAATGCGCCCCCAGCAGCACGCGCGCCGCGCCCACCAGCAGCGCCAGCCCCAGCACCAGCGGCCGAAGCCGCGGGTACATCACACCCAGAAACACCGCGGCCACCACCGCCGTCGCCGTGTGATTCGACGGCATCGACCACGCATCGCCCGCGCCCGAGGCCCAGAAGTGCAGGGCCGGGTGGCTCGTCTCGGCCGAGACGCCCAGCGGGCCCAGGAACCGCCACGGGTCGCCGTCGCCCGGGCCGGGCCGCACCCGGCCCGCCAGCATCTTCACGGCGCTCACCGCCAGCGACGAGAGCCCCGCCGCCAGCAGCCAGTCGAGCACCCGACGGAAACGCCCGCGGTCCAGGCACAGGATCGCCAGCGAGATCACCACCATCGAGCCCACCGCCCCGAACTGCTGCAGCGCCTCCAGCTCGCGCCGGATATCGCCGCGCGGCCGCCACCGCTCGGCCAGACCGTGCACCGCGCCGTCGATCGGCAGCAGCAGCAGCCCCACCAGCACGCCCGCCGCGAGGACCGCCGCCGCCCCGGCCGGGGACAGGCCACCGCCGTTCCAGCGGGGCAGAGGCTCGTCGGCTCGCGGCATCGTCGCAGTCTATATTCCGACGCGTGGGCCTTCGCCGAGCAACGTCGAGACGGCTGGCCGGGTGGCGGGGTGGGGTGCTTCTGCTGGCCCTGTGCGCCGCGGCGTTCCTCCCCGGGCTCTTCCTGCTGCCGCCGATCGATCGCGACGAATCGCGCTTCGCGCAGGCGTCGCGCCAGATGGCCGAATCCGGCTCGCTCGAGGGCTGGGCGGTGCCGCGCATCCAGAACCGCCCGCGGCTGAACAAGCCCCCGCTCATCTACTGGCTGCAGGCCGCCTCGGCCCGACTCTTCGGCGATGTTCCCGGCGCCCTGCCACCCCCCTCCTCGGCCACCCCGTCCGGCCCGGGCCCCGCCGGGCTGCCGATGGTCAACCCCGCGCCCGCACCAGCGAGCACGGGTCTCATCACCGAGAACATCTGGCAGTACCGGCTGCCCTCGGCACTGGGCGCCACGCTGGCGGTGCTGCTGCTTTGGCGGCTCGGGCTGTCGATGTTCGGCGGCGGGGCCGCCACGCTCGGCGCCGCGCTGCTGGCCGCGTGCCCCGTGGTGATGTTCGATGCCCGGCAGGCCCGCGCCGACCAACTGCTGCTGGCGTGCACCGTGCTCGCGATGCTCGCGCTCTGGCGGCTGTGGCGCGCCCACCTGGCCGGCCGCCCGACGGCCTGGCGGTCGGCAGGGTTCTGGGCCGCGGTCGGCCTCGGCGTGCTCGCCAAAGGCCCCATCACGCCGATGATCGCCCTGCTCGCCGCGGCGGCGCTCGCGGCCGCCACCCGGCGCTGGCGGTTTCTCTGGGCCGATCTCCGCCCGCTCCGGGGCCTGCTCATCGTCGCCCTGATGGTCGGCCCGTGGGTGGCGGTCGTGGCCCACGAGTACGGCCTGGCCGACTACGCCGCAAAGGTGTACCGCGAGACCTTGGGCCGCTCGATGGAACCCAAGGAAGGCCACTGGGGCCCGCCGGGCTATCACCTCGTCCTTCTGCCGGTCCTGTTCTGGCCCGGCTCGCTGCTCACCGCTCTGGCCGTGGCCCGGGCGTTCGGCCGCGCGTTCCCGCCCGGCCGAGACGCCCGCAGCGCCGGGACCGGGCCGGGGCTGCTCAGGCGCCTGGTCTCCCCCGGGGCGGTGTCGTCCTCATCGCCCGAGCTGTTCCTGCTGGCGTGGGCGATTCCCGGCTGGGTGGTTTTCGAGGTGATCTCGACCAAGCTCCCCCACTACACGCTGCCGCTCTACCCCGCGCTGGCGCTGCTCTCGGCCCGGGCGGTGCTGGCGGCGGCACGGGGCGCGGTGCCGGGGGCGCGCGGCATCGGGCCGGCCCTTGGCTTCTGGCTGTGGCTGGTGATCGGGGCCGCGCTGGCCGTCGCGGCGCCGGCCCTGCTGATCGGCGCCCTGGGGCTCTCGCTCGAGCAGCCGGGCGTGGTGTGGGCGGTGGGCTCGGCGATGCTCGCCGCGGGGCTGGCCCTGCTCGCGGCGCGGGCGTTCCTGTCGCGCGGCCGCTTCCTCGGCGCACAACTGTCGGGGGTCGTCGCGTCGGTGATCACCGGGGCCATGCTGTTCCACCTCGTGCTGCCCAGGCTCCAGTCGCTGTGGCTGAGCTCGCGGATCGTCGAGGCCGCCGCGGTCACTTTCGCCGATGCGCCGGGGCCGCTCGGGGCCGTCGGGTACCACGAGGATTCGCTGCTGTTCCTCACCCGCGGGCGGGCGGTGCGCCTGTCGGCGGCCGACGCCGACGCCTGGATCGACGCGCACCCCGCCGGCCTGGTGATCGGCGGCAAGCCGGCCCCGCGAAGCCCCGCGGAGGTCCGCCGACGCAGCGACGTCCTCATGCTCGACCTGGGCAGCCCGCCACCCTCGGTGCTCGGCGGGCTGCCCGCGGTTCACGGGTTCAACTACTCCACCGGCGACTGGGTGACCCTCCAGCTCCGCCGGTGGATGCCCCCCTCGTGAGGGCATGCCCCCCCGCCCCCCGCCAGCCGGGCGGCCAGGAGGATGCCTGCGGCCGTCGGCGGGTTGGTCCGGTGAATCCCGGTCCTTCGCGGCCCGTTACCGCCGCCGCGCGCGTCGGGAGACGCGGGCGCAGTGGGCTATCATCCGGGCCCGTTCCGCTCCCGAGGCACCGGCCCCCGTGACCGCGACGACCACCACCCCGACCCCCACGCTGGAACTGCCGCCGCAGGCCCCGACGCCGCGCGCCCCGTCGCCGCGCCCACGCAAGCGCACGCTCTACGACCGCGTCGAGGCGTTCATCAGCAAGCTGAGCACCCGCAACAACTTCTGGCACCGCGTGTGCTCGCTGGTCTGGCTGCCCTACGCCTTCCGCAGCGGCATCACCATGAAGCGCACCGGCGCCGACACCTTCACCGCGGTGCTGCCGTTCAGGCGCTTCAACAAGAATTGGTACAACGCGATGGCCGGCGCGTCGCTGTTGGCCAACTCCGAGATCGCCGGCGGCATGTACCTCTTCGCCGCGGTGGGCGAGGGCTACACGGTGGTGTGCAAGGAACTCACCTACCGCTTCATGCGCCCGTGCCTGGGCCCGGCGGTCTACCGCGTCAAGCCGATCGCCGACCTTCCGGCGCTCATGGCGAGCGGCAAGGAATTCAACATCACGGTCGAGCTGGAGATCTTCCAGGGCGTGCACCTGCCCAGACTTCGAGCCCGGCCCAAGGGGCAGGCCCCGGACTCAGGCGCCGACGCACCGGCCCCGGCCGACCGCGAGAAGCGCGTCGGACGCTGCGTCGCCACGTTCCACTGCACGCCCAAGGAGCATCACAAGAGCAAGGACGCTCGCCGGGCCGTTCCCGGTTTGCCCGCCGCCGGCCCCGACGCCCGCCCGCCCGGCTCCGGGGGGGTCCCCCCTTCCGACGCCCACCCGCCGGGCTAGACTCTCCACCCCACGAAGGCGTCGCCTTGTCCGAATGGCCCGGCCGGGCCGGCTCGGTTCGCTTTGCCCGGAGTTTGCCCGTGAACTACATCACCCAGGAAGAAAAGTCGCAGATCGCGGCCCGTCTGGACCAGCTCCGCGCCCGCCGACCGGAGATCAGCACCCGCATCGCCGAGGCCCGGGCGCTGGGCGACCTGCGCGAGAACGGCGACTACCACGCCGCCCGCGAGGAGCAGGGCCTCAACGAGGCCGAGATCCGCCGCCTCGAAGAGCGCCTGGCCACCTCGCAGGTGATGGAGGCGGGGGCGAGCGGCGCCAGCGTGGTGTCGCTGGGCCACACCGTGAAGCTCAAGGAAGTGGACTCGGGCGATCTCGAGCTGTACCGGCTCGTCGGCGAGGCGACCGGCTCGGCGTCGGCCGAGATCGTCGAGGTCACCGTGTCGTCGCCCATGGGCGCGGCCCTGCTCAAGGCCCGCATCGGCGAGATCATCCGAGTTGATGCGCCGCGCCGGGTGCTGCGCTTCGAGG
>JACVCL010000080.1 GCA_016742075.1 Phycisphaerales bacterium
GGTGGGTGGTGGGTGGGGGTGGGTGGAGCGGCGATGGCACAACGGGCGACCACCGATCTTGAGGCTCTGCTGGTCGGCAAGATGTCGGCGATGGAGGCGGAGCGCGCGGAGGTCGAGCGGTCGCTCTCGGACCCGGCGGTGCTGGCCGATCACCGTAAGGTGCGCGATCTGTCGATCCGGCGGAGCGCGCTCGCCGGCCCGGTGGAGGGGTTTCTGCGCTGGAAGCGTCTCTCGGCCGAGGCCGAGGAGCTCGAACGGGTGTCGGCGCGCGGGACGGCCGCCGGGTCCTCGCCCGACGATCGCGAGCTCGGCGAGATGGCCCGGTCCGAGCTGCCGGGCGTTCGCGACGAGCGGGCGCGGCTGTTCCAGTCGCTGCTGGAATCGCTGGTGATGTCGCAGGACTCGGCGATCGGGTCGGTGATGCTCGAGGTGCGGGCGGGCGTCGGGGGCGACGAGGCGGGCCTGTGGGCGGGCGACCTGCTGGGCATGTACCAGAAGTTCGCCGCGGCCCGGGGCTGGGAGTGCGAGACGGTGCAGCTCGACGCCGACTCGGGCGTGGGCGGGGTGCGATCGGCCATCGTGAACATCTCGGGCCCCGGGGCCTGGGAAGATCTGTGGCAGGAGGCCGGCACCCACTGCGTGAAGCGCGTGCCCGCCACGGAAGCCGCGGGACGCGTGCACACCTCGACCGCGACGGTGGCCGTGCTCCCCGAGCCCAAGGAGATCGAGCTGAAGATCGACCCGGCGGACGTCGACGAGCACGTCACCACCGCCCAGGGGCCGGGCGGGCAGAACGTGAACAAGGTGGCGACCGCCGTGAAGCTGCTGCACCGGCCCACGGGCATCGAGGTGCGGATGCAGGAGACCAAGAGCCAGATCCAGAACCGGGAGAAGGCCTGGCGTCTGCTCCGGGCGCGGCTGTACGAACTGGAGGTAGCCAAACGCCGGGCGGAGCTCTCGGCGGCACGCCTGGCCCAGATCGGCGGCGGCGAGCGGTCGGAGCGCATCCGGACCTACCGGTTCAAGGAGGGGCAGGTCGTCGACCACCGGCTGGAGCAGTCATTCCGGCTCGAGACGGTGCTGGCCGGGGGGCTCGATGAAGTCGCGCAAGCTCTGCGCCGACAAGAGATTGCCCGCAGATTGGCGGCTCTGTAGGGATCCCGTTAGGAGTCTCGGCGAAAGATCCCCTATTTCGGATCGGCAACCGGGGGCAATCTCGCCCGAGAAGCGCCGTTTTCTGTTGACAAGGCCGTTCCGCTTCGCACACTAAGTGTAGTCAGCACAGGGTTTTCGGAATCTGAGCTCTCGTTTCCCCGTCGTCTCCCTGAGTCGAGCGACGGCCGTCGTTTGGGGTTTGCCCCGGACGAACGCGAAACGGCGACCTGGTTCCGAGTGTTTCGGAGAAGGGACATGAGGAGGTTCACCTGCACGGCTCTGCTCGCCGCTCTCAGCGGCCCGGTGGCCCATGCGCAGGTCATTGCCGCCAACGACCAGTCGTCGCCGACACCGACGATGTGGTTGACGGACGTGCGCGGCACCAACGGGGCTCCGATTCCGCTTCTGACGGGCCCGGAGGCCCGCGCGGTGGGGATGACCTATGACCGGGCGTCCAACCGACTGTTCTGGAGCGACGGCGTGGCGCTCCGGCGCGCGCCCTTCGCCGGGGCCGGCCTCGTGCCGGTGCTGATCGGCAACGTGAACTTCGGCGGCTCGACGGCGGGCGTCAGCCTGTCGTCGCTGGGCTACAACCCCGGGAGCGGCCAGCTCTACGGCTTCAACGCCTCGTCGACGCCCTCGCTCCGCGGGTTCGTGAGCATCGATCCGGCCACCGGCAACGCCACGCTGCTGCGTCAGATGCCGGCCGACTGCGACTTCGCGGGGCTCGCCTTCGATCCCGAGGCCAACCGCTGGTACGGCGTGAACAACGGAACGGGCACGGCGTCGGGCCTCTCGGGGCGCGGCCTCTACCAGCTTGACTTCATCTCGCCCACGGCCACGTACACCAAGCTGGCCAACTACCCCTCGGGCCAGATCCGAGTCGATGACCTTTCGGTCGGCGGCGGGCGGGCGTACATGGTGAACGGATCGTCGCGGCCGACTTTCGTCTTCAACCTGGGCACGGGCGCCTATGAAGCGAACCTGCCCAGCCCGTTTATCAGCGCCGGCACCGGCGGCGGCTCGGCGTTCCTGAATTCGTGCCCGGCCGACCTCGATCTTAACGGCGCCACGGCCGCGAACGACCTGACGGTGATGCTCGGGGCCTACGGCGCCTCGCCGGCGATGGCCAACTGGAACTCCGCGGCGGATATCGACCGCAACGGGTTCATCGGCGCCAACGACCTGAACATCCTGCTGCTGAACTACGGCTGCGCGCGGTGAGGCTCCGTCGGCCGCTCGTCTGGCCCTATGGGTTACACTGGAGTGGTTCCGGGCCCAAGGAGCCGCCCATGCGCCGCAACACCGCCGCTTCGCTCGCCCTGGCCGCCGCCCTCGTCACGCCGCTGGTTCTGGTCGGATGCCAGTCTTCGGGCAAGGGCGGCACGACCGCGGGGCCGAAGGTGCCCGCGGCGTCGCAGCCGGCGGGCTTCTACAACGCCGAGTGCCCGGTGATGGAGCACCCGATCGACCCCAACGAGTTCGTGATGTACAAGGGGAAGAAGATCGGCTTCTGCTGCGAGGACTGCTCGCAGGCGTGGAAGACCAAGAGCGACGCCGAGCGGGATGAGCTGCTGGCGAAGGTCAAGAAGGCGAAGTAGTCCCATTGGGGCGGTGTCGAGGTTGTCGAGGATCCGCAACGGGGCGTCGGCGGCGTAGCCCTACACTGGCCGCATGCCCTCGCTCGTGTGCGTGCCCATCATGGTGGAGGATGCGGCGTCGGCCTTGGCCGATGCCGAGCACGCCCGTGCGCTGGGGGCCGATCTGGTGGAGTTCCGGATCGATCAGGCGTTCTCCGGCGAGGGCGATGCGGAGGGGGCGCGGCTGGCCGAGCGGCTGGCGGGGGAGTCGCCGCTGCCGTGCATCGTGACGTGCCGGCCGGCGTACGAGGGCGGGTACTACGACGGTGACGACGCGGCCCGGGTGTCGCTGTTCGAGCGGCTGGGGGCGCTCGATCGCCCGCCGCGGTACCTCGACGCCGAGCACGTGGCGTACACGCGGTCGGCGAACATCAAGCAGAAGATCAACCTGGCGGTGGAGCACCCCGGGCAGGTGCGAGACCTGCACACCTCGCTGATCCTCTCGCACCACGACTTCGGCGGGCGGCCGGCGAACCTCATGCAGACGGTGGCGGCGATGGCGTCGGAGCCGGCCGCGGCCGTGCTGAAGGTGGCGTACCGGGCCCGGTCGCTGCGCGACAACCTCGAGCTGCTGGAGTTGCAGCGCGAGCGGCCGGGCGGCAAGCCGATGATCGCGCTGGGCATGGGTGAGTTCGGGCTCATGAGCCGGGTGCTGGCGCCGAAGTTCGGCGGGTTCCTGACCTTCGCCTCGCTGCGCGATTCGTCGGCGACCGCGCCGGGTCAGCCGACGGTGGCCGAGCTGCTGGCGCGGTACCGCTTCCGGTCGATCTCGCACCGGACGCGGGTGTTCGGCGTGGTGGGCTGGCCGGTGGGGCACTCGCTCTCGCCGCTGGTGCACAACGCGGCGTTCGAGGCGATGGGGTTCGACGGGGTGTACCTGCCGCTGCCGATCCCGCCGGAGTGGGAGCACTTCAAGGCGACCATGCTGGCGCTGCTCGATGAGCCGCACCTGACCTTCCGCGGCTGCAGCGTGACGATCCCGCACAAGGAGCACCTGCTGAGGCTGGCCCGCGAGGACCGCTCGCGCGCGTGGGTGGTCGACGAACTGGCGGACCGGATCGGGGCCGCGAACACCCTGT
Organism: Phycisphaerales bacterium; assembly: GCA_016742075.1. GTDB lineage: Bacteria > Planctomycetota > Phycisphaerae > Phycisphaerales > UBA1924 > JACVCL01. Next base: position 3,875 of record JACVCL010000080.1, read on the forward strand.
CGGTGGGCGACGACGGCATCTGCCGCGTGCTGAACACCGACGCGGCGGGGGTGGTGGGGCCGCTGGAGGCCGCCTTGGGCGATCTGCGCTCGGTGAACATCGCGGTGCTGGGGGCGGGCGGCGCGGCCCGGGCGGCGGCGTTCGGTCTGGCTGAGCGCGGAGCCAACGTGCTGCTGTACAACCGCACGCGCGACCGGGCCGAGGCCCTGCGCGACGAGCTGGCCCAGCGCCTGAGCCCGGGGGCGGGAAAGATCGTCGTCGGCGCGTCGGAGGCCGGGGGCGGCTTTGGGAGGGTGTGCGAATCGTGCTGCGGAGCGATCGTGAACTGCACGCCGATCGGCATGGCCGGGGGGCCTTCGGCCGGGGCGTCGCCGATCGATGCGGAATCCCTCAAAAAGGTTGATTCTTCGGCCGTGGTCATGGACACGGTGTACCGGCCACTGGAGACGCCCCTGCTCGCCGCGGCCCGGGCGGCGGGGCTGCGGTCGATCGACGGGCTGGCGATGTTCGTGGCGCAGGCGGTTCGGCAGAGCGAGATCTTCACGGGCGGAATGGTGGAGGGCGGTAGGCAAAATGCCTACTCTGGGCCGTCTGGTGCCGGTTCCGACGCCCTGACCCGCCTGTTTGGGCGAATTTGCCAAGAGGCGGTGGATTCAACCTCCGATCGGTAGTAAAACGATCAACGGTCAGGAGGACCCCATGATCGCACTCGATCGCCCCGCCTCGCTCAGCGTGCCCGCCGCGCTCCGGACGCCGGTGATGTACCCCCGGGCGTTCGCCGCGTACATCGGGCTGTCGGCCGCCGACGTGCTGCTGACCTCGGCGTGCTTCAACCACGGGGCATACGAGGCGAACGTCGTCGCCGGGCTTTTCCTGCGCTGGGGGGGCGAGGAGGGGATGGCGATGTTCAAGTTCTCGACGGTGATGCTGGTGCTGCTGATCTGCCAGCTCGTGGGTCGGGAGCGGACCGATGTCGGCCGCGGGGTGGTGCACTGCGCGTGCTTCGTCTCGGCGCTGCCGGTGACACTGGCGCTGTTCATCCTGGCGGGCCGGCCGCTGCTCTAAGCGCCGGAGCGTCGGGAGCGGAAGAAGTCGGTGAGCATGGCCGAGGCTTCGCCGGCGAGCACCCCGGGAATGGGGGTGACGCGGTGATTGAGCCGTTGGTCTTCGAGCAGGTGGTAGAGCGATCGGACGGCCCCGGCTTTGGGGTCGTCGGCGGCGTAGACGACCCGGCCGAGGCGTGCGTTGACGATGGCCCCGGCGCACATGGGGCAGGGTTCGAGGGTGACCACGAGGGTGCAGGAGTTGAGGCGCCAGTCGCCCAGGGCTTTTGCGGCGGCGGAGATGGCCAGGGCCTCGGCGTGGCCGAGCGGGTCGCGCCCGTGCCGGCGGGTGTTGGCGGCCTCGGCGAGGACGCGGCCGGTGTCGGTCTCGTAGACGAGAGCGGCGACGGGGACCTCGCCGGCGCGGCCGGCGTCGCGGGCCAGGGCCAGGGCGCGGCGCATCATGGCGAGGTCGAGGGGGGTGGGGGCGGGGGCGGGGCGGCGCGCGCGGGCGAATCGGCGCCCCACGGCCGGGGCGGTGCGCCAGTTTGGCGGGACGGGGTTCATGCCTCCTCGTTCCCGTCGTCCCACCTCGAGCGCGGGTCTTCCGGGCCCAGGATACGCTTGGCGGGGACGTAGCGCATGAGGAGCAGGCCGAACTCGAACAGGGCGACCATGGCGCCGAGCATGAGGAGCATGCTCCACGGGTCGGCGGGGGTGAAGATGGCGGAGACGGTGGCGCAGCCGAAGATGACCATCCGCCGGTGCCGGGCGAGGTCGGCGGGGCGGACGATGTCGACCCAGCCGAGCAGGAGCATCACCAGCGGGAGCTGGAAGACGAGCGCGAAGAGGATGGCGAGCCAGAAGACGAGGGTGATGTACTCGTCGAGGCGGTACTGCTGGGCGATGACGCTGTCGCCCGAGAGCCGGAGGGTTCGGGTGGTGCGTTCGTCGGTGCGGATGCGGAGCTCTTCGAGGGGCTTGTTGATCCACATCTGGCCGGGCGTGGGCTCGGCGGGGTCGCCATCGAGGACGGGCACATGGGGCAGGACGATGCCGGGGGGCGGGTCGGCGCGGGGGACATCCTGCTTGATGAGGGTGGCGCCGAAGTTGATGAGGAAGTAGAGGGAGAAGGGGAGCAGCACCCAGTAGAGGAAGGCGATCGCCAGGCCGGTCATCGCGACGCTCATGGGCATGAGGAAGTAGGCGAAGCGGCGCTCGTGCGAGTAGAGGCCGGGGCGGATGAAGAGCCAGAGCTGGTAGAGGATCCAGGGCATGGCGACGAGGAGCGTCGCCACGAAGGACACCTTCAGATAGAGGACAAAGCCCTCGACGGGGCTGGTGGCGATGTAGTTGACCGGCTGCTGGGCGGCGCGGAGGGCGTGCTCGAGGGGGCGGGTGACCCAGAGGAGGATGCGGGGGCCCAGGATCAGGGCCGCGATGAGGATGGGAATGGGGGCCACCAGCATCCAGATGAGCCGGCGGCGGAGCTCTTCGAGGTGCTCCCCGAAGGGCATCACCGACTCGGGCTGCCTGGGCTCGGGTGGTCGCGGGTCGGGCATCGGTCGGGAAAGGATAGGGATTGCCCGGATTCTCGCCCGGGGGCGTTGGGACGGCCGAATTCACCCCCATCCCCGGCGCGGGGCGGTAGAACACGGGCGGCCGTTCCCCGAACGATTCCCGGGCGTGCCGGGGGCATCGGCGACGGACGGCCGCGCCGGGCGCGTCTCCTGATCATGAACGCCATGAGCCCCCCTCCAGCCCTGGCCTCGCTCAGCCCGGACGACACGGATTGGCTCCACGTGCTGTGGGAGACCAACCGGCGCTGGGTGGCCGCGCTGATCCTGGCGCACATGCCGCGGGGGGCCGAGTTGGAGGACCTGCTGCAGGAGGTGGCGATGCGGCTGGTGCGGGAGGGTTTGTCGCTGCGTGATCCGGCCTCGGTGAAGCCGTGGCTGCGGACGGTGGCGATCAACGTGGCGCGGACGAGCGGTCGGAGGCAGTCGGTTCGTCAGCGGGTGATCGCGGGCGGAGCGGAGATCGACGCCGACCGGACGCCGGACCGGGGCGAGGCGGCGGGGCCCTCGGGCGACGACAAGGAGCAGGCGGGCTTGGCGATGCGCATGGCGCTGGACCTGCCCGAGGAGTACCGCGAGCCGCTGCTGCTGAAGGCGGTGCGGGGGCTCTCGTACAAGCAGATCTCGGAGATCCTGGGGATTCCGGTGACGACGATCGAGACACGGCTGGTCCGGGCGCGGCGCATGGTGCGTGACCGCCTTGAGGCGCAGGCCGCCGCGGCCCGCGCCGGGGGAGAGGCGCCGCCCGCGGCGCGTCGAGGTGAAGCATGAGCAACGATCCACGGCATCACGAACCGCGTCCGGCGTCGGAGCTGGAGGAAGTCCTGCTCGGGCGTGTCGTGGACGGCGAGGCCACGCCGGCCGACTGGGCCGAGCTTGAGCGCCTGGCGGGGACGGACCAAGCGGTGTGGACGCGGCTGGCGTCGGCGCAGCGGGCGCACGCGAGGTTGATCCGCGCGGTCGAGGACCGCGTGGCGGTGGCGGAGCTGATCGATCTGCCGCGGCACGACGTGCTGGCGCGGATCGGGGCCGGCGGGGCGGGGACCGGCGGGCGTGCGCGGCAGTGGGGGGGCTGGGCGGCGGCCGCGGCGGTGGCGCTGGTGTGGGCGTCGACGAGCGGGGTGTTCCGGCAGAGCTTCCCGGGCGGCGGAATGAACCGGGCGGGCGTGGGCATCGGCCTGGCGCCGGTGGCGGCCGAGCCGCCGATGAGCACGGACGACTACTACTCGCGGTTCATGCGCTCGGGGCTTGCGGAGGGTCGTATTCTGGGCGAGATGCCGGCGCGGCTGGTGGAGTCGCGCGATCTTCCGACGGGCGACCGTGAGATCACGTACGTGCGGCAGATCGTTGAGCGTCGTCGCGTGACGGATGCGCCGGTGCTGGGCGTCTCCAAGGACGAGGCGGGTGTGACCCGCCTGGTGCCGGTGGGCGACAGCCCGACGCCGGCGTCGGCCAGGCCGCTCTGATGACCGGCCTTCTCAGTGGGTGAGGGTTCCGGGGCCGGGTGTGGGTTCGGATCACGGAGGTGTTTCATGTGCAGCCGTTCGTCGATGTTCGTGGTGTCGCTCGCGGCGGGGACGCTCCTGGGGCTTGGCCAGCCGTCCGCGGCGCAGTCCCGCGTGATCGTGGGCGCCCCCGGTGGTGAGCGGTCGGAGGGGTCGGTGCAGGTGCAGGCGCGGTCGGAGACGGTGCGCACGACGCCCGACGGGAAGCAGATCAGGGTGGTTCGGGAGGGCGGGCAGGTGCGGGTGTACCTGGACGGGAAGTTGCAGGTGACGCAGGAGATTCCGCAGGGATCGCAGGGGGACGAGGTGTTCCAGTTCCGCATGCCGGCGGAGTGGCAGAACTGGTGGAACGAGCAGAACACGGCCGGCGGCGCGCTGGGCCTGACGGGCGCGACGATGCCGCGGGCGTTCATGGGTGTGACGATGGCGCCGGTGGCGGAGGCGGTGGCCGAGCAGCTGAACATCCAGCCGGGTCGGGCGGTGACGATCACGAGCGTCGAGAGCGGGAGCCCGGCCGAGAAAGCCGGGCTGCGCGTGAACGACGTGATCGTCCGCATCGCCGACGCCGAGAACCCCACGTTCGATGAGGTTCGGTCGGTGCTGCGCGACAAGAACCCGGGGGACAAGGTCGAGATCGAGTATGTCCGGCGCGGCGAGCGGCAGAAGGTGACGCTGGAGCTGGCGCCCAACCGCCGTCGTGTGCTGGGGATGGCGCAGATGTTCGCGGATCCCGGCGAGCAGGTCGGCCGGCTCAACGAGAAGGTGGCGGAGCTGTCGGGCAGGCTCGAGCAGCTGTCGGGCGAGCTCGCGGCGAGGCCGGCCGAGGCTTCGAAGCGGGCCGAGGAGCTGTCGAAACTCACCCGTGAGCTCTCGGCGGCCGCGTCGGAGCTGGCGCAGCGTGCGGCGGCGTCGAGTCTGTCGTCGCTGACGTTCCAAGGCGGCGGCCCGATCGTGATCCCGCCGATCGGGAACGACCCGCCGAGCATCATCGCCCGCGGGATGCACATGGGTCAGCAGGGCGACGCCTCGGGCGACAGCCCCGAGACGACGCGGCGGCTGGATGCGCTCGATAGGCGTTTGGCGCGCCTGGAGGAACTGCTGGGCAAGCTGGCCGAGCAGCAGAAGCCGGCGGGTCCGTCGTCCTCCACGACGCAGCCGGCGCCCGGCGGAAACAGGCCCCGGTAGCGGTGGGCCCCACGGGGGCCGCGGCCGTGCCGGCGGTGAAACCCGGGCTCGGTGACCCCGTAGAACAGTCTGAAGCTCTTCCTTTCTTTCTCGGCCGGCCCCGCGACGACGGGGCCGGCTGCTTGATCGGGTGGTGCGGCGCTGGGCGATCGGTCGTCCGGTCTTTCGGGCACAATGGCGCCGATGGAGCTGACCACTCTGCGGCAGGTGCGAGCGATCGCGCAGCACGGGCACGTGACGCGGGCGGCGCACGCCCTGGGCATCTCGCAGCCGGCGCTGTCGGCGATGCTGAAGAAGCTTGAGGCCGATCTGGGGCTCGAACTGTTCCACCGCACCGGGCGGGGGGTGGAACTGACGGAGGCGGGGCGGGTGTTCCTGCGGCACGCCGAGGATGCTCTGCGCGCCTCGGAGCAGGCCCGGCGGGCGGTGCGGGCGCTGGCGGGGCTCGAGGGCGGGTCGATCGCGCTCGGGGGCGGGGCCACGGCCATCACGTGCCTGCTGCCGCCGGTGATCTCGGCGTTCCGGAGGGCCCACCCGGGGCTGCGGTTCTCGGTGCGCGAGGCGGGCTCGCGGGCGGTGGCGCAGGGCGTGCTGTCGGGCGAGCTTGACCTGGGGATCGTGACGCTGCCGCTGGAGGGGCCGGGGACGGCCGACCTGCTGGTGCGGCCCTGGGCCGAGGATGCGCTGAAGCTCATCGTGCCGCCGGGGCATCGGCTCTCGGGGGCGCGGAGTTTCCGCTGGAAGGACATCGCGGCCGGGGAGCCGATGATCGCCTTCGAGGCGGGGTCGGCGGTGCGGATGGTGATCGACCGGGCGCTGGCGGAGCACGGAGTGTCGCCCGACGTGGTGATGGAGCTGCGGTCGATCGAGGGGATCAAGCGGATGGTGGAGGCGGGGGTGGGGATGGCGCTGGTGTCGCGGTTCGCGCTGGGGCCGGGGGAGGGGCTGGACTGCCGCGAAGGCGGCGTGTCGCGGAGCCTGGCGATCGTGCGTCGGCGCGACCGGGTGCCCTCGCCCGCGGCCGCGGCGTTCGAGAAGCTGCTGATCGGCTCGGCCCCGGGCGGGCCGGCGGGCGGTCGGGCCGCCCGGGCTGCGCGCGGCCCGTCGCGATAGCATCGGCCCTCGCACCCAGGGGAGGTCTTCGCATGGTCCGACGATTGATGGCGCCGGTGATCGGGCTGTTCGCCTCGGCGGGCGCCTGCGCCGACGACGGGGACGGCGGACTTCACCATCTGGAGAAGCCCAGGACGATCGAGCTGTTCGTGGACGCGCGGGAGCTGCCGCGGAACATCGTGCGCTCGGAGATGACGATCAGGCTTTCGCCGGCGATGCGCCGGGCGGCGACCGAGGAGGAGCTGGCGCGGCGGGCCGGCGATCGGGGTCGGGCACCCATTGGCGACGGCCGCCCTGCGGGGCAGCCGGAGACCGCTGACGGCCGTGGTGGTGGTGGTGAGGGTGGTGGTGGTGGCGGGGGTGGGGGGGGTGGG
>JACVCL010000081.1 GCA_016742075.1 Phycisphaerales bacterium
GGCGTGAGGGGGGGTGAGGGGGTGAAGGGGGGGTCAGCCGCCGGTGGCGTCGTTGAGGAGGTCGGGCTTGCCGAAGTCCTGGCGGGGCGGGGCCTCGTGGTAGGTGTAGCCGGAGTTGGGGTTTTCCTTGTCGTAGGCGAAGGCGTCGCGGTTGTTGATGAAGTCGCGGAGGTAGCGGGCGGGGATGGCGAAGCCCATGCCCTCGCCGAGGGGGATCTTCATGTTGGTGACGCCGATGACCTCGCCCTTGAGATTGAAGAGGGGGCCGCCGGAGTTGCCGGGGTTGATGGGGGCGGTGGTCTGGATGAAGGTGAGCCCCTCGAAGTTGCGGTTGGTGGTGGCGACGACGCCCTGGCTGAGCGTGCGCTCGAGGCCGAGGGGCGAGCCGATGGCGAAGACCTCCTGCCCGGCCTCGAGCTGGTCGGCGCCGTGCACGGGGACGGTTTTGAACGGCTGGCCGTCGGGGCTCTTGAGTCGGATGAGGGCGAGGTCGAGGTGGTCGTTGACGGCGATGATCTCGACGTCGTCGATGGTCTTGCGGCGGATCTCGCGCTCGCCCTGCAGGAAGATGGTGGCCTTGATGCGGGTCTCGCCCTGGATAACGTGGGCGTTGGTGACGGCGTAGCCGTCGGGGTGGATGATGAAGCCCGAGCCCAGCCCGCCGGGGGTGTTGACGGTGATGACCGACTCGCCGAGCTGGCGGGCGAGTTCCTTGGGGTTGCTCTCGGCGAGGCGCGCGGCGACGCGGAAGAGCGACTTGCCGTCGGCCGCGGCCTCGGGCTCGGCGCCGCGGTCGGCCAGCAGGATGCTCTTGATCTGGTTCCGCGGCACGGCCATGACGGTGAAGCCCATGTCGACCCACACCGTGTCGGCGGTCTGCTTCAGGATGGGGCCGGAGATCACCCGCCCGTCGGAGAGCGTGAGGGTGTCCATGCTCAGCGGCTTGGCCGGCGCCGCGGCGGCGGGGGCCGCGGGGGGCGTGGCGGCGTCGGGCGTGCTGACGGCCAGCGCCGCGCCGGCCGCGGCGAGAAGAGCGAGGGCGCCGATCCACGTGCGATGCGTCATCATCCGCCGCCTTTCGTGCGAGAGAGAGACCGCCGAACCCCGGGTTCCGCCCGCGCGGGCGACGGTTCCGGAAGGCGGAGCATAATGCCCGCGGGCGCCGGGAACCGGCCGGGGGCGATCGGTCGAACGGCCGGGACGAAAGATGTTCCGATTCCAGACCGTGGGATTTACCGCCTCGTGGTGCCGGCCGGTTCGGTACATTGATCGGCCCCGGCAAACTTCGTTCGCCGCCGGATTTCCGATGCCGCCGCGTATCCGATCGACCAGCCGCACAACCCCGGGCCGCGGCCCGGGACGCCACCCGAGGACCGTACCGATGCCGAACACCATTTTCCGTTGCACCGCCGCGCTGGTTCTGGCCGCGGGCGTCGCGTTCCTGCCGGCCTCGCCCGCAGCGGGCAAGCCTGGGGGCGAACTGGGGCGGTACTTCGGCTGGGAGGAGCCCCGGATCATCGTGGTGGACCGCGGCATGGGGCCGGCGGTGGTCGCCGACATGGACGGCGACCGGCTGAACGACCTGGTGGTGGTCAACAACGCCAAGAGCCGGATCGAGATCCATCGCCAGCGGACCGGCCCGCGCACCGAGCAGGAGCTGCAGCGGGACCTGCGGGTGAACCGTCTGCCGCCGAGCCCGTGGTACGACCGCGTGGAGGTGCCGGTGTCGCGGCGGGTGGGCTCGGTGAAGGCGATCGACGTCGACGGCGACGGCAAGCCCGACCTGGTGTGCGTGGGGGCCAACCCGTCGGACCTGTTCATCCTGCGTCAGAAGGACAAGCTGAGCTTCGAGGAGTCGGCCTCGCGCCGGGTGCCGGGGCTTTCGGGCGGCCCCGAGGGGCTGGAGGTGGCCGACGTGCTCGGCAAGGGCTCGCCGCAGATTCTGGCCCTGGCCAAGGGCAAGATCAGCATCTTCGACCTCTCGGCGGGCGGCATCACCGGCGAGCCGGTGGATCTGGGCTCGGGCGGCGAGATCGTGGCCCTGTACGTCGAGGACTTCAACGGCGACGGCAAGGCCGACGTGCTGGGCGTGATCCCCGAGAGCCCGACGCCCCTGCGGCTGTGGCTGCAGCAGCCGGGCGGGGGCCTGGGGCCCGAGGTGCGCTTCGAGATGCCGGCACTCGTCGAGACGCGGGCGATCCGGTTCGACGGGCGCAAGGCCGCGTCGATCGGCGTCATCGAGCGGGCGAGCAAGCGCGTGGCGGTGTACGACCTGCTCACCAGGAAACTCGACACGGCCTCGGGAGGCAAGGGCGGCGAGCGCGAGGCGGCGGCCGAGGTCTTCGGCTTCGCCGGCGGGGCCGACAAGGACCGCTCGGTCGTCGTGGCCGACGTCGACGGCGATGGCATGCCCGACCTGCTGGCGACCGACGGCAAGGCCAACGGCGTGGTGGTGTACCGCCAGGCCAAGGGCGTGGGCTTCGCCAAGCCGCAGCTGTTCAGCAGCTTCAAGGCCCCGAAGACGGTCGCGGTCAGCGAGTGGGACAAGCCCGGGACCAGGTCGGTGCTGGTGCTGAGCGAGGAGGAGAAGGTCGCGGGCGTGGCGGCGTTCGACGCCTCGACCGGCCGCATGGGCTTCCCGCAGCCGCTGCCGGTGAAGACCGCCGGGGCGACGCCGGTGGCGATGAACGCCGTGAAACTGAAGGACGGCCCCGCGGCGGCGCTGGTGGTGAAAGACGGCCGCTCGCACACGCTCGAGATCCACCGCCCCGGCGGGAAGGAGCCGGTGGTGGTGAAGCTGGAGGGTGTCAGCCGCCCGCCGCAGTCGATCATCGCGGGCGACTTCGACCACGACGGCAAGACCGACCTAATCCTGTTCACCCCCGGCGAGCCGATGGTGATGGTGCGGACCGTCGACGACGGCGGCACGCCGGTGGTGGTGACCGACAAGACGATGCCGCAGTACGGCCTGGTGCAGGCCGCGGGCCCGGGCAACACCGCGGGGTTCGATTTCAACGGCGACGGCTTCGAGGAGCTGCTGATCGCCGACAAGAACTTCGTCCGCGCCTGCCGCTTCGACGCCGAGAAGGGCTGGAGCGTGACCGAGCAGATCACGATGCCCGACGCCACCACGGCCTTCAGCGGCGTGGCGGTGCTGGAGCAAGGGGGCAGGCGGAGCATCGTCGCTGCCGACAAGGCCAACCGGCGCCTGGTGCTCATGTCGCGCGACGACAAGGGGGTCTGGGGCATCACCGACAAGCTCCGCCTCAGCGGCCTGGAGGTCTCGGGCATCCGCACGGGGTCATTCACCGGCGACGGCCAGCCGAATGTGCTGGTGCTGAGCGACGACGGCTTCGCGGTGGTGCGCCTGGGCGGCGACCGCCCGGAACTGGCCGAGGTCGCCAGCTACCGCTGGGACGACGAGGACCGCATCCCCCACTCGATGTTCGCCGGTGACGTGAACAACGACGGCTTCCTCGACCTGGTGGTGCTCGATGCGGGCCGGCAGATGTGCCAGGTGCTGTCGTTCTCGGCCGCGCGCAAGCTGGTGACCGCGACCGAGTTCAAGGTCTTCGAGAGCCGGCTGTTCACGCGCGGCGCCGGGCGCGAGTTCGAACCCAGCCGGGCGATCATCGCCGACGTGACCGGGCGCGGCCTGGCCGATCTCACGCTGCTCGTCCACGACCGGCTGATCGTCTACCCGCAGGCCAAGGCCAAGGGGCAGTGACCGCGCCGAGGCTCATCGACGCCAACGCCAACCGGGCCCGCGAGGCCCTGCGCGTCATGGAGGATGTCGCGCGCTTCGGCCTCGATCACCAGCCCCTCTGCCGGACGCTCAAGAACATCCGCCACGACCTGGCCGCCGCCCTGGCGCGGCTGCCCGAGGGGCTGCTGATCGCCCACCGCGACACGCCGGGCGATGTCGGCACCGCGGTGAGCACCCCGGCCGAGGTCCGGCGCAGCGGCCTGCGCGACGCGGCGGTCGCCGCGGGCAAGCGCCTCTCCGAGGCGCTGCGGGCCATCGAGGAGGGTTGCAAGGCGCTCGCGGCGTCGTGTCCCGGCGCGGCCGGGGCCGCCGCGGCCGTCGAGCAGCTCCGCTACCGCGGGTACGACGCCGAGCGGACGCTCGCCCTGGCCCTGGGCACGGGCCGGGGACGGCAGTTCCGGCTGTGCGTGCTGCTCACCGAGTCGCTGTGTGCGCACCATCCGTGGCCCGAGGTGGCCCGCCTGGCGATGGACGGCGGCGCCGACTGCCTGCAGCTGCGCGAGAAGTCGCTGACCGACCGCGAGCTGCTGTCGAGAGCCCGCCGGCTGGTCGGTCTTGCCAAGCCGCGGGGCGTGGCGGTCTTCGTGAACGACCGGCCCGACGTGGCCCTGCTCGCCGGGGCCGACGGCGTGCACCTGGGCCAGACCGATATGTCGGTGGCCGAGGCGCGGCGGATCTTCGGCTTCGAGCTGCTCGTGGGCGTCTCAACCACCACGATCGATCAGGCCCGCGCGGCAAGAGGCGACGGCGCCGACCTGTGCGGTGTCGGCCCGATGTTCGCGACCACGACCAAGGCGAGCCCCGGCGGGCGGACCGACGGCTCGGTGGCCGGGCCGGCGTTCCTGCGCGAGTACCTCGCGGCGGACCCGCCTCTGCCGCCGCACCTGGCGATCGGCGGCATCGGCCTCGTGAACGTCGGGCAGGTGGCCGCCGCGGGCGCCCGGGGGGTGGCGGCAAGCGCGGCGGTGTGCAGCGCCGCGGACCCGCTGGCGGCGGCGGCCGAGCTGGCGGCGGCGCTCGGCCCGGCGCCGCGCCCGCCCCACGCCGGTGAGGGGCCGCGGCAGGGATAAACTGCGCCCATGCCCGTCACCTTCGAGCACACCACGCTGCCCAACGGCCTGACCGTCATCGCTGAGACGGACCCCGCGGCGCACACCGCCGCGTGCGGGTTCTTCGTGAAGACCGGCGCGCGGGACGAGCGCTCCGAGGTGATGGGCGTGTCGCACTTCCTCGAGCACATGATGTTCAAGGGCACCGCCCGGCGCACGGCGGAGGACGTCAACCGCGAGTTCGACGAGCTGGGCGCCAGCGCCAACGCCTACACCACCGGCGAGATGACGTGTTTCTACGCGTCGGTGCTGCCCGAGCACCTGACCCGGGCCACCGACATCCTCGCCGACATCATGCGCCCGGCCCTGCGGCAGACCGACTTCGACACCGAGAAGGGCGTGATCCTCGAAGAGATCGCCATGTACCAGGACCAGCCCTTCTGGGTGCTCTACGAGCGGGCGATGGAGGAGTACTACGGCCGGCACCCGCTGGCGCACCGCGTGCTCGGCACGGCGCGCACCATCACCGATCTTCAGCGCGACCAGATGCAGGCCTACTTCGACGCGCGCTACTCGGCCGACAACACGACCGTCGCTCTCGCCGGGCGCGTCGACTTCGCGGAAGCCGTCGACCAGATCGCCTCGCTGTGCGGCCGCTGGACGCGGACCGCCGCCGCCCGCGGGACGGGCACACCCGCCGTGGTCGACCGGACGTTCACGCTGCGCGACGCGAAGGTGAACCGCGGCTACCTGCTCATGATCGCCCCGGCGCCCTCGGCGCAGGACGACCGCCGCTACGCCGCGGCCATGCTCTCGCAGATCCTCGGCGCCGCCGACAACTCCCGCCTGCACTGGGCGCTCGTCGAGCCCGGCCTTGCCGAGGAGGCCCAGGCCGCGTTCGACCCGCGCGACGGCTGCGGCGACTACTACGCCTTCGCCGCCGCGGACCCCGACCGCCTCGACGAAGTGGCCGCGGCCATCGACCGGGAGATCGACGGCCTGGTGGCCTCGCTCACACAGGACGACCTCGAGCGCCTGCGGAACAAGACGGCCACCGGTGCCGCGCTCGCCGGCGAGCGCCCGGGAGGGCGCATGCAGCGGCTGGGCCGGCTTTGGACGTACCTGGGCCGCTACCAGACGCTGGAGGACGAACTGGCCCGCATCAACGCCGTAACCCTCGACGACCTTCGGCGGGTCGCCGCCGACTTCCCCTTCAGACCTCGCACCGTGGGGCGGTTGCTGCCCGAGTAACGCTCAGCCGCGCCCGAGCAGCACGGGAAGCCGACCGCTCACGAACGCCCGGATCTCGTCGCGGACGCGCCGATAGTGCGGCAGCGCCTCCTCCTCGGAAGCGCAGCCGGCGGCCAGGTGCGGCGGGTCGTCGAAGGGCTCGTGGATCACCCGGCCGGCTCCTCGGAGTCGCGGGCACACCTGATCGGCCCGGCCGCACACGGTGACCACCAGATCGACCTCGGCGGCGGCGAACTCTTCGACGTGCTTGGACCGGCCCGCCGAGATGTCCACCCCCGCCTCGCCCATCACACGCACCGCAAGCGGGTTCAGTGCGCCCGGCGCGGTTCCGGCCGACTCGGCGATGAGCCACGCTCCGTGCATCGCCCGCGCAAAGCCCTCGGACATCTGGCTGCGGCACGAGTTGCCCGTGCACAGAAAGAGCACCTTCGGCTTCCCCCTCTCGCCTTTCGCGGTCGGGAGCGTCAATCGAGCGACTCCGACTCGATTGAGGCCTTCTCGCCCGCGAGCTTCTTCTCGACGTACTTCTTCAGCCACGTCTCGAACGACTTGCCCTGCGCGGTGTCCTTGCCGCTGAACTCCAGGCGGGCGATGTCGCTGAAGGCGATCTTCACCTTGTCGTCGCTGGTCACCGGCATCAGACGGACGTAGGAGTCGGCCAGCCGGCCGCTCCTGGCCCGAACGCGGTCGAAGATGTACCCGACCACCTGCTCGCCCGAGGCCCGGGTGATCGTCACGTCGCCGCGGTAGTCAAAGGCCTTCTCGAGGGCGTCAAGCAGGGCGGCCTCGTCCTGGCGCGTGGCGATCAGGCCCTGGAGGGACGGGGTCTTCTCGGCCGCTTCCGTTGCTCCCGCGGCACCCTTGCCCGGCATCGATCCGGCGTCGGCCTTGGTTTCCTGCGGCATGTCGATTCTCTCTCTCTTGGCTTCCAGAGGGCTTGGGAGGCGGTCTGGGATGGGGGTCTGGGGTGGGGGTTTGGGATGGGGGGGTTAGCCGAAGGTGCGGCCGGTGCCGGGGTCCATCATCTTCCACTTCAGGCCGCGGCAGATGCGCTCGAGCACCGACCAGGCGATGTCCTCTTCCGTCAGCGACACCACCACCTGCTGCACGGGGTCGCGGGCGTCGACGAACGGCAGCTCGACGCGGATGCCCGGACCGTAGAGGAGGTTCGAGGACTCAGGATCGCCGTCGGGGCCCGTGTTGTACGCCGCGAAGGCCTCAACGACCTCTCGGAACGTGCCCAGCGGCACGGCGTGCAGCATGGTGCCCGAGTGCTCGTCGTCGCCGTCGAGGAGTTTCACCAGAAGCAGGGAGCGGGCCTTGGGCATCGGGCCCAGAGCGTAGCAGCCCCTCGCCCGACCGGCCGGGTTGCCCGGCGGCCCCATCGGAGAGACGATCCCGGCGGCCGGTCGGCCTCTGGCAAGCCCCACCTGAACAAGGACACATCCATGCTCCGCACGCTCGCCGCGCTCCTGATTGTGCCGCTCGCGTTCCTGCTTTCCGCCTGCGCCAGCCGCGGGCCGGCCGGCGAGCGACCGCCGATGGCGGGCCGGCCGCCGGTGGTGATCGAGCCGGAGGATCTCGGCCGGGTGCTCGGCTCGTCGCGTCCGCCGGTGGTGCTCGATACCCGCCCGCTCGCCGACTTCGAGGCGGCCCGGCTGGCGGGGGCCCGGCGCATCGACCTGGCCGAGTGGGGTGAGCGGAGCCGATCGAAGGAATCGCCCCTCACCGACGCCGCCTTCTGGCGCGGCCGCGCCTCGGCGCTCGGCATCGGCCCCAACACCCCCGTGCTGGTGTACGACGCCGGCGGTCTCACCGACGCGGCTCGGATCTGGTTCATCCTGCAGCACATCGGCGTCGGCGATGCCAGCGTGCTGAACGGCGGCTTCAAGGCCGCGCGCCCGCTGGTGTCCGAGGGCTTCATCCGCTCGGGTCCCGACGGGGCCGCGCCGGCCGCGGCCCGCTGGCCCGACCGGGCGTTCGGGGCGGGGGTCGTCGGGCTCGAAGAGCGCGAGGCGCTGCGGCAGACGCTCGCCGCCGAGGCGTCGGCCCGGCCGCAGATCCTCGACGCCCGGACGGTCAACGAGTACACGGGCGCCGACCCGCGTGGCAACCCACGCGGCGGGCGCGTGCCGGGTGCGGTCAACGTCCCGCACGCGGCGCTGCTCAACGAGCAGGGCCGGCTGCGGCCGCCCGCCGAGCTGCGCACGCTGCTCACCGGCGCCGGCCTTTCGCCCGACCGGCCGATGATCACCTACTGCCAGTCGGGCGGGCGGGCGTCGCTGGCCGCGCTCGCCGCGGCGCACGCCGGCTTCACCGATGTCCGCAACTACTACATGAGCTTCTCGGAGTGGTCGGCCGATCAGTCGTGCCCGGTCGATAAGTGACCCGGCGCCGCGGCCGCGCGGTCAGCCCTGCTGCGCCCCCCCACTTCCCCCCACCCGCCCAACCTTCGGCTCGGTCCCCGCACGCACCCGCGCCAGGTTCGCGCGGTGCTTGAAGACCACCAGGGCTGCCACCCCGCCGGTGAGGGCGAGGTACGGCCACGGCGCGCCGGGACGCGTTACGGCCACAAGCACCGGCAGCGCCGCCGCGGCCACGCACGACGACACGCTGACGTACCGCGTCGCGCGGAGCGTCACGAGCCAGGCGAGCAGCGCGCCGAACGCGGGGATCGTCACCACCGGCCACAGCCCGGCCATGGCCCCGAACCCGGTGGCCACGCCCTTCCCGCCCTTGAATCGCAGCCAGACCGGGAAGATGTGCCCGAGCACCGCCGCGATCGCCACCGCGAGCCACTGGCCGGCCCGCCCGGCGCCCGCCTCGGGCGCACCAAGGTAGCCCAGCCACCAGCCCAGCCCCACCACCGGCGCCGCACCCTTCAGCGCGTCGAGCGCGAACACCAACTGGCCCCACCGCTTGCCCAGCACGCGCCCGACGTTCGTGGCGCCGATGTTCTTCGAGCCGTGCTGGCGGATGTCGATGCCCCTGGCCCGCGCCACGAGCAGGCCGAAGGGGATGCTTCCCACGATATAGGCGACCGCGACAGCCCCGATCCACGGCAGGTCGACGGTCATGGCGCACCCTCCCTGGACAGCTCGAGAAGGGCCCGGTGCTTGGCGCGGGCCGCCACCGCCGAGGCATAGGCCGCGAACCAGCCGCGCCGGCCGTCGAGAAAGGCCCGCTTGAGCACCATCTGCTTGAGCCAGGCGCCCATGGGGCTGGTGACGGCCCTCCAGACGCTGCCGCGCCGCCCCAGCGCCCTGAGGCTCCGGGCCGCGGTCAGGCCGTGCGCCCGCTGCTTGACGATGAAGTCCCGGGCCGCGCCGATCGAGTCGTGCCGAAGGTCGCCCGCAAGACGGCCCACGCGGCCAACGCCGGGCTTCAGCCGCAGCTGGTCATGGGGGTCGAAGCCACCCCACTCCGCGCGGCCGTTCCGCACCAGCCGCAGCCGCCACTCGGGCTGCCACGCGTGGTGGAGAAAACGGCCTTCCCACCACACCTTGCGGTTGACCTCGAAGCCCGCCACGTCCGCCGGCGCCGCCGCCAGCACGCCTTCGACGGCCGCGGCCAGATCCGGCTCCAGCGACTCGTCGCTGTCGAGGCTGAGAATCCACGGGGCGCCGGTGGCCTCGGCCGCCTCCAGCGCCCGCTGCTTCTGCTGCACGTGCCCCTGCCACGGCTGATGGCGAATCTCAGCCCCGAACGCCCGCAGCATCTCGATCGTCGCGTCCTTCGAGCCCGAATCGAGGGCGACCACCGCGGGGGCCAGCGGCCGCAGGCTGTCGAGGGTCCGGCCGATGGTCGGCGCGTTGTCCTTGCAGATGATCGCGACCGCGAGCCTCGGCGGGTGGACCGGCATCAGGCCGATGGTACCCCGGCCCCGCTACGCTGGCCGCGTGCTCTTCCCGAGGCCCGAGAGCGTGCGCCTGATCCGCGGCCCCCGTGCCGATGCAGGCCGGCTGCCCGCCCACGTCGCCGATCGGCGGGTGCTCGCCGGCTCGCAGGTGCTCAAGCATGAGCCGGGCGCAGCCACGGTGTGGAAGGTGGGCATGCCCTCGGGGCCGCCGCTGGTGCTCAAGGCTGTCGCGGTGCGCCGGGCGCTGCAGAGGCTGGGGGCCCGGGTGCCGCTGCTCAGCCGCTGCGTCGGCGGGCGCGGCCTCAGGCAGTGGAACGGGGCGATGCGCCTCCTGCGGTGCGGGATCAACACCCCCCGGCCCCGGCTGTTGTTCCGCGCCGCGGCCGACGGCGGCGAACTTCTTGAGTGCCTGGTGTACGACTTTGCCGAAGGACGCACGCTGCTGGAAGTGCTCCGCGACTGGACCGACGCCCGCGGCCAGCCGCCCCGCCCGCAGCACGCACTGGCCCGGCGCATCGGCCGGCTCGTCGGGGCCCACTCGGCCGCCTCGATCGAGAACCGCGACCTCAAGCCGTCGAACGTGCTCATCGCCCCGGACGGCGAGCCGATGGTGCTCGACCCCGTCGGCATCCGGCGGCACGGCGGACCGCCCCTGCGGATGCTGGCCACGCTCTACATCGTGGCGCTGGGC
>JACVCL010000082.1 GCA_016742075.1 Phycisphaerales bacterium
CACCAAGCCCCCACCAGGCCCCCAACCAAGCCCTCTCCACGCCCCCAGCACGCCCAAGGCCAAAGCCACCTCGGGGACTCGAACCCCGGACCTACGCTTTACGAAAGCGTCGCTCTACCGGCTGAGCTAAGGTGGCGAAACGGGGGAAGAAGTATCCGCTCGCCGCCGGCGTTTGTCCACTTCCGGGGTGTCCGGGGGCGTCCCGGGCCGCGCGGGGAATGGGCCGCCAAAGGGCGATTTCTCGGCCCTTCCGTCCCGCCGCCGTGCGGTCTTCACGGCTCCCGCCCGCCGCGATCAGGCCTCGGCGATCGGCCCGTAGGTCTCCGGCCGCCGGTCGCGGTAGAACTGCCACGTCGACCGCACCTGCTCGATCATCGAGAGGTCCAGGTCGGCCACCAGCAGCTCGTCGCCGTCCTCCGAGGCCTGGGCCACCGTCTCGCCGCGCGGGTTCACGAAGTAGCTGGTCCCGTAGAACTTCCCGATGTTCCACGGCGCCTCGACCCCCACCCGGTTGATGTTCCCCATGAAGTACCCGTTGGCCACCGCGTGGGCCGGCTGCTCGATCTTCCAGAGGTACTGCGAGAGCCCCGCCACCGTGGCCGAGGGGTTGAACACGATCTCCGCGCCGTTCAGCCCCAGGCACCGCGCCCCCTCGGGAAAATGCCGGTCGTAGCAGATGTACACGCCGATCGTCGCGTACCGCGTGCGGAACACCGGGTAGCCCAGCGTCCCCGGCTTGAAGAAGAACTTCTCGAAGAACCCCGGCTGCACCTGCGGGATGTGCTGCTTGCGGTACTTGCCCAGGTACGACCCGTCGGCGTCGAACACCGCCGCGGTGTTGTACAGCACCCCGCTCATCTCGCGCTCGTACACCGGCACCACCATCGCCATGCGGTGCTTCCTGGCGTACTCGGCCATCAGCAGCGTCGTCGGCCCGGGCACCTCCTCCGCCGCCGCGTACCACCGCGGGTCCTGGCTCGGGCAGAAGTACGGCCCGTTGAAGATCTCCTGCAGGCACAGAATCTGCACGCCCCGGCGCCCGGCCTCTTCCACGAACGGGATGTGCTTCTCGACCATCGCCCGCTGGATCTCGCCGATCGGGCGCGTCTCGTCATTGATCGGATTGCTGCACTGGATCAGTCCGCAGCGGACGACTCTGGCCATCGGCTCTCCCTGGGTCGGGCCCGCGGGCCGCCTGCCCCGGCGCGCCGGCCCAGAGCATACCCCGCCGCTACCGCTCCAGCGTCGCCAGCGCGCTCTCCCACGCCGTCAGACCGCCCGCCAGGTTGATCACGTCGAACCCCATCCGCTTCAGGTACGCCGCCGAGCGCGCCGAACGCAGCCCCGACCGGCACGTCACCAGAATCCGCCGGTCCCGCGGCAGCTCGTCCAGCCGCGACGGCAGCTCCTCGCTCGGCACGTTCACCGAACCCGGGATCCGGGCCTCGGCGAACTCCCCCCGCCTCCGGATGTCCAGCACCCACACGCCGCGCGAGTCCAGCAGCTCGATGGCGTCGTTCGCGTCGGCGTCCTCGATCGCCGCCAGCTCGCCGGCGCTCTCGTGCCCCACCAGGTCGGCCGGGGCCGTCCAGCCCGCCACGGTGTCGAGCCCCAGCCGCACCAGGTCGCGCACCGCCTCGTCGAGCTGGTCGGGCTCCACGATCAGGTACACCGGCTGCTGCGCGCCCACGAAGCTCGAAGCCACGAACGGGAACGTCGCGTCCATCGGCGCAAACAGCGCCCCGGGCAGGTGCGCCGACCGGTACACCGACCATGGCCGCGTGTCGAGCACCGCCGCCCGCCGAGGGTCCAGCGACCGCAGCTCGCCCGCCGTCAGCCGCGCGGGGCTGGGCAGCGCGTGCAGCGGCTCGGGCCCCCGCAGGTTCGCGCGCTCGATCCGCGGCAGCGACAGCAGCCCCTCCGGCGGCTCCTCCAGCATCGTGTCAACAAACCGCTGCTCCCCGCCCAGGGCCGCCCGCAGGGCCCGGTTGTACCGGCGCTCGTACCCCACCGTCGAGCTCGGCGGCGACCACGACGGCCCGCCCCACCGTCCCGCCGGCGACCGCCCCGGCCACACCTGCACGTGGTCGGCCAGCGACAGGAACCGCGGCACCGCCCGGAACATCACCCGCGCCAAGGCATCCCGCACCAGCGAATCGTTCGGCACCGTCGAAGGATGATCGGGCCGGCCCATGTCGCCGCACACCAGGAAGTCGCCCGTGAACACCGCCCGCGGCTCGGTCGCGCCGGCCGAGCGGTCCGTCGCCACGAACGTCAGGTGCTCCGGCGTGTGCCCGGGCGTGTGAACCGCGAGAATCTCGACGCCGCCCACGCGGAACACCGAGCCGTCGCGCAGCCGCTCGTGACGCACCGGCCGCCCGTCCGGTCCCGTCTCGGCTTCGGGCCACGCCGGCCGGCGGTCGGGCCCGCCCTCCTCCGACGTGCACACCATCACCCCCAGCCGCCGGGCCAGCTCGCGCGTCCCCAGCAGCACATCACCCGCCACGTGCGTCTCGAACGCCGCCACCAGCCGCAGGTTCATCCGCCGAGACACGTCGATCAGCTGATCGACATCGCGCCGAGCATCGAGCACCGCCGCCTCGCCCGATCGGGGGCACCCGATCAGGTAGGTCGCGTGGCCCAGCTTGTCGTCGTGAAGCGGGCGGATGATCACGGTCTGCCCTCCCGGCGCCGCCGCCGAGTGCCCGATCGCGCGCTTCTCCGGAGCCGTCGCCCCGCGCGCCCGCCCGTGCCCAAGTGGAAAGCTAGACCGGCATCCGCTCCCACGCAATGAGAACACCACCCGGAATCACCCGTGTCCCGGGACATGTCAGCCCCGTCGATGCTAAAAATAAGCAAATCATAACTTTTTAGGTCTGCCCCATCGAAGAAGTCTCCTCCGCCGGTTCATCAGCGGCCGCCGCTCCGCCGACGCCAAGCCCGCCGCCAGGCCGCTCAACCCACCCGGGAGTAACCCCTGCTGTTCTCGGGCCTTCCGTCGCCCGCCGCACCGTCCCGTACCATGTCCGCCCCGTGGGTCCCACCCTCCCGAGGCTGCTTGCGCGGATGCTGGTTTCCGCCGCCGCGGCATGGTGGACCCCCGTCGTCCCGGCCCGCGCCGCCGAGCCCCCGATCGCTCCGCCGCGCCCCGCCCCGCCCGCGGAGGTCCGTCCGATGTCGTCCGTCCTCAGCCGCCACGACCCCCTCGCCGATCCCAAGGCCGTCGTTGTCGAAGGATCGGCCCGCTTTACGGTGCTGACCCCCTCGCTCATCCGCATCGAGTACGCCCCCCCCGGCGGCGCCTTCGAAGATCGGGCCTCGCACGCGTTCATCAACCGCCGCCTCGACGTGCCCCGCTTCGAAGTCAAACGTGCCTCCGGCCGCCTGGTCATCACCACCGACCGCGTCGAGATCGTCTACCGCCCCGACGGCAAGCCCTTCCACGCCGGCAACCTCTCCGCCGCGTTCACCGTCTCGGGCACGCTCACCCGCTGGACGCCCGGCACCCCCGACACCGGCAACCTGCAGGGCACCACGCGCACCCTCGACATGGTCTCGGGCTCCACGCACCTCGAGCCCGGCCTGCTCTCGCGCGACGGCTGGGTGGTCGTCGACGACTCCGACCGCCTGCTCTTCACCGCCGACGAGCGCCGCTGGGCCGCCGCGCGCCCCAAGGGGTCCGAAGACGGCGCCATCGACTGGTACCTCTTCGCCCACGGCCGCGACTATCAGGCCGCGCTCCGCGACTTCACGAGCGTCGCCGGCCGCATCCCGCTGCCGCCCCGCTACGTCTTCGGCTCGTGGTGGAGCCGCTACTGGGCCTACAGCGACGCCGAGTTGAAAGACCTCGTCCGCCAGCACGCCGAGCACGGCGTGCCGGTCGACGTGCTCGTCATCGACATGGACTGGCATCTCGACGGCTGGACCGGCTACACCTGGAACCCCGACTACTTCCCCGACCCCGCCGGCTTCCTCACCTGGTGCCGCGAGAACCACCTCCGCACCACGCTCAACCTTCACCCCGCCGACGGCGTCGGCAAGCACGAGGCCGCCTTCCCCGCCATGAAGGCCGCCATGGGCATCACCGAGAAGTCGGTCTACCGCATTCCCTTCGACTGCACCGACCCCCGCTTCGTCGACGCCTACTTCAAGATCCTCCACCACCCGCTCGAGCGCCAGGGCATCGACTTCTGGTGGATGGACTGGCAGCAGGGCACCACCACCGCCATCCCCGGCCTCGACCCGCTCTACTGGCTCAACCACCTCCACTGGGAAGACATGGAGACCAACGCCGAGCGGGCCGGCCTGCGGCCCCTGGTCTTCTCCCGCTGGGGCGGGCTGGGCAACCACCGCTACCAGATCGGCTTCTCCGGCGACACCTTCAGCGACTGGCAGTCGCTCGCCTTCCAGCCCCCCTTCACCGCCACCGCCGGCAACGTCGGCTACGCCTACTGGTCGCACGACATCGGCGGCCACCAGCCCGGGCCCGTCGACCCCGAGCTGTACATCCGCTGGATCCAGTGGGGCGCCTTCAGCCCCATCCTCCGCACCCACACCACCAAGCGCGAGGACGCCGAACGCCGCATCTGGGCCTTCGGGCCCGAGGTCCTGGCGCACGCCCGCGAGGCCTTCCACCTCCGCTACCACCTCATCCCCTACATCTACTCCGCCTGCCGCACCGCCTACGACGAGGCCCTGCCCCTCTGCCGTCCGCTCTACTACCACTGGCCCGATCTCGACGAGGCCTACCGCCGCCCCGGCCAGTACCTCTTCGGCGACGACATCCTCATCGCCCCCGTGACCCAGCCGGCCAACCCCGCCAGCGGCTGCGCCGAGGCCGACCTCTGGCTCCCCCCCGGCGCCTGGACCGACTGGTTCACCGGCCGGACCATCACCGGGGCCGACACCGGCGAGCACCCCGTCCGCGCCCTGGTGCCCATCGGCGAGTGGCCCATGTTCGTCCGCGAGGGCGCCGTCATCCCCGCCGCGCCGCCCATGACGCGCACCGGCGAGAAGCCCGTCGACCCGCTCATCCTGCACGTCTTCCCGGCCCGGCGCGGCGAGATCGCCCGCGGCGGGCTCTACGAAGACGACGGCCTCTCCAGCGGCTACCAGTCGGGCAAGTTCACGCGAACCCCCGTCGCGCACCGGCGCGAGGGGCGCGAGACGCTCGTCACCATCGGCCCGCGCACCGGCTCGTTCGACGGCATGCTCACCTCGCGCGCCTGCGAGATCCGCCTCCGCGACGCCTGGCCCGCCGAGTCGGTGACCATCGACGGCAAGCCCGCCGCCGCCGAGTACGACCCCGCCACGCTCTCGGTGGTCGTCCGCGTCCCCGCCGGCAGGCCCGACCAGGCCCGGGAGGTCCGCGTGCTCTCGGCCGTGCCCGCCGACCACGACGACACCCTGCGCCGCGGGCTCCGCGGCCAACTCAACCTCATCGACGACCTCGTCGCCCTGCTCGCCGACGCCGCCCCCGCCGAACTGCGCGAGGCCGCGGCCCTCCGGCGAGAGATCGCCGCCGCCCGCGGCCCCGCCGCGCTGGCCGTTGCCGAGCGGGCCGCGCTGCTCCAGAAACACTGGTGGAAGCTCGTCCGCGCCGTCAACGCCGCGTCGGCCCCGCCCGAGGTCCGCACCCAAGCCCTGGCGCGGCTGCTGGGCGTGTGCAGCGAACTGAAGATCCGCGCCGGCAGCGCGGCCGACACCATCGCCGCCGAGGCCGACGTCGCCTTCGCCCCGCGCTTCGACGAGCCGCAGGACATCGCCGTCGAGGTGGCCTTCCGCACCACCACCGCCTGGACCATCGCCCGGCAGGACGTCCGCCGCCTGCGGCCGCTGCACCTGGGCGAGCACCTGGCCGCCAGCGTCACCCTCGCCCCATCGGGCGGGGGGAAGCCCGCCGGTGGGGGGGTGCGGACGGGCGCGCTCATCGCCGACGTCACCGTCCGCGAGGAGGGCACCGCCTTCAGCCTCGCCACGCGGGCTCGGTTCTGCCCGTCGATCAACGCCTGGGCCGTGGTGGGCCCCTTCGACTGCCCGCACACCGACCAGCTCCGCACCGAGTTCGAGCCCGAGCGCCGCGTCGACCTCGCCGCCACCTACACAGGCCTCGACGGGCGGACCATCGCCTGGAAGCGGCTCACCCGCACGCTCCCGGCCGGGGCCGACCCGCAGGCCGAGTTCTTCATCGACCTGCAGAAGACCCTCGACGCCAAGGCGCTGACCACTTCGCCCAGCGGCGATTTCGAAGACTGCGCCGCCTACGCCTTCTGCCATCTCATCGCCCCCCGCCGCACCGACGCCGTGCTCGCCATCGGCTCCGACGACGGCGTCGTCGCCTGGATCAACGGGCGCGAGGTCCACCGCAAGTGGGTCGCCCGCGGCTACGCCTCGCGCCAGGACCGCGTCCGCGTGACGCTCGAGCCCGGCGTGAACACGCTGCTGCTGAAGATCGGCCAGGCCAAAGGCGGCTGGTCGTTCGCCGCCCACCTGGAAACCCCCGACGGCGTCCCGCTCGACGAGATCGAGGTCCGCCTGCCCTGAGCAGCGCGCCCGGGCCGAGTGCTCTGCGTGCATCGGTGCTCCTCCCACGAGCGCAGCGGCCGGCTGCGCCTCTACCCATGGCCGCGCGCCACGCGCCCGAGCGCTCAGGGGGCGAGATGGGCTTCGCGACGCCGCGGCGCCCCGGACGAAATGGGCGTGACGACGCCAAAGCAGCCCGCGTGAAGTTTTTTTCGCGGGGTTGGGTGTTTTTGCTGTTCGGGTTGCGGGCCGAGCGCTCAGGGGGGCGAGATGCGGGGGGAAAGTAGACCGACATTCGCCGTGGGCGGAGCGGACTGGTGGAACCCCCGGGGGCCGTGGCGGCGATGAGGCTGCGCGATTGGGGGAGAGGGCGCTCGGGCCACGAGGGGGGCGGCCGCGGACGATCAGGCAACCGGGTTTCGGGCCACCGGCCTGCCTTCGTAGGTTCTCCAGAATGTTGTTTGGGGCGATGCGGCCTTTTGGCCTCGACGGATGAAGATCTTTGTGCTATTCTTGGAGATAGCACGGGAATCGCGCGGGGAAGTTGGGCATGTTTATCGGGCAGAGTCAGCCCGGGAGGTTTCCATCATGGCGGTTTTCGGCCGCATTTCGGGTGTGTTCCCGCGCGTTGTCGCGGTTTTCGCCGCGGCCGCCGTGGCCGCCGGGGTTGCTGGGGTGGCTCCCGGCGCCTCGGCCCAGGTGCCGCCGGACTACGGGCTGTCGTGGAAAGAGGTTGGGGACCCGGGGAATCGGGCGACGGTGCAATCGGAGACGGGCAACCGCGTGGGGGTGCGGATCGGGGCGGTGCCGTACACCTACCGGCTGACGACCACGGAGGTCACGATCGGGCAGTGGCGGGACTTCGTTCAGGCCTTCGTGCCGTACACGACGATCCGCCTTCCCGGGTTCCTGTCGCGCGGGATCCAGATTGACGAGGCGACGCAGACGGCGGTGATCACCGGCGATGCGCGCGAGCCGGCGAACATGAACTGGCTGTACGCCGCGTTCTACTGCAACTGGCTGCACAGCGGGAAGGACGGGTCGTCGTTCCAGGCATTCCTGAGCGGCGCCTACGACCTTCGGCCGTGGTCGGTCGGCGGCCCGCTCCCGACGCAGCGGAACCCCGATGCGAAGTACTGGATCCCGAGCCTCGACGAGTGGACGAAGGCGACGTACTGGGACCCGAGCAAGAACGGTCCCGGGGTGGGCGGGTACTGGCGGTACCCGGGGATAAGCGACGTGCCGCTGGTGAGCGGCCCACCCGAGGCGGGCGGGCAGACCAACACGGTGACCGGGCCGCGTGCGGCGGGCAGCTACCCGGGCGTGCGGTCGCCCTGGGGGCTGCTCGACACGTCGGGAGGAGTTTCGGAGTGGACGGAGACCGGTTTCGACCGGTCTCGTTATGTGAACGGCTCGTCGTTTCTGCTTCGTATCGAACCAGCGTTAGGGGATCGGATTGAAGGATTTGCAAACGATTCGGCTTCCTCCTCTCCTAATGGTTTGCGTCTCGCGTCGATTCCCAGTCCGTCGGTGGTCTGTTTCGTCGCCATCGGCGGCTTGATTGCCGTCGGAACACGAAGGAGATCCGGCTCATACATCGCACGAAGCCTCGCATCATCGTCGCCCTCGCGGCCGTGACGTCGGCGTGCCTCTCGCCGGGCGCTGCCGCGCAGCCGTCGCTCGTCCTCACCACCGGGACCACGGTTGTGCCGGGCGCGATTCAGGGGGACTACCTCTCGGGATGGACCGTCGAACTGAACCCGACGAACACGCCGTCGGGCGGGAGCTTTGTTCTCCAGTTGATCGATCCGGATCTGTCCCCCGGCGTCCGGCACACGATCACGAGCATCCGCATCGTGGGCGGGTCCACGCCACGCTCGATCACGCTGGACGTCAGCACCGCCACGGGCTTTCCAGCGCCCGCCCTCGACCTGCACGAGCTGACCGTCAGCGGGTCGAACGTGTGCTTCAAGGTCGGCACCATCGACCTCGGCCGAACGGGCGTGCTCGGCAAGCCGATCGGCGCCGGCACGCCGGCATCGAATCAGGTGATCCAAGCTCACTCATTCGACGGAGTCTTTGCTTCCGGCCTGACGACGCGCCTGGAGATTCTCCAGTCCCCCTTCTCCGGGTGCGTCTTGCCGCAAGATCAGACGGTGAAGACCCTGACCTTGTCCGATGGCATCTACGCCTGGCCGCAGTTGCCGCCGCAGACACCACGGGCGGGGATCGTCAACGCCTACGGCGGGCTCGGCACGATCGAGGTCGTCGGCCGCATCTTCCCGGCCGACGCGGCCGGCGCCGGGCGGGCGCGGATCTTCTGCCGCGATGAGCTGGGGCAGCCCGCGTGAAGGTGTTTTCGCGGGATTGGGTGTTTTTGGCTGTTCGGGTTGCAGGCCGAGCGCTCAGGGGGGCGAGATGCGGGGGGAAAGTAGACCGACATCGGCTGTGGGCGGAGCGGACTGGTGGAACCCCGGGGGATACGGGGGCCGGGGCGGTTGCGGGGTGGGAGCGGGGCTGCTTGGTGGGCGCCGGGCGCTGCGGCAACAAAGGGAAAGGGCACGAGTGACCCGGCGACCAGTAGACGGGCCACCCGCGATGCGGTTGTCGCTTCGGACATCATTCCGTCGACCGAACGGCGGCTCGGTGACGCGTCGTGCGGCCAGAAAGTTGGCACAAGGCCGCCCGCAACGACAGAGCGCTGTCGGAGTCGGCCCGTTGCGCCGTTGCCAGTGCACCCGTCCTCCGCCTCCAGATACTATTCATCCCGCCAACGCATTGGGCGACCCGCTGAGAGTCGCGTGTATTGCGACAGAGGAGGATTACGACGTGGCACTTGACATCGTGCAGGCAACGAGGATCGCGGAACAGCTGTTGATTCGGCAAAATGCAGCGTGGACTGTGTCGGACGCCAAAACGCTCGTCAACTGGGCTGTACCGCAATTAGCGTCCAAGCACGATCGCCGTCAAGCTCAGGCAGCAATTACGGCAACCTACCGTATCGGGCGCGTGCTCGAGCACAGGCCCGGCCTGACTCGTGCGTGCAAGTGGCCAATTGAGACAGTTCGATCCTCGATCCTCGAGTCGCTTGGGAATTCAAACGCTGGGGGCAATGTCGAGCTGCTAGCTGCGGCTCTCGCTTCGCTGGTCAAGAATCAGGAACCGACCGCGAAACCGGTCTTGGACTGGGTTGAACAAGTCAATCGCGTGATTCGTGAGATCGACTCTGCTGCGACGGTGCCGCAACTCAAGGACAAACTGTTGCTAAGCGACTATCTGGGCGAGCTGATCGAGCGCCGACGGCGGGCTCTGGTCACGTTCGTCGAGCAAGAGTCGCAGCTAGACTGCCGGGAAGTGGCGTCGGCGATTCTCGAAGCGGTACGGCGACCCGCGGCTGCCAGGGATCCATCGGCCGTCAAGGAATCGGTAGAACTGCGGCTGGGCCCGATCGAGATCGAGGAGCTTTGTGGGTTGGTTGTCCCGACGCGCCGGCGCGAGTTCGCCGAATGGTTTTGCTCGCTGTCGCCGCTGGCACAGCGGGCAATTCACAGACGTGTGAGCCATCTCGCGACCGAACCATTGGTTCACTCGCTGTGGGTTAAGTCGATCGTCGATCCGCGTCGGCCGGGACTTCGTGAACTCCGTGTGATCTCGGAGAGTGTGCACTATCGCATTTTGTTCCACGGTGGTCCCGCGGAGTCGCCTCGAGTACTGGGCTTCGGACTGAGACGCGACCTTGAGCGAATGATTGAGCAGATAGCGGTGTCCGCTTGAGCGGATCGGAAGATGTGTCGGCGCGGTCCGGTCAGGGTAGTGGTCGCTGGACCCGGGGTTGGGACGGGAGATCGTGGGCGGTTCCAGCCATCTCGACTGCAACAGAGACCGGTGTCTTGGGAGAGGGCCTCTAGCAGGCTGTTGAACAATCCAAGCGAGCGGCGATCTGATCACGGTCCGCGTGGGGATCGCGGGCATGACGGACCTCGCCGGGTCTCTCTGGTGCCCAGTCGGCTCACGGGGCCAGCAGGTTCTTC
>JACVCL010000083.1 GCA_016742075.1 Phycisphaerales bacterium
GGGCCGGGGACCCGGCAGGCGACGCCGGGGGAGGATCTCGGGGCGTTTCCGGGGGCGGTTCCGGGGGCGGGTCCGGGGGAGCCGCGGCCTCGGACCGCGGCCGCGCCGAAGCACCCGGATCGCGCATCGCCGCGCGGCGCCACGGGCCTCAGATGTCGCTGTTCACCGAGTTCCTGCCGCACCCGACCATCGAGGAGCTCAAACGGCTGGACATGGACCGCCTCACGCCGATCCAGGCGTTCGACCACCTGCGGCGCCTGAAGGGGCAGGCCGAAGCCGGCGAGTAGGCCGGTGCGCGTCCGGCGCTCAGCCGCCGAGCCGACGGGCTCGCACCACGACCTCGACCGACGCGTTGCTCGTCCGCAGGATCGACGTCGGCCCGCCTGCGCCGCCCACCGGGACGCGGGCGCTGGTGCCGAGCGTGGCCTTGCGGCCGGGAGCCGATGGCGTCAGGGCGATCGTTCCGTTGCTGGTGCCGGCGTCCACATCGCCCGCGAAGCCCGGGCCAACGGTGAGCTCGATCCGGCCGTTCGACGTGACCACCTCTACCGGCCCCGGCCCGTCGTCGTCGAGCCGCACGGCCACGCGGCCGTTGCTCGTCAGCGCCTTCACCGGTCCCGGCACCTGCTCGATGGCGATCGCCCCGTTGCTCGACGCGGCCTCGACCGGCCCGCGGTGCGACCAGACGTTCACCGCGCCGTTGCTCGTGCTCAGGGTCGCCCGGCCCGACAGACCCTTCACGTCGATGCTCCCGTTGCTGGTGCTCACCGACACCCCGGCCGCGTCGGGAACGTCGATCGAGAACGCCACGCCCTCGCTCGGCCGCCGGCCGTCGGGCCACTCGGCCCGCACCGTCAGCGGCGCCCCCCCGGACGCCCCGGACCCACCGGCCCGTTCTGCGACGATCTTCACCCGCTCGGCCCGCTCGGCGCTCTCGGCCCGGATGGTGGCCCGGATGCTCACCGCCGAGACCGCCGCCCGCTCGACGCTCACCTTCCCGTTGGACGTGGCCACATCGATCCCCGAACCCGGCTGGTGCGGGGCCTCGACCGTGCGCATCTCGGTGAAGTGGGCCAAGCCCCATGAGCCGCCGGCCGAGCAGCCCGTCAGGGCCGCCGTCGCGGCCAGGGCGAGAAGCGAAAGGGCCGTGCGGCACTTCTGGATGGGGCGGGTGGGCATGCGGTGGCACTCGGGTAGGCGTTGACTGCCGGGCGGTTGGCGATCCGGGGTTCTTGGGGATCGGCGCGCGGCGTTTCAGACCCGCGGTAGCATCCGGCCGGATCGTCTTTCGCCTCCGCCGGAACGATACCGGCGATTCAGCACAAGGAGCCCCCGATGTCTCTCTCCGACTACATCACCCTCGGCCGCTCGGGCCTCCGGGTGTCGCCGATCTGCCTCGGCACGATGACCTTCGGCACCGAGTGGGGCTGGGGCTCGGACGTGCCCACCAGCAACCGCATCCTCGAGACCTACCTGGAGCAGGGCGGGAACTTCATCGACACCGCCAACATGTACACCAAGGGCCACTCCGAGAAGATCATCGGCGACTTCTTCCACGACCAGCCCCGCAAGCGCGACCGCGCGGTCATCGCCACCAAATTCCTCGGCGGGATGTTCCGGGGCGACCCCAACGGCGGCGGGGCCCACCGCAAGAGCATGATGACCGCCGTCGAGCACTCCCTGCGCCGGCTCCAGACCGATTACATCGACCTGTACTGGATGCACTTCTGGGACCCCTTCACGCCCATCGAAGAAACGATGCGGGGCCTCGATGACCTCGTGAGCTCCGGAAAGGTGCGATACATCGGCTTCAGCGACACGCCGGCGTGGAAGTGCGCCCAGGCCCAGACCATCGCGCACTTCCGCGGCTGGGCGCCGCTCATCGCCTTGCAGATCGAGTACTCGCTCATCGAGCGAACGGTGGAAGGCGAGCTGGTGCCCATGGCCCTGGAGATGGGGCTGGGCATCACCCCGTGGTCGCCGCTCAAGGGCGGTGTGCTCTCGGGCAAGTACAGCCGGGCCGACGCCGGCAAGCCCCCGGCGGCCGGCAGCCGCGGGTCGTGGGTGTACAACGTGCTCACCGACCGCAACGTCGCCATCATCGACGCCTGCGCCGCCGTGGCCAAGGAGGCCGGCGCGACCATCGCCGAGGTGGCCCTGGCGTGGCTGGCCCGCAAGCCCGGCGTGCAGTCGATCATCATCGGGGCCCGCACGCTGGAGCAGTTGGAGGCCAACTGCCGCTCGGCCAAGGTGGCGCTGACTGAGGCCCACATGCGCCGCCTCGACGAGGTCAGCAAGCCCACGCTCAACTTCCCGTACGACTTCGTGACCCACTTCGTCGTCGACACCACCCAGAATGGGGCCAAGATCAACGGCCGCCCGAGCAACCCCTGGAACCTCGCCCCCGCCACCGACGCCGAGCTCTGGTAACGGCGGACGGGGCGTACCCTCTGCCCCATGCTGACCGCCGAACTCCTCCGCCATCACTGGGACCGAGGGCTGGACTACCACGCGTACGTGGCCACGGGCACGCCCGACCAGCGGGGGTCGTGGGACCGGGTCTACGCCGAGGCCCGCCTCACGCCGGAGCAGACCCGCCTGGTCCGCGGCTTCACGCGCCAGATGCCGGTGCTGGTCTCGAGCGGCACGTGGTGCGGCGACTGCGTGCAGCAGTGCCCGCTCCTCGCCCGCATCGCCGAGGCCAACCCGGAGAAGGTCCGCCTGCGGTTCGTCGACCGCGATCAGCACCGCGAGCTGTCGGAGCGCGTGAAGATCTGCGGCGGGCTGCGGGTGCCGACCGTCATCTGGATGGCCGAGGATTTTGAGTTTGTTTCACTTCTGGGCGACCGCACCCTGACGCGCTACCGCCTCATGGCCGAGCGGCAACTGGGGGCGGCGTGCCCCGTGCCCGGCGCGGCCGTGCCGGAAGAAGAGACCGCGGCGGTGCTGCAGGGCTGGCTCGACGAGTTCGAGCGGGTGTCGCTGCTGCTGCGGCTGAGCGGGCGGCTTCGGCAGAAGCATGGGGACTGACCCCAACTGTTGAAATTGTGAGGCAGATCGGTTCGGGCCGCGACCGACACCCCGACGGTGCGGGCGAGTCCGAACAGATATCGTACACCCTGTTGAGGCTATTTCCTCTTATTTGAACAGCCATTAACAGGGGAAAACACTGGTTCAGGCTGGTGTGACCAGTTCGAGCGCGTGTCGCTGCGGCGGCGGCTGAGCGGGCGGATTCGTCAGAATAACGGGGAGTTATCCCTACTGGTGAGATCGTGGGCCAGGCCCCGTGGGGGGCGCGACCGAGAACGGGAGAGGGTCGATGAGACCCGGCAGATATCGCACACCCTGTAAAGGCCATCTCCTCTAATTTGAATAGCCTTTACCCGGGAAAAACACTGGCTTAGGCCACGTTTTTGATTGACAACGCGTGAAGCCGTGGCAGTTTGAGCGGTGAGTCTGGGAGGACTCGTGCGCTCACTGCGAGCGCACACGGAAGAAGCACGTTCGTGAGAGCCGAGAGTCGGTCTCTCCCCTCAAGCGAACGGGCACAACGAGGTAGCGGCCCCATGCTGTCCGGCGGGGCCGGGTTGCGTAGACCGCCAGCAGTGCGGCTCGTGACGTGCTGTTGGCCGGACTGGAGGTTTGAGGGAATATGAAGAAGACTCTGAGCATCCTGGGCATGCTGGCCGTCGCGGGCACCGCCTCGGCCAACAGCTTCACCGGCGATGTGGCCGGCGGCGACCTGACCCTGAAGGCCGTGTACCAGATCGGCACGCCGATCCGCCCCAGCGGCCAGCGCGCCACCCCCGGCGCGTTCTACAGCAACGTCGATAACTTCACCGGCAGCGGCGTGACCAACGGCGGCGCGGCCGGCACCACCGCGGCGGCGATCACCACCCTCGTCGCCGACGACATCGCGGCCACGTCCGCGTTCTCGATGACGGGGTTCACCTTCAGCGTGGCGAACTTCGGCACGGCCAACATCTCGGCCCGCGCCCGCGTCCGCTTCTACGCCGCCGACGGCACCGCCGGCGCCCCGGGCACGCTTATCGGTGGATTCACCTTCAACGCGCTCAGCTTCCCTGTCGGCGTCAACCTGCTCAGCGCCACCGTCGGGGCGCTGGCGATGCCCGCGAACTTCTGGGCCGGCATCACGTTCGACGCGGGTGGCACCGGCACCCCCACGGCCACGGCCGCCCAGCTCAACCAGCTCGGCCAGGGCACCTTCAACCCGCCCGTGGTTGGGTCGTCTGCGGACCTGGGCTTCGGGACCACCTCGGCCGGCAGCTTCCTCGTGAACAACCCGGTCGGCAGCACCTTCAACTTCTCGGGCAACCCGGTCGTCAACCTCGGTTGGGAGTTCATCCCGACCCCCGGCACCGGCGCCCTGTTCGGCCTCGCCGGCCTCGTCGGCCTGCGTCGCCGCCGCTCGGCCTGATTCCCTTCGGCCGACCCGGTTCTCACGCACACACGAAAGCCGCCGCCCACCCACGGGCGGCGGCTTCTTCGGGGTCCTCGGCCCGCCGGGGATCCTCCCAGTTCGACACCCGCCGGATGGCCGTCGGGGTCCGTGTTCAGGACCCGAGTTCACGAGTAGCCACGGAGCAACCGTGGCAGGAGGGAGATCGGGGCAAGGTTGGTCAGGCACGGCAGCCGCCGAGGGATTCGAACCCTCGACGACCGAGAAGCCGCTGCCGGGTGGGCTCGTGGGACTCAAAAGTACCCTAAAAAGGGTATTTTTGATCAATCCGGGGTTGATTGGTCGACCGAACCCCAGCTCTGCTGGTGGTTTTTGGTTGACATTGCGCCAGAACGTGGCATTCTGCTCCCTGAGTCTGGGAGGACTCGTGCGCTCATCCCGAGCGTACACGGAAGAAGCACGTTCGTGGGAGCCGAGAGTCGGTCTCTCCCCTCTGGCGAACGGGCACAACAAGGTTTCGGCCCCATGCTGTCCGGCGGGGCCGGGTTGCGTAGACCGCCAACAGTGCGGCTCGTGACGTGCTGTTGGCCGGACTGGAGGTTTGAGGGAACATGAAGAAGACTCTGTCTGCTTTCGCTGTTGTGGCTATCGCCGGGAGCGCCTCCGCGGCGTCCCTGACGGTGCCGACGTCCGTCGCCCGCCCGATCTTCTCGATGGAGAGCGCCGGCGTGATGATCTCCGCTCAGCCGATCGACACGCGCGGTGACGCCGGCCGTTCGGGCTCGGGCGTCGTGTACGCCGGCATCCCCGGCCCGTACAGCGCGTTTGCCGCCACGACGGGCGCCCTCGGGTTCGACGACTACAACGTCAACGTGAACAACCCGAATCCCACTCTGCCTGACCTCGACGCCCCCCCGGGCCGCTTCAACCTGTCGGCGATCCGCTTCGTCGGCGGCGTGACCGCCGCCAACGGCGTCCTGTTCTTCGACTACTTTGACTCCGGCGGCAATTTCGTGAACGGCTTCGGCGTGCAGCTTCCCAGCGCCGGCGACTTCATCTGGACCATCACCCTGGCTCCGGCGACCATCCAGGTGGCGACCAGCGGGTTCATGCAGATCACCGCGAACACCGGGACGAACGGACGCTGGTTCTTCACCACGACCGCGCCGACCGTCGGCGGCAACGCGATCGGCACCGGCACCGGCGCCGGCCTGACTCCGCAGCGCTACAACGCGTTCGAGCTCTCGATCCCCAGCGCCGGCACCGGCGCCCTGTTCGGCCTCGCCGGCCTCGTCGGCCTGCGTCGCCGCCGCTCGGCCTGATTCCCTTCGGCCGACCCGGTTCTCACGCACACACGAAAGCCGCCGCCCCATCGGGCGGCGGTTTTTCTTTGGTACGGGAATCCGACCCGGGAACCGGCTAGGCCGCCAAGGCGTCGCCGCCCACGGCCGCCAGGGCCGGCAGGCGGTGCGCCCAGAGGTGAGCATCGGCGACGGCCCGGCGGGCGGCGAGGCCCGCGCCGGCCGCGGCGGCGGGGTCGCTCAGCAGCCGGTCCACGGCCGCGCGGGCGGCCCCCGGCTCGCCGGCGGGGAAGGTCGCCACGCCCGAGTCGGGCCCGAAGTGGCGGCCGATCATCACGCGGTCGTCGGCCACTGTGGCGCAGCCCGCGGCCATCGAGAGCAGCAGGCGCTCGCTGAAGGCGTGGGCGAACTGAGTGGGCCCCAGGGCCAGGTGCGCACGGGCCCCAGCCAGCACGCGCGGCACCTCGCGGTACGCGACGGGGCCGGCGTAGCGCAGGGTGCCGGTGCAATGCTCGGCCCAAGATTCGGGTCCGTGCACCGCCGCGGAGACGCCCTGCATGGCCCCGAGGAGCGCCAGCCGGCGGCTGCGGTTGACCGCGGGAATGACGTAGCGCCACAGCAGCGCGAGCAGGCCCCACTGCCCGGTGGGCGTGCCGGCGGCGCCGACGGTGAGGTCGGCTGCGTCCTCGAAGGTCAGGGCGGGGTGGCGGGCCATGAGGTCGGCGGCGTCGTCGGCGGGGCGGCGGAGCGGGGCGGGGATGGCCGCGCGGAGGGCGGCCAGTTCGGCCTCGGTGTGGATGGAGCCGAGGATGGCCAGATCGACCGGGCGTCCGCCGCGGTCGGCGGGCCGTGTGTGCGAGGGCTCGATGGCGGCCTCGTCGCACAGGGCCGCGGGAGAAATCGCGTGCGGCACGTGAGCGTGCCGGAGCGCGGGCCAGCGCAGGCGGAGCAGGTGGGCCCCGTCGGGCGCGGCGGTGACGAGCCGGAAGGTGGGCAGCGGCGCGAGCTGGTCCATCAGCCGCTCGTCGAGGGCCAGTGGGTGATCGACCAGCACCTGCAGCACGCCGGTGCGGGCGTGGCGGGAGAGCAGCAGGTCCTCGACGCCGTGCACGGCCGGGAGGAAGTTGAAGAAGACGAACAGGCCCGGCCCCGCGGCGGCGGCGGGGTGGCGGGGCGGGTTGACCGGGCAGCCGCGGGCGGCGAAGGCCTCGGCCAGTTCGCGGGCCATGGCCCCGAGCAGCGCGTAGCGTGAGTCGTACGTTTGGGGGATGTGGACCGGGAACATACCCGGTGTGTATCGGCCCGCCGGGCCCGGGCGGGTGAGGGGGCTAGCGGTTGAAGGGCCGGGAGGGGATCAGGCTCTCGCGGTCGATGGGCGGTGGACCGTCGCGCTCATGGCGGGCGAGGGCCTCGCCTGCCTCGGCGGGGGTGCGGCAGACGTCGAAAAGGCCCAGCACGCCGGGCTTGACGAAGCGGCTGCCGATCATGTGGTCGAACATGCGCAGCAGGGGGTCGAAGAAGCCGGTGCCGGGGTCGTCGGGGTCGGGCTGGTTGAGGAGCACGATGGGCTTGTCGTGCTCGCCGAGCAGGCGGCCGACGAGGATCTCGAAGAACTCCTCCATGGTGCCCAGGCCGCCGGGGAGCACCAGGAAGGCCCGGCCGCGGTGCTCCATGATGCGCTTGCGCTCGCGCATGGTGGCGACGACGATGATCTCGTGGTTCTCGGGGTCGAGCTGCTCGGCGGTGCGGAGCCGCTCGGTGATGACGCCCACCACCCGGCCGCCGGCGCCGCGGGCCCCCACCGCGACCTCGCCCATCAGCCCCACGCGGCCACCACCGTAGACCAGCTCGCGCCCCGCGGCGGCGATGAGCCGGCCGGCCTGGCGCGCAGCCGAGAGATAGTCGGCGTGCACGTGGGTGCTCGACGAGCAGTAGACGGTGACCGACTCGATGCGTTGGGCGGTCATCGGGCCTTCCCGGCGCGGGCGCCTGGGCGTTTGCCCGACGCGGGTGGGATGCCGATGTCCTCGTCCCACACCTCGGGCTGTTCGCGGATGAAATCCTTCATCATCTTTACGCAGCGTGGGTCGTCGACCACGCGGAGCGAGACGCCCTCGGCGGCCATGAGGCGCTCGGCCCCCATGAACGTGCGGTGCTCGCCGATGACCACTCGGGGGATCTTGTGCAGGATGGCGGTGCCGCTGCACATGATGCACGGGCTGAGGGTGGAGGCGAGGATGAGCTCGTGCCAGTCGCGGCGGCGGCCGGCGTTGCGGAGGCAGACGGTCTCGGCGTGGGCGGTGGTGTCGCCGAGCTGCTCACGCAGGTTGTGGCCGACGGCGAGGATCGCCCCGTCGCGCGTGCCGAGGGCGGCCCCGATGGGGATGCCGCCCTCCGAGAGGCTCTTGCGGGCCTGCTCGTAGGCCGCCTCGAGGAGGACGAGTTCGAAGTCGTCGCATCGGACAGGTCGCTTCATCGGGGCATTATGACATCCCCCCCCAACCTCACCCCGGCGATACCTCAAGCCCCTCCCCCGAACCCCCCCTGCACCCCGCTGCCCACCCCCCACTGCCCACCTTGGAGCCGGCGATCGCGGAAGGCCGCGAGCCTCCGGCGTCGGGCGGGGGATAATGCCGCGATGCCCCGAGTGGACATTTCGGCCAACCCGCGGATCCCGCAGTACGTCGACCTGGCGCTGGCGCTGTCGCGCCAGAGCGATCCCGACGTGCTGGTGGAGGACTTCACGCGTCGAATGGCGAGCATCACCAACGCCGATGCGTTCGTGTCGCTGAACGTCGAGGGGCTGCCAACAGGGCGGTTCAAGATCGCGACACGGGTGGTGGGCGACGGGCGCGACTACTACCACCCACCGTCGCGGTTCGACGAGCTGACGATCCACGGCGTGCTGGGCGGCGGGGGGTTCCTGAGCGAGGTGATCTCGACGCCGGAGCCCAAGCTGTACCACGGGCTGAGCCTGGCGGGCGACCCGGTGATGGGCGAAGCGCTGGCGCACGTGGGGTCGTGCGTGGCGGTGCCGCTGTTCGACGCGGGGCGGCCGATCAACTGGCCGATCATCTTCCGGCGCGACCCGCGCGGCCTCGGGGAGGGCGACCTCGAGCAGTTCGTGCTGCGGGCCAACCTGGTGTCGCGGGTGGTGAAGCACCTGCAGACGATGAAGGAGGTTCGCCGGCTGAACGACCAGCGGGCGGCGCAGCTGGAGCAGATTGCGAGGATCCAGCAGTCGCTGCTGCCGGCCCGCACGCCGCGGGTGCGCGGGCTGGACATCGCGACGAGCTACCTGACGAGCAACGAGGCTGGCGGGGATTACTTCGACTTCTTTGAGCACGCCGACGGGCGGTTCAGCGCGATGATCGCAGACGTTTCGGGGCACGGTGCGGGGGCGGCGACGGTGATGGCGATGCTGCAGACCATCCTGCGGATGCTGCCCGACTCGGCGATGACTCCGGCCGAGGCCCTGGCGCACGCCAACCGGCACCTGCTGAGCAAGAACATCGAAGGTTCGTTCGTGACGGCGTTCTTCGCGACCTTCGACCCCTCGCGCCGGCGGCTGACGGTGGCCAACGCGGGGCACAACCGGCCCGTGCTGCGGCGGCGCGACGGGGCGGTGGAGACGGTGCGCGAAGCGGCGAGCGTGCCGCTGGCCGTGCTCGACGATCCGCCGTACGAGCAGGCGACCCTTGAGCTGGCGCCCGGCGAGACGTTCGTGCTGTACACCGACGGCATCGTGGAAGCGTTCAGCCCGCCCGAGCACGGGGCGCCGGCGGGGCCGGGGTCCACGGCGTCGCGCCGGATGTTCGGCGAGGAGGGGCTGGTGCAGACGCTGCGGGCGTGCACCGGGCAGCCGGGGTGCGTGATCGACTCGATCCACGGGGCGCTCTTCGAGCACACGGGCCGGCGTGCCCGCGACGACGACCAGACCATCGTGGCCATCCGCACCGAGAGCTAGACTGCCCGCATGCCCGACGCCCAGCGGAACGAGTGGTACGCCGATGGCTTGGCCTTCGAGTGCACGTGCTGCGGCGCGTGCTGCTCGGGGCCGACCGGGTACGTGGCGTTCACGCGCGAGGAGGCGGCGGCGATCGCGCGGCGGCTGGGCGTGACGCTCGAGGCGTTCGTCCGCGATTACACGCGCGACACGGCCTCGGGCCGCTCGCTGAATGAGGTTGAGACCGAGCACGGCCACGACTGCGTGTTCCTCGACCGCGCGACGATCCCCGGCAAGGCCGTGTGCTCGATCTACGAGGACCGCCCGAAGCAGTGCCGGACGTTCCCGTGGTGGCCGGAGAACATCGCCTCGCCGCGGGCGTGGCAGCGGCTGGGCCGCTCGTGCGAGGGCGTGGGGCGCGGGGCGGTGGTGCCGGTGGAGGAGATCCGCATCAGCCGCGACAAGCAGCGGGCCCGCGGGTAAGAGGGGCTGGAGCGAGATAGAGGGAGGGACGGTGGGGCGCGGGTTGGGGGCGGATTGGGGGCGGGTTGGGGGGCGGGTTGGGGGGCGGG
>JACVCL010000084.1 GCA_016742075.1 Phycisphaerales bacterium
CTTCTTGAC
Source organism: Phycisphaerales bacterium (assembly GCA_016742075.1). Classification (GTDB taxonomy): domain Bacteria; phylum Planctomycetota; class Phycisphaerae; order Phycisphaerales; family UBA1924; genus JACVCL01. The sequence goes on from JACVCL010000084.1 coordinate 10, forward strand.
CCCCTCCAGCACCTCGCGCACCGCCGGGCTCACCGTGAACCCCATGCTCACCGCCGAACTGATCTCCATGGTCTGCTTGGTCGATGGGTTGATCGCCGTGCGGGCCTTGCGGCGCTTTTTGCGGAACGTGCCGAAACCGGCGATGGCAACCTTGTCCTCGTCGCGCACGCCCAGCAGGATCGCCTGAAGCACCACCTCGACGGCCCGGGCCGCGCCGGCCTTGGTCTCGCCCAGCTCGCTGGCCACGGCGTCGATCAACTCACCCTTGTTCATGCCGCACGTCTCCCGTTCGTGCCGGAAAGCCCGCCGGGTGAACCGGCGGGCAGCCGCGACGGTACGAAACCCCCGGCTCCGGGGCAACCGGTTCTCGGGTGATGATGGGGGATTTCCCGAGGCCGCCGCCGCCCCCAAACCCGCCAAAAACCGCCCGAATGGCCCCGGCCTACCATATCCCGTATGCCCGACGACGCCCCACACACCACCGGTGCCTCCTCGGCCGCCGTCGCCCCCGCCAAGCCGCAAACCCGCCGGCAACCCCAGACCCGCCACCCCCCGCTGTGGAACGTCGTCCTTCTCGATGACGACGAGCACACCTACGACTACGTCATCGACCTGGCCTGCAAGCTCTTCGGCCACTCCGAGCAGAAGGCCTTCCTGATCGCCAAGGCCGTCGACAAGCAGGGCCGCGCCATCCTGCTGACCACCCACCGCGAGCACGCCGAACTGAAACTCGAGCAGGTGCAAGGCTTCGGGGCCGACCCGCGCATGAGCGCCTGCAAGGGCGCGATGACCTGCATCCTCGAGCCCGCGATCGGCGGCGGCGACGACGACGGCGAACCGCCGGCCAAGCGGTGAGTTCACCCCTGGTCATCCAGACCGAAGACCTCGACCCTCTGCCCCGGGCCTGGCTGGCCGAGCGGTGCGAGGTGGTGACCTGCCCCTACACCGAGGCCGAGCGTCTGCAAGGCCTGCTGCCCCGGGCCGACGCGCTGGTGGTGCGGACGTACACGAAGGTCGACACCGCGATGCTGGCCCGGGCGCCGCGGCTGAAGGTGGTCGGCCGGGCGGGCGTGGGGCTCGACAACATCGACGTGCCCGCCTGCCGCGCCCGCGGCGTGGAGGTGGTCCACACCCCGGGGGCCAACACCCGGGCGGTGGTGGAGTATGTGCTGGCGCTGATCCTCGATGCGCTGCGGCCGCGGCTGTTTCTCGACAAGCCCGTGCCCGCGGCCGAGTGGAACCGGCTGCGCAAGGAACTGGTGGGATCGCGGCAACTGTCGGACCTTACCCTGGGAATTCTCGGGTTCGGGCGCATCGGCTCGGCGGTGGCGCGGGTGGCGGCGGCGCTCGAAATGAAGGTGATCTACAACGACCTGCGCGAGATCCCCGAGGGCGAGCGGTCGGGGGCGCGGGCGGTGGGGCCGGGCAAGCTCTTCGAGACGGCCGACATCCTGACGGTGCACATCGACGACCGGGCGGCGAACCGGGCGTTCGTGAACGAATCGCTGCTGGCGCGGATGAAGCCCGACGTGGTGTTCATCAACGCGGCGCGGGGCTTCGTGCTCGACGCGGCCGCGGCAGCGGAGTTCTTCCGGCGCAGCCCCGGCGCCCTGGGGCTGATCGACGTGCACGACCCGACCGAGCCTTTCGACGCGTCGTACCCGCTGCTGAATCTCCCGAACGTGCACCTGGCGCCGCATCTGGCATCGGGGACCGAGACGGCCAAGCGGAACATGTCGTGGGTGGTGCGCGACGTGTGGCGGGTGCTGAACGGCGAGCGGGCCGAGTTCCCGGCGCCCCGGTGAGGTTCACGCGGCCGGGTTGATCTGGCCCGAGGCCAGGCGCGAGATGAGCACGGCAACGAGCTGGGCGCGTTCGACGAGGGAAGCGACCTCGACGAACTCGGTGGGCTTGTGAAGGTCGCCGCCGCGGACGCCGAGCGTGTCGAGCGTGGGCAGACCGTGGGCCTGGAGGATGTTGCCGTCGCAGACGCCGCCGGTGGAGGCGAACGGCATGGGGTGGGGCCTGGGGAGCGACTCGCTGACGGCGCGGGCGGCGAGGGCGAGGCGCTCGACGGCGGGGGTGAGGGGCTTGGCGGGGCGGTTGAAGGCGCGTTTCACGGTGAGCGACGGCACGGCGGCGGGGCCGGTGGCCAGGGCGTCGATGGCGCGGGCGAGATGGTCGGCGGCGGCGGGGTCGGGGAAACGGACGTTGCCCCAGGCGAGGGCGAGGTCGGGGACCACGTTGGTGGCGGTGCCGCCCTGCAGCGGGCCGACGTTGACGGTGAGGCCGCGGGGAAGGTCGGAGAGCGCGGCGGTGCGGACCAGGGCGCGGGCGAGTTCGTAGACGGCTGAGGCGCCTTTCTCGAAGTCGCGTCCGGCGTGGGCCGAGACGCCGCGGGCTTCGAGGAGGAACTGGCCGGAGCCCTTGCGTGCGGTGGCCAGGGCGCCGCCGGGGAGTGAGGGCTCGAAGACCAGACCGACATCGTGCCGCGCGGCCTCGGCGGCGAGTGCGCGGTCGGAATGGAACGAGCCGGTTTCCTCGTCGCTGTTGAGAAGGAAGGTGAACTCGACGGGCACCGCGGCCTCGGCGAGGGCTTCGAGCGCCGCGAGGGCGACGAGGATGCCGCCCTTCATGTCGACCGCGCCGGGGCCCGTCACCACCCGCCGGTCGGGGGTGAACGAAAGTTCGCGGAACGGGCCTCGCGGGTCGTGGACGGTGTCGATGTGGCCGACGAGAAGGATCTTCGGGCCGAGGCGGGCGCGCGGGTTGGCGGCGGATCGGGCTCGGGCGGTTGGTGGGATCGCCGGGGCGTGGCCGTGGGATGCGGGGGTTCCGTGGGTTCCGTGGGTTCCGTGGGTTCCGTGGGTTCCGGGGGGGGCGTCGCCGGCGTAGAGCCAGTCGGGTCGGGGGTCGCCGGGGATGAGGTCGGTTGTGCAGCCGAGGGCTCGGAGGCGGTCGGTGAGGAGGCCTCGGAGTTCGTCGAGGCCTGGGGTGTGGTTGAGGCCGGTTGGGATCGCGACGTATCGGGCGAGGTCGGCGAGGAGGTCGCCGGCTCGGGCATCGAGGGCGCGGCAGAGTTTGAGCTCGAGGTCGGAGAGCATGAGGGAGGGTAGGTGGCGGGCTCGTGCTGCGCGGCGGGCGGCCGCGGCGACCCGGTGTCGGGGGGCGGGGGCGGGGGGAGGTCGTTTGTGAGGATGGAGGTGAGCAGGGGCGGGTCGGAGGGCACGGGCTCGTAGTCGGGGCCGATCTTGCTGAGATCGGAGTCCTGAAATCGCGCGTTGAGGATGGTGGCGGCGATGCGCCGGCGCTCGGGCCGGACGGGCTCATCGCGCAGCAGGGCGACGAGCGATCGGACGGCGATGATCTTGGCGCGGGCGAGTTCGGTGGCGTACGACTGCTCTGAGTAGTTCATGGCAGGAGCATGCGTGCGCGGCGGGGTGGTGGCAAGGGAAAATGGGCGTACGTCATCAACTGGGCGCTCAGGGGGCGGAGATGCGCTCGTGGGGCGCCGGTTTTGGGGAAATGGGCTAACAGTCCATGACCTACGGTGCCAGGAGATCTCCCAGTCGCTTCTGCATGTCGGCGCTTCCGACCAAGGCGAATCGGCAGCGACCGGCGCTCCTCGCGGCCCACAGGTTGCCAATGAGTTCCTTTTCCTTGGAATCGTCATTGGTTCGGTACACTTCGCCTTTGTACTCGACCGCGACAACTTGGCCGTCCCTGAGCATGGCGACGAAATCGGGGTAGAAGCCTCGGTCGGCAAGAGGGAGTCGGAACGCGAATGCCCCGGAGGTGAGGTTGCGCACCCAGTAGGCGACGTTGGGGTGGTCGGCGATGAGCGCCGCGCAGCGGGCCTCTTCAGGCTCCATCGCGCCGATGTTGGCGTAGTAGTGCTTGCGGAGCAGCAGATCGCCGTCGTAGTTGCGTGGCGCAGGGTACAGGCCGAGCTTCCGGGGGAACTCAAAGACGACCTCGGGCCGGGATTCGGCGGCGGGGCCCTGGCGCCCGAAAAGCACTGCCTGATACGTCGCGTGCTGCGCTCTGATCCGGTGCAACTGGATGCGATGGTCGATGGCCGCGACCAGTCTCCAGCGGAGGGGTAGGAGCGTCTCGAACGGCAACCCGCGCTTCGCGATGAGGTGGGCGAAGACGCGGTCTAAAAAAGCCCGCTTCTGCGGCTGCGTCGCCTCGGGAACCTTCAGCTCCGCATCAAGCCAGTCCACGAACGCCTCGGGCGTCTTCGGGCCGCGAAGGTCGCGGAGCTGCATCTGCTCAGCAAGGCGCGTCAGCAGTTCGACGGCCAGCTTGCCTTCCGCCTTCACGTCGATCGTGGCACCCGTCGCGGTGGTCTTGGCCGGGTCCAGCGCATCCTCGCCAAGGGCGGCATCGCACTCGTCGAGCGTCCACGCGATATCGGCATCGGTCGGGTCGAACAGTGTCCAGCCCTTCGGCGATGCCGAATCGGCCACGGCAAGTTGCGGGATGTTGAACGGGTCGCCGAAGTACGCAGGATTCGTAGGGCGGCCCTCGGTCTTGTTGCGCACCTTGGCCACCGCGCGCCGATCTTCGGGCTTCTCGAAGACGGCGGCCAGCGCATCGGCCTGTTTGGTCGTGAGCAGGCCGCCGGTCCAGACGATCTCGGTTTCTTTGGTATCGGCGCGGGTCTGGAAGGACAGGGCCTCGCGCACGTCCTTGGGCAGCGCGGCAATGGCCTTCTCGCTTGGCTTGGTCGTGACGACCTCGGCGACCGGCTCTCCAAAGAGCGGGCCCGCCCCGCCCGATCCGCCTCCACTCCCGCGGCCCTCATCCGACACCGCCGCCTCGGCCTCGTACCGCTCGAACCCGCTCTCCACCAGCGCATCCTTGATCGATGCCGCCGCCGCGCCGAACTCTTTGCTCGTGACGTACGCGTACGCCTCATTCAGCGCGTCGGTCTGCTTTGCCTTTGCATACGGCAGCCGGAGTACACGCCCGAGCAACTGTTCGACGGCCCCCTTCGCCGAGAGGTTCGCCACGCTGCACAGCACGTACGCGAACGGGCAATCCCACCCCTCGCGAAGCGCGTTCACGGTGATGACAAACTTCAGCGGGCACGACCGCAAAAGCGGCTCTTCGGGCAGTTGGTCCTTCTCGCCGGTGCGGATGGCGACCTCATCCTCGTTGACGTGGTAGTCCTTGATGAGCCAAGCCTTCAGCACGTCCGGCGTGATGCGGTCCTCGCCTTCGCTCTTGCTCTGGGCTTGGAACAGCACGATCGGACGGATGTACTCGCCGCTGGTCTTCTCCTCATCCGCCGCCAGCCGCTCCAGTTCCTCGCGCTTGGTGATGGCCGACGAGATCGCCTCGTGCGGGTTGCCGCGCTCGACCAGGCGGATCGGCATCTTGATCATCTGCGCCGCCTTGAGCTCGGACGCGGAGACGCTGAAGAGAACGTTGCTGCCGACCTTGGTCCGCGTGTGCGCCGCGGGCGTGGCGGTGAACTCGATAATGCCCGACGGATTGAACCGCCGGAGCGTGTCGTAGGACAAGTCGCTCCGAGCGTTGTGCGCCTCGTCCACGATCACCAGCGGCATTCGCAGCCGGAAGACGTTGGCCAGGCTCTTGGCGAACGTCCCCCCCACGCCGCCCTCAGCGACGGGGTTCCCGTCCGCGTCGGTCTGTTCCAAGAGAGCTTGTTGCGCGGGCGCGAGGTTGGCGAAGTGGTCCATGAGTTCGCCGTTGCCGCGATACACCAACCGGCCCTCCTTCGCCGTCACGCGGAACGTCTGCATCGTCGCCACGACGATCGTGGTGTCTGCATCCAGCGTGCCGGGCTTGACCGACAGCGCTTCCTCCGTGGACAACACCGTCACGCACCCCTTGAACGCCTCGTCGAGAGCGGTCCGGTACGGGTGCCGCCGGTTGCGCAGCGCCTTCAGGGTCTGTTCGACGATGGTGTTGCTGGGGGCCAGCCACAGCACCATCGCCCGTTCGGCTTGGAGATACGCCTTGGTCGCCACGCCCACGGCGTGGGCCGCGATAATGGTCTTGCCCCCGCCGGTGGGCACGCGCAGGCAGACGTACGGGAACGCCTCGCTCTCGGGCCAACTCGGGATGACTGCGTATTCGCTGCGCCGCTTGAGCGCATCGAGCGGGCGGGAATCGCTCGCGTTGAACGCGGCCTTGGCCCCCTTCTCCCGCGCGAGGCGGAGGTAGCCATCAAGCACTTTCAGGCAGTCGGATTGGTACCCCTTGAGGGTGTAGTTCATGGCGTGCACTCCTCAGGAGACCTTGATCTGGTAGGGAATCTGCCGAAACGTCACGCCTTCTCGCTTGAGCCGGGCCGAGCCGAGCCGGCAGGCTTCACCAAACACGACACGCGGACCCTCGTGTTTGGGCAACTCCGCCAGCACGTTCCCCGTCAGCACGTTGCCCCCGTCGGGGCGCTTGTCGCCCAGGGTGCCGTTGAACAGGAGGTAGTACGCCGTGCCGCGGCAGACGCCGATCAGGGGCGAGCGTTTGCCGTTGACCTTCTTGGGCAGCGGCTCGCCCGTCTCGGTAAAGAAGACGTGCGCGGCGAGGTCGGCGAAGCGGACCTCGGCCCGCACCTGCCCGCGTTCATTGAAGATCGGTTCGCCGAGCGTGACGTAGCGGAACCCCCCCGCCCCGCCCGTCCCTTCGACCTTCTCTTTCTTCATGTCCCCGCCCGGGTGGTACCCCTCGACCACTTTCTTGAGCCGCTGGGCCGTGATGGTGGTGGCGATGGTCGGGTCCATCTCAATGCAGATGAAGCGGCGGTTGCCCCCATCGGCCTTGTTCATCGCCAGCACCGCGTGCCCGGTCGTGCCGCTGCCCGCGAACGAGTCCATGATGAGGGAGTCTTTGTCGGCGGCGATTTGCGCCACGCGCTGAATCAACTGGGACGGCTTGGGGGTAATGAACAGGTCTTGTCCTGGCCCGAGCGCCATCAACTGACTCAGTTCCTGCTTGGAGTTGCGGGTGCTGCCAACCTCCTGCCACGGCCAAAGCGTCTGTGGGACAACACCGTCTTTCACTTCTGACAAGAACCGCTTGAATCCCGGCCTGTTGTTTCCGCCTTTGCCCCAATAGATGCGATTGTCCGCGGCGAGTTCGTCGAACCGCTCGCGGCTGAAGCGCCAGTAACTTCCAGCGGGCGGGCCGGGGATGACTTTGCCAGACGGCGTTGTGATCGGGTATCGCCCCGCCGCGTAGAAGTTGCGTGCGGCTAGGTCGCTCAACAGCCACGGGCCACGCGGGTCATTGTCTGGGTTCTTGTATCGCGCGATCATCGCCTCGTTGCGCGGTACCGGATGAGGGCGCCAAACGTTGCCGTCCTTGGCGTAGATCACCATGTACTCGTGGTCTTCGCTGAGGTGGATGGCGGAGTTCTTCGGGCTGTCCATCTTGTGCCATACGACTGTCGCCACAAAGTTCTTCCGCCCGAACACCTCATCCATCACCCCCCGCAGGTTCTGCACCTCGTTGTCGTCGATGGACACGAAGATCGCCCCGTCCTCCGTCAGGAACTCCCTCAAGAGCGCCAGCCGCGGGTACATCATGCACAGCCAGCGGTCGTGCCGGTCGAGCGTCTCGCCCTCCTTGCCCACGACCTTGCCCAGCCACTGGCGGATCTCCGGGCTGTTGACGTTGTCGTTGTACACCCACCCCTCGTTGCCCGTGTTGTACGGCGGGTCGATGTAGATGCACTTCACCCGCCCCGCGTAGTACGGCAGCAGGGCCTTGAGCGCCAGCAGGTTGTCCCCCTGCACCAACAGATTGCCCGAGCCGACCCCGCCGTCTTCTCCCACGCTCAGGGCCGGGTCGCCGCGCAGCAGGTGGTACGGCACCTCGCGATGGTGCCCGACCACGGCCTCCTTGCCGATCCACTGAAGACTCGCCATAGGGCGGTAGCGTATCGATCGGACGGGCGATTGGGGGGCGGGGCCGTTTGCCGTTGCCGGCGCTCGGTTGGCTCGGGGGTCACCATTCGAGGGATTCGGCGGCGTCGGCCGGTTGACGGGCGCGGCTTCGGCCGCGGCGAGAGGTCTTTGCCCCTTCGGGGCGGGGCTTGGCCGAGTGGGGTGGGGTGGGGGGGCATCAGGCCTCGTCGGTTTCGCGTAGGCGTGCGAGGAGGGAGTAGTCCTCGAGGGTGGTGGTGTCCTGCTTGATGTGCTCGACGCCGGCGGCGATGTCGCGGAGGAGGCGTCGCATGATCTTGCCGGAGCGGGTTTTGGGGAGTTGGTCGGTGAAGCGGATGGAGTCGGGGCGTGCGATGGGGCCGATCTCGCGGGCGACGTGGGTTTCGAGGTCTTTGCGGAGGGAGTCGCCGGCGGGGTGGCCGGGGCGGAGGGTGACGAAGGCGGCGATGCCGGTGCCCTTGAGTTCGTGCGGCATGCCGACGACGGCGGCCTCGACGACGGCGGGGTGGGAGACGAGGGCCGATTCGACCTCCATGGTCCCCAGGCGGTGGCCGGCGACGTTGATGACGTCGTCGATGCGGCCCATGACCCAGAAGTAGCCGCGGTCGTCGCGGCGGGCGCCGTCGCCGGCGAAGTACATGGCGGGCTGGGCGGGGGTGGAGGCGGTGGCGGGGGCGCCGGGGAATCGGGCCCAGTAGGTGTCGATGAAGCGTTTGCGGTCGCCGTAGACGCCGCGGAGCATGCCGGGCCAGGGCTTGCGGATGACCAGGAGTCCTCCGACGTTGGGCGGGAGTTCGTGGCCGGCGGGGTCGACGACGGCGGCGTCGATGCCGAAGAAGGGGAGGGTGCAGGATCCGGGTGTGGTGGGGGTGGCGGCGGGAAGGGGCGTGATGACGTGGCCGCCGGTCTCGGTCTGCCAGTAGGTGTCGACGATGGGGCATCGTTCGCGGCCGATGACGCGGTGGTACCACATCCAGGCCTCGGGGTTGATGGGCTCGCCGACGGTGCCGAGGACGCGGAGGGAGGAGAGGTCGTGCCGGCGTGGGTGCTCGTCGCCCCACTTCATGAAGGCGCGGATGGCGGTGGGGGCGGTGTAGAAGTGGGTGACCTTGTGTCGCTGGACGATGTCCCAGAAGCGGTCTTCGGCGGGGAAGTTGGGGGCGCCCTCGTACATGAGCGAGGGGACGCGGTTGGGGAGGATGCCGTAGAGGATGTAGGAGTGGCCGGTGACCCAGCCGAGGTCGGCGGTGCACCAGTAGACGGGGTGGTCTCCGCCCTGGCGGTGGGGTCGGAGGTTGAAGGTGAAGCGGGCGGTGGCGTAGGCGAAGGTCATGTAGCCGGCGGTGGTGTGGAGGATGCCCTTGGGCTTGCCGGTGGAGCCGCTGGTGTAAAGGAGGAAGAGCATGTGCTCGGCGTCGAGGGGCTCGGCGGGGCACTCGGGGGCGGCGGCGAGCATGAGGTCGTGCCACCAGTGGTCGCGGCCTGAGTGCCAGGCGACGGAGTTGTGGCAGCGTTTGAGGACGATGACGTGGTCGACGGCGGGCTTGCCGGGCTCGGCGGCGGGGCCGTAGTAGCCGGACTTTTCGAGCTGGGCGCAGGCGGCGTCGACGTTTTCCTTGAGGGGTACGACCTTGCCGCGGCGCCAGGCGCCGTCGCAGGTGATGATGACGCGGGAGGCGGCGTCGGTGACGCGGTCGGCGATGGCCTGGGCGGAGAAGCCGCCGAAGATCACGGAGTGGGCGGCGCCGATGCGGGCGCAGGCGAGCATGGCGATGGGCAGTTCGGGGACCATGCCCATGTAGAGGGTGACGACGTCGCCTGGCTTGACGCCCAGGGCCTTGAGGACGTTGGCGAGTTTGGAGGACTCGCGGAGAAGGTCGCGGTAGGTGAGGCGGCGGATCTCGGGGCCGGAGGCGGGGAGGGGCTCGCCCTCCCAGATGATGGCGACGTCGTCGCCGAATCCTGCGGCGATCTGGCGGTCGAGGCAGTTGTAGGCGATGTTGGTCTTGGCGCCGACGAACCACTTGGCATCGGGCGGGTTCCACTCGAGGACGCGGGTCCAGGGTGCGAACCAGTGGAGGTCGCGGGCGATGTCGGCCCAGAAGGCCTCGGGGTCGTCGAGGGATCGCTTGTGGAGGGCGCGGTACTGGTCGAGCCCGGCGATGTGGGCGCCGCCGATGCGGGCGGCGAAGTCGGAGGGGGGCGGGAAGAGGCGGTCCTCGTGCAGGAGCGAGGAGATGTTGGCGGAGGCCGCGGCGGGGGACGTCGGCGTGGGGGGGGGGGGGGGGGTAGGGGGGGGGGGGGG
>JACVCL010000085.1 GCA_016742075.1 Phycisphaerales bacterium
GTCTACGCGGCGGGCCGCGCGGTTGGCCCTATGCTGGGCCGCTGATGGGCGTGCTCGACGACATTCAGGCGCCGGTGCTGCTGGTCGCGGCGGTGTTCGCCGAAGCCCGCGCGGTGGCCCGGGGGCTCGGTGCGGGGCCGGGCGTGCTGGCGCGGCTCGAGGGTGCCGTCGAGCCGCCGGAGCACGCCGAGTGGTTCGTCGAAGCGCCGCCGGAGGTTCGGGCCGGGCCGACGGCCGCGGGGGGGGGATACTGGTCGCTGGTTGAGGTCTCGCCGCGGTTCGTGCTGCTGGTGACGGGCGTGGGCAAGGCGAGCGCGGCGGGGGCGGTGGCGCACGCGCTGACTCTTCGCCGGTTCGGGGCGGTGCTGAATCTGGGCGTGGCCGGGGCGCTGCCGCGGAGCCGGCTGGGGCTGGGCGAGGCGGTGCTGGGGGACCCGTCGATTCTGGCCGACGAGGGCGTGCAGACGCCGGAGCGGTTCCTCGACGTAGCGCTGATGGGCTTTGCGCCCAACGCGGGGCTGGCGCAGGCCCCGTCGGTCTCGGTGCGGCCCGACGCGGCTCTGGCCGATCGGCTGCGCGGGCTGGTGGATCGCGCAGGGGGTATCGCGACGGTCTCGGTGTGCTCGGGCCGGAACCGTCTGGCGGTGAAGCTGGTGGAGCGCACGGGAGCGATCGCCGAGTGCATGGAGGGGGCGGCGGTGGGGTTCACGGTGAGCCGGGCGGCGGCGATGGCGGGGGTGGGGGTGGCCTTCGCCGAGGTGCGGACGATCTCGAACACGACGGGGAATCGTGCGCGGCAGCGCTGGAACCTGGGGCTTGCCCTGGAGCGGCTGTCGCGGGTGGCGGGCGGTCTGTAACGCGCCGGGGCGCGGGGCACGGGTTATCCGACGCTCGCGTGCGGCCTTCTCGGTCTGGGCCGGATCGGACCGTGCCCGTCCGCGGGGCGGGTCTCAACGCGCCAGGCGCCGAGGTCGATGAGAACCGGCCGGTCCGTTCAACGAGCGCGGGCCGGGCCGATCGCCACCCAGACGCGGAACGACCATGCCCCTGAGCTTTCTCAAACCGTCGCCCTCGCCGATCGCCGTGGACTTCGGGACGGCGTCGCTGAAGCTGCTGCAGGTGGAGCCGGGCCCGAGCAAGGAGGCGCCGCCCACGCTGGTGGCCGCGGCGGCGCTGGACACCCCGGACGAGCTGATCGACAAGGACAACGAGCGCCTGGCCTGGCAGGTGGACTCTCTGCCGGCGCTGATGAAGCAGGCGGGGTTCAAGGGTCGGCGGGCGGTGTGCTCGGTGTCGGCCAGCCACGCGTTCGTGCAGCACGTGCAGGTGCAGAAGATCGAGGGGATGCCGGTGCTGCCGCTGCTGGCCGAGCAGCTGCGGGGCTTCACGGGTCGCGACCCGACGCAGCTGATCCTGCGGCACATCGAGGTGGGCGAGGTGGTTCGATCGGGCAACAAGCTGACGGAGATCCTCACCATCGCGATCCCGCGGGAAGTGGTGTTCGCGTACATGAAGGCGCTGAAGGGCTGCAAGCTCGACCCCGTGGGCGTGCACTGCGAGCACATGGCCCTGCTGCGGACATTCGACAGCATCACGCGCCGCGAGACGGACGTGAACCTGACGTCGCTGTACGTGGACCTGGGCTACGGGTACACGAAGGTGGTGATGGCCCACGGGCGCGAGGCGGTGCTGGCCAAGACGATCACGTTGGGCGGGAAGCACCTTGACCTGGCGATCGCGCAGGCCACGGGTCTGGGGCGGGCCGACGCGCGGCTTCGGCGGTGCATGAAGGCCGAGGCGCGGGCCGAGGCGCGGCGTCCGATCGGCGCGCCCGCGCCGGCGGGCGGGGCCCTGCCGCCCAACGCCTCGTTCGGGGGTGCGGGCCTGGCGGCGGCGGCTCGCGACGCGGAGAAGGCGGCGATCGCCGCGGAGGAACGCCGCGTGGGCGCCACGCCGGCCGGCCACTGCGAGCTGCCGTCGGAGGCGTTCCCGGAGCCCGCCGCGGCGCCCACGGCCGCGGCGGCCCGCGAGGCGATGGACACGCTGACGGAAGAGGTGGCCATGACCCTGCGGTACTACCAGGCGCTGTTCCCGCAGCGGAAGGTGGACCGGGCGATCTTCGTCGGCGGCGAGTCGCGGCAGATCGACGTATGCCGGCACATCGCCAAGTCCCTGCGGCTGCCGGCGCAGGTGGCCGACCCTGTGTCGCGGCTGGGAAGGTCCCAGAACGCGTCGTTCCAGAACCTCGATCTTGCGCAGTCTCAACCGGGGTGGGCGGTGCCGCTGGGGCTTTGCCTGTCCCCGACCGAGCTGTGAACCGATGTCGGTGTGCGCCCGCCGGAGCCGCGCGGGCGCGGGCCCACACCTCCTTCTGAAGCACGCCCGACCCCGCCCCGGACAAGAGAAAGCCGCCCACCCATGCTCATCCGATCGCGATCCAAGCACGCCGCGGAGGCGTCGTTCCTCCCGGAAGACTACCTCGAGCGCCGCGCCGAGCGGCGGACCAACGTCTTCTCGGTCTCGCTGTTCGTGGTGGTCACGCTGGGCGTGGTCGGGGCGTTCTTCGTGACCAACCGCCAGTGGAACGATGTGAAGCGGTACCAGCAGGCGGTGAACGTGCGCTACACGCAGGCGGCGAAAGACATCGAGCAGCTCAAGGTGCTCGAGAAGCAGAAGAACGAGCTGCTGGAGAAGGCCGAGATCACGACGGCGCTGATCGAGCGCGTGCCGCGGTCGGTGCTGCTGGCCGAGCTCATCAACCGGATGCCGACCACGATGACGCTGATGGAGCTGACGCTCGACTCCAAGCGGCTCGACAAGCCCATCCGCGTGCAGAGCCGGCGCGAAGAGCGCAGCGCCGACGCGGCCCGCGGAGGCAGCGGCGGCGGCTCGCTGGCCGCCGGCAAGGGCGGCAAGAAGAAGAAGGAAGACGAGCGGCCGCCGGTGACGGCCCCGCGCTTCGACAGCCGGGTGATCCTGGAGGGGGTGGCCCCGAACCACACCGACGTGGCCCGGTACGTCGCGGGCCTGCAGGGGTGCGCGTTGCTGGAGAACGTCGAGCTCATCTTCAGCCGCGAGGCGGTGGTGAACGAGACGCCGATCAACCGTTTCCGGATCGAGGCCGACCTGCGCGATGAGGCCGACGCCCGCCGCAGCCAGCCGCTGGAAGCCCCGCGCCAGGGGTCGTTGGCGGTGGCGCCGGGCTCGGTGGGCGCCAAGGCCGAGCCTGCTGCGCCCGCGGGCAGGAAGAACCCCGCCGAGGCCTCGGCGGCCCCGAAGGAGGACCGCTGATATGCGCTTCGGCATCCGCGAGGTGGTCTTTGTGATGGTGCTGCTGGCCATGCCGCTCTCGGCGTGGTGGCTGATCTTCCGCCCGCAGAACCGCGAGATCATGCAGGCGCGGTCGGAGATCGAGCACAAGGAGCGCATGCTCGAGAAGCTGGCCGCGGCGACGCAGAAGAGCGCTGATCTGGCCCGCGCCAACGACGAGATCGCCAAGGGCATCGGGCTGGTCGAAGGGCGGCTGCCCAGCGGCAAGGAAGTCGAGATCGTGCTCGACCAGATCGCGCAGCTCGCCCGGGCCAGCAAGCTGAACATCCCGAGCGTCAAGAGCCTGAAGCCCGTGGCGGCCGCCCGCTACATGGAGCAGCCGCTGGAGATCACCGTCCACGGCGACTTCGACCAGTTTTACGGCTTCATGCTCCGCCTCGAGCAGATGGAGCGGGTCACACGCGTGCCCCAGATGAAGCTCGAGCGCTCGACCAAGCGTGAGGATGACGGCGTGATGTCGGCGACGTTCACGCTGTCGATCTACTTCCAGCCCGACGGCCCCGCCGCCGCGACCGCGTCGGCTTCCGGAGACGCACGCTGATGTTCAAGCCCCTCTCCACCGGCCCGTCGCCCTCTGACGGGGCCGCCCCGGCGCCCGACGCGGCGCCGATCGCCCCGAACGAGACCCGCGGCGCCTCGCTCATCAAAGAGCTGGCCGGTGGCGGTGTCGCCCCGGCCACGGAGACACCCGGCCCGGCCTCGAAGCACGCGGGGTTCCTGCTGCTGGCGGCGGTGGTGCTGGCCGGCGCGGGGGTGCTGCTGGGCATGAGGAAGCTGGGCCTGGGCACCAGGCTCGCGTCGCTGGACGTGAAGATCGACTACCAGGTCGACCAGAAGGACCTCGAGCGCCTGACCAAGGACCACGAGAAGCTCATCCAGGAGCTCAAATCGTCGGTGACCGTGGTGCAGGTGCCGGCCGACCAGATCCAGATGAACCCGTTTACCTGGAAGATGGCCGCGCCCGAGAAGCCCAAGGGCAAGGCCGACGACTCGGCCGCACGGCTGGAGGAAGAAACCCGCCGCCAGGCCGAGACCCGGCGCGCCGAGCTGAAGAAGAAGGCCGAGTCGCTGCGGCTGGGGTCGATCATGGGTGGCCGGCACCCGATGGCCCAGATCTCGGGCCAGGTCGTCCGCGTCGGCGACAAAGTCGACGGCGTCTTCGAGGTCCTCGCCATCGAGGGCCGCGCCGTGACCCTCCAGGCGCAGGACCTCAAGTTCCAGCTTCTCCTGGGCCCCTGAACCCCGAGCATCGCCCCATGAGCCGCCCCGCACGCTGAGAGCCGGACCATGCCCAAGTTCGACATCGACAAGCTTCTCGCCGAGCTGGGCCCCAGCAGCCAGCCTCCATCGGCGCCGCCGGCGGCTCCGGCCGAGCCTCCTGCCGAAGATCGCCCGCACGTGATCGAGCAGAGCGCCGGGCCGATCGGCGCCATTCTCTCGGCGTCGCGCTCCCAGCACCTGCACGACAGCAAGCCGCCGCTCTTCCGGCCCAACGACACGACGGGCCTGACGGACCCCGACTTCAACCCCGCCCCCGCGGATGCGTCGTCCGCCGGGCCCGCGCCCGGCCCGGCCGGCCCCGCCCCGGAGAGCGACGGGGCCCCGCTGCCGCCGATGAAGGGCGGGCCGAAGCGTCCGGCGCCCACCCCGTTCACCCCTGCGCCGCTGTTCCGAGCGCCGAAGGCGCCGCCCGCCGCCGAGGGGGTGGCGTCCGACGCCGCCCGCGCGGCCGCGGCCCTGGGCCGGGTGGTCGAGCGCGAGGCCGAGCCCGTCGACGCCGATGCGCCGCGGAACTCGTCGATCACCGAGATCTACCAGCCCGGTGCCGAAGAGTCGGTCGGCGGCACTCACGGCGACCTGAAGGCGGCGCTGCTGGCCGAGGGGATCATCACGAAGAAGATCGCGACGACGATCGACAACATCCTCAAGTCGTCGCCGGGCGCCCGGCTGCTGGACCTCCTGCACGATCAGGGCGTGGACGAGGAGGCGGTGCTGAAGGCCGCGGCACGGGTGCACGGGTGCGGCTTCGAACGGGTGTCGGTCGCCAACAACGCCGACGGGACGATCGTCGGCTTCGACGCCGAACTGGTGCAGCGGCTGGGGCTGGAGTTCTGCAAGCAGGCGATGGTGCTGCCGCTGAGGAACGAGGCCGGCCGGCTGATCGTGGGCACCTCGCGCCCGGACGACGTGTTCGTGATCGACGACATCCGCATGCGGCTGGCGGTGAAGTCGGTGCGACTCTCGGCGGTGCCCTCGTCCGACATCAAGGCGGCGCTGGCACTGCTCGACGACGGCGCGGGCGACACGGCGAACGTGGAGGCGATCCTCGGCGACATCGACGAGGACGACGTGACCGTCGAGAAGAAGGACGTGAAGGAGGTCGACCTCGAGAAGGAGGCGGCCGAGTCGCCGGTCATCCGCTACGTGAACTACATCATCCAGATGGCGGTGAAGGAGGGCGCCTCCGACATCCACATCGAGCCCGGGGAGAAGGCGCTCAAGGTGCGTTTCCGCATCGACGGCCTGCTCTTCGAGATGATGCAGCCGCCCTTCAAGATGGCCGCGGCGATCATCTCGCGCCTCAAGATCATGGGCAACCTCGACATCGCCGAGCGGCGCATCCCGCAGGACGGGCGCATCCGCTGCAACGTTCAGGGCCGCAAGCTCGATCTTCGCATGTCGACGATCCCCACCGCCAACGGCGAGAAGGTGGTGCTGCGCATCCTCGACCAGCGGTCGATCTCCGTCGGCCTCGACGACCTGGGGTTCGACGCCAACACCCTGGAGGTGTGGAAGCACCAGATCGATCAGCCGCACGGCGTGATCCTGGTGACCGGTCCCACCGGCTCGGGCAAGACCACCACGCTGTACGCGTCGCTGCGGCAGATGGACAAGGTCAGCCAGAACATCTCGACGGTCGAGGACCCCATCGAGTACCACCTCGATGGCGTCACGCAGACGCAGACCCACGAGAGAATCGGGATGACCTTCGCCAAGGCTCTCAAGGCCCTGCTGCGTCAGGATCCCGACATCATCATGGTGGGCGAGATCCGCGATCTGGAGACCGCGCACACCGCCGTGCAGGCCGCGCTCACCGGCCACCTGGTGCTGAGCACCCTGCACACCAACGACGCCCCCTCGGCCGTGACGCGGCTGGTGAACATCGGCATCGAGCCGTTCCTGCTCGGCGCCGCGGTGAACGCGGTGCTGGCCCAGCGGCTGGTGCGGCGGGTGTGCGCGGGCTGCCGCGCCCCGGCGGACCTCAGCGACGAGCATCGGGAGTTCCTGCAGATGCAGGGCATCCCGCTCGACTCGATCTTCAAGGGGGCCGGCTGCAAGAAGTGCCGCGACACCGGCTACACCGGCCGGCTGGGCATTTACGAGCTGCTGGTGATGGACGATCACCTGCGCGACATCGTGGCACGCAACCCGAATGTCACGGAGTTCCGCCGCCTGTGCACCGAACGCGGCATGGTCACGCTGCGGCAGGACGGCATCGCCAAGATCCAGCAGGGCCTCACCACCACCGAGGAAGTCCTGCGCGTCACCGAATCGACGATCTGACCACCGCCCCAGCCGCCGAGGGATCGCTCCCGGCGTACACTGGGCCGATGGGCACTCTCCCACCGGGCTGGTCGGCCGACCTTCAGGCCATCGATGATCTCATGCGGCGCATCTCCTCGATGAGCGATCCTCAGGAGATGATGAGCCTGTATATCAACGAGACCCGGAAGCTCAACCCCACCGACGGGTTCTTCGCGGTGTCGCGCCGCGGGCTGCGTTACCCGGAATACCGGATCACACGGTCGTCGCGCTGGGCCGAGCCGCTGAACCCCTGGACCCAGCGCGACCGCCTGCCGCTGCTCCGCGGCGGCGTGGTGGCCGAGATGGTCTACGCCAACCGGCCGACGATCATCGAGCGGCTGGACATCGCCGCCGACGACCCCGCCCGCGAGTTCTTCGAGGACATGGCGGCCGCGGTGACCGTTCCGCAGTACGACGAGGGCCAGTCGCTGAACATGGGGGTGCTCATGTGGCGCAACCCCGCCGACCTGCCGAAGGACCGCCTGCCCAACATGCTCTGGCAGGGGAACCTGGTCGGTAGGGCGACGCTGAACCTGGTGCTGCGCCGCCAGCTCGCCGACGCCCTGGCCACCGTCGAGCGCGAGCTGGAGGTGGTCGGCGAGATCCAGCGTTCGCTGCTGCCGCGGACGCTGCCCGACATCCCCGGGCTGGATCTGGCCGCGAGTTACGTGACGTCGCGCCAGGCCGGCGGCGACTACTACGACATTTTCGAGCTCGAGGGCGGGCGCTGGGGTTTGTTCATCGCCGATGTGTCGGGCCACGGCACGCCCGCCGCGGTGCTGATGGCGGTGACGCACGCGATCGCCCACGCGCTGCCGCGGCCGGCCGACTCTCCCGGTGCCCTGCTCGAGCGGGTGAACGGCCTGCTGTGCCGGCACTACACGGGGGACGGGGCAACGTTCGTCACAGCCTGCTACGCCATCTACGACCCGGCCACGCGGGGACTGGTGTACGCCCGCGCGGGGCACAACCCGCCGCGGGTGCGGCGCGGCCGCGAGGTGCTGACGCTCGATCGGGCCGTCGGTCTGCCGCTGGGCATCGACGCCGAGCAGCGGTACGACGACCACCCCGTGACCCTTCAGAAGAATGATCTCCTGGTGCTGTACACCGACGGCATCACCGAGGCGCCGACGGGCGTGCCGACACGCGACCGGTTCGGCGAGGAGCGGCTCGACGGGATCCTGGCCCGGTGCCCGATCGCCACCGCCCGCGACGTGCTGGAGGGCATCGGCCGGGGCCTGCGCGAGTTCAACCCCGAGGCGACGGCCCCGCAAGACGATCAGACGCTTCTGATCGCCCGCGTCACACGCTGATCGGGCCGCCCGTCACGGGCACGAGGCGCCGAAGACCGAGAGCAGGATGCTCAGGTCGTTGGCGCCCACTGTGCCGTTGCGGTCGATGTCGGCCTGATCGATGAAATTGGGGTCAGCGGCGGCGAGGCCGAATGTGGAGAGCACCGCCGAGAGATCGTTGGCCCCGACGCCGCCGTTGACGTCGATGTCGGCACCGCCGCACCGGATGCCCACCGACACCGGCTGGCTCGTGACGGCGCCGCAGGAGTTGGACACCACGACGGTGTACACCCCGGCGGCCGGGCGCACCATGCGGGCGATGCGGAGGGTGTTCGTCGCCTGGCCGGAGTACGCGGCGGTGGAGGGCAGCGGCTGGCCGTTCAGCAGCCACTGGTACGAATAGGGCCCCGGGCCCGATGGCGTTGCGGAGAGCGTGACCGCCACGCCGAAGCCGTAGACTCCGGCGCCGGTGGGTGCCGCGGCGAGCGACGGGTTGGGGCCGGTGCTGCACGACGCGGCGGGGCCGTCGAGGAAGGCCCGGATCGCGGCCGATGGCCGCGGGCCGAAGGTGAGTTGCACGTTCGACATGCCACCGGGGCAGATGTGGCAGTAGCTCATGATCGTGCCGAGGTTGGCGTTCGTGCAGTTCTGCGTCTGAGGCGGGTTGAGGTAGGCGTTGCCGCAGCCGTCGATCGGGGGGTTGTAGAACTGCGGCTCGTGCGTGTGCCCGGAGCCGACGTTGTGGCCGATCTCGTGGGCGACGACCATGGGGTCCCAGTTCGACCAGTTGTTGTTCTGGAGCGGGTAGGGGAATGATCCGCGGAGGTTCGCCGAGACGGCGTAGCCCCACCACTGGCAGATGGACTGCAGGTACGCGATGCCGCCGCCCAGGGCGCGGCCGCTGAGGAGGTGGGCGAGGTCGCGCGGGAAGGCCGAGCGCGGCATGTTGTTCTCCCAGTAGCCGGCGAACTCGGGGATCTGGTTGCTGTTGTTGGTGGCGGTGTAGGGATCGTCGGGGCCCCAGAGGCGCAGGTAGTTGACCTGGAGGTCGACGTTCACGTCGCGCCGGTAGATCTCGCCGACGGCCCCGAGAAGCAGGGTGGCGTAGGCGGCCGAGTTGGTGAAGTTCCCGGAGAAGAGGTTGGCGGTGAACTCGGTGTCGGCGTCGACCGAGAGCAGGAGCGCCCGGCAGGAGAAGGCCCGCTCGGGCGGGGTGCGGCCGAAGGGCTGCATCAGCGCGCCGCCCGGGGGCGGAAGGGCGCCGTCGCACGGCGGGGTGTTCACGGTGAGCGCCCGGGCGGCATCGGAGGCCAGATCGATGACGAGGGCGCTCTCACGGCTGCCGTCGCCGCTGGTGATGAGGTGGGTGCGGCCGCCGGCGATGACCCAGCCGTCGGCGGCGATCGCCCCGCCGCGGCCGCGCAGCGCGAGGAACACGCGCGACGCGGGCACGCCGAGCAGGGAACCGGAGTAGATGCGGACATCGGGGCGCGGCAGCGGGCGCTCGTCGCCGGGGGCGGCGGCGTAGATGATCTTCGCGTCGGGCGTGAAGATGTCGACGGGGCGGACGGACACGTCGACCGGGCCGTCGGGGAGCGGCAGACTCATGAGCACGACCTCACCCGCCTGATCGGCGGCGGAGGCCAGGGCGGCGGCCAGCACCGGGTCGACCCGGAGCGTGGCCCGGCCCGCGTCGAGGCGCTCGGGGGTGAGCGGCGCCGGGAGCACGGGCGAGGCGCCGCGTGCGCCCGCCGGGGCGGCCCCGACGATCAGCGCGGCGAAGGTGCTGGCGAGCAGGGCAGGGGCGTAGAAACGGCTGAGCATGGTCCGGCTCCGTGGGGGCCCCCGCGCAGGGAACCCCCCGGAACGAACATAGACGCGGCCGGGTGCGGGGCAAGCACAAACCGGGCGGAACGATGACCGAAACCGGGAAAGTCGGCCGATCGCTGCATCCCGAGCGCTCAGGGAGCACGATCCGGACCTGTACGGGGT
>JACVCL010000086.1 GCA_016742075.1 Phycisphaerales bacterium
GCGTGAGGGGGGGCAGCATCGCGCGCAGCTCGGCACCGCGCCGGACCATCGCGGCCGGGTCGGTGGTCTCGGGCTGGAGCGTGAAGTGCCACTCGACGATCGTGCGCTTCGTGACCGGCACCGCCATCGCCACCAGGTCGATGCCCGGCTTCTCGTAGATCGGGGCCCGGGCCTCGGCCCTGGTGATCAGCGTGTCGTAGCCCGGCTTCTCGAGGCGCACGTCGTAGACGCCGAAGTACGTGAAGCTCACCTCGGTCGGCGTGCGGCCGACTTCGGCGTCGTTGAGCGTCACCATCGCCCCCGGCGGTTCGGAGGTGATGACGATGCGCCGGTCCACGCATCCGGCGAGCGGGGCCGCGGCGGCCAGCAGCACAAGGGCCCGACAGGACGGGGCGCGCCTCATCATCGTGACCCCGCCTTCGCCCGTGCCTCGGCGGCGGGGGACGGTGGGGCCGGGGTGCCCGCGCCCTGGTCGTCGAACTCATCGCCGCGGAACAGCGAGCCGAGGTAGCTGCGCTTGACCAGCTCGTCGTTGATGAGCTGCCGCGGCGGGCCCTCGCGCAGCACGTGACCCTCGTTGATGATGTACGCGCGGTCGCACACGCGAAGGGTGTGCATCACGTTGTGGTCGGTGATCAGGATGGCGATGCCCGTCTCGGTGAGGCGCCGGATCTCGGTCTGCAGGTCCTCGACGGCCAGGGGGTCCACGCCGCTGAAGGGCTCGTCGAGCAGGATGAGCTTCGGCTCGGTCACCAGCGCCCGGGCGATCTCGAGCTTCCGCCGCTCGCCGCCCGAGCAGGTGCGCGCCTGCTCGCGGGCCTTCTTCGTGAGGCTGAACCGCTCCAGCAGCTCCGCGGCCTTCTTCTCGCGGGCGCGCCGGCCCAGCGGGCGCGTCTCGAGGATGGCCAGCAGGTTCTGCTCGCAGGTGAGCCGCGTGAAGATGCTGGGCTCCTGGCTCAGGTAGCCCATGCCCAGCCGGGCCCGCCGGTACATCGGCAGGTTCGAGACATCCTGCCCGTCGAACACCACCGCGCCGCCGTCGGCCTCCAGCATGCCGATGGTCATGCGGAAACTGGTGGTCTTGCCGGCCCCGTTCCGCCCCAGCAGCCCCACGATCTCGGCCCGCTCGACGTGGAACGAGACGTTCTCCACGACCTTGCGGCCGTTGAAGCTCTTCTGGAGGTTGCGCACGTCGAGCAGGGGCACGGGGAGAGTGTAGCGAAGGGCACAACCGGACCTGCCGCGCGCCCCAACGCCTGTGGGGTCGCCGAGCGCACGGAACCGGCGAAACGGCGAGCAATCCCCGGCCTTCCGCGGTCCAGCGCGTCTCTGCGGATCAGGCCACAAGCCGACTCGTCACGAACGGAGCTTCTACTCCGACAGATTTTGAGTTATGCTCTTCAGCATGAAGACGAAATCCTTTCCTCCCGAGGTCATCGCACGGCTCAAGGCATACGTTTACCGTCTCATCGATCCCCGAAATGGCGAGACCTTCTACGTCGGCAAAGGGACCGGCAACCGCGTCTTCGCGCATATCCAGGATGCGCGCAGCATTGACCAAGACGATCATCGCACCAAGTTTTCGCGCATCCGCGACATCCAAGACTCCGGCTTTGAGGTGAGCCATGTGATCCATCGTCATGGGATGAGCGATGCCACGGCCATCGAAGTCGAGGCGGCGTTGATCGACGCGTATCCAGGGCTGGCCAACGACGTCGGCGGCGCCGGATCTGGAGAGTTCGGCGCAAGACACGCTCAGGAGATCATGCAGGAGCACGCGGCGAAGTCGGCGAAGTTCCAGCACAACGCCGTGCTCATCAGCGTGAACCGCAGCGCATCCGAACGAGGGTCTCTTCTCGAGGCCGCCCAGTATGCCTGGAAGATCAACCCCGCGAAGGCGAGCAGCCACAAGCTCGCGATGGCGGTGATGCACGGCATCATCAAGGCCGTGTTCGAGGTGGAGAATTGGGTACCGGCGACTACGGAGAATTTCCCCGGTCTGCCGAACGTCCCCGGTCGGTACGGGTTCAAAGGCCATCCGGCCCCACAAGCGATCCGCACGCTGTACGTCGGCAAGCGGGTTCCGGACGAGTATCGGAAACGCGGCTCATCCAATCCCATCCGATACGTCACTGTGAAATGACCTCGGCCGGACGCGGGTTCCGGCCCGTATCCGGATAGCCTCGTAGCGCCGGGACACCGCTCACCACCCCTCGTCGAGCAGCCCCCGCAGGTCGGCGGCGAAGCGGTGGTACTGCGCCTCGTCGTTGTACACCTGCGCCGAGACGCGCACGATCCGCCGCGGCGGGGCGGGCCACGGGAACGCCGGGGCCCATGTGCGGCGGCGCTCCACCAGCTGCTGGGCCAGCGCATCGCCGAAGAGGTGGGCCTTGAAGCCGGGCGGGGCCGCTCGGCGGGCCGGCGGCAGCGCGAAGGCCGCCAGCGTGCCGATCATCTCGTCGGGGCACGGGGGCTCGAGGCCCACGGCCGCGCAGACGATCTGCCGCGCCCGCAGGGCCAGGGCCCGGTTGCGGGCCATGAGTGCCGGCCAGCCGCCGCCCACCAGCGACGCCATGAAGCCGATGGCGAAGGGGATGCACAGCCACGCCGTCGGATCAGCGGTGCCGAGCCAGTCGGCCTCGAGACGGAATCGCGAGCGGTCGGTGCGTGCCGAGTTGGCGCCGTGCGAGATCGACAGCGGGCGGATCGCCCCCTGCCGGTCGCGGCGCACGTGCAGGAACGCCGAGCCCTTGGGCGTGCACAGCCACTTGTGGCAGTTGCCGGTGTAGTACGAGGCGCCGAGGGTGTCGAGTTCCAGGGGCAGCATGCCGGGGGCGTGGGCGCCGTCGACGAGCACCGCCACGCCGCGTGCCTCCAGCTCGCGCACCATCGGGCCGATCGGCCACACCAGCCCCGTCGGGCTGGTCACGTGGCTGAGCATCACCAGCCGCGTCCGCGGGGTCAAGCGCTCCATCACCGCCGCCGCCGCGCGGCGCCCGTCGGCCAGAGGGAAGGGCGTCTCGGCCAGCACCACCGAGGCCCCCGACCGTTCGGCGACGTACCGCAGGGCGTTCAGGCAGGCGTTGTACTCCTGCGTGTGCGCCAGCAGCTCGTCGCCCGGGCCGAAGGCCAGCGAACGCACCACCGTGTTCACCCCCGCGGTGGCGTTGGGCACGAAGGCCAGGTCGTCGGGGTCGCAGCCGACGAACGCGCCCAGCGCCGCCCGGGCCTCGTCGAGCAGACCCTCGAGGTCGTGCACCAGGAAGCGCATGCCGTCGCGCTCCATGCGGTCGCGCAGCTCGCTCTGGCGCTCCAGCACCGCCGAGGGCACCGCGCCGAAGCTGCCGTGGTTGAGATGCACCATCTCCGGGTCGAGCGACCAGTGGCGGGCGAGGGGGCCGGGCTCGTGAGCGTCCATCGCTGCGAGCGTAGCCGCCGACGCCGCGGTGCCCGGGCCCGCTCAGTCCCGACGCCGACGCCTGAGCACCATCGACCCGCCGATGAGCATCACGCCCACGGTTCCCGGCGCGGGCACCGGTGGCTCCGGCGGCGGCGGGGGAGGGGGCGGGTTCACCGGGGGTTCCTTGGGGGGAGGCGGCGGAGTGGGGGGGTCGTCCGCGGCCTTGGGCTCATCCTTCGGGGGGTCGGGCTCCTTGGGCTCGTCTTTGCTCTCGGGCGGCGTGGGCTTGGGGCGAGGCTTGCCGCCGCCGCCACCGCCGCCGTCGCCGCCCCCACCACCGCCACCACCGCCCGGGCCGGGCGAGGCGCCGCCCGGCTCGTTGCCTGATCCGGCGCCGCCGGGCCATGGCACCTCGGCGTCGTCGCGGGCGCCGAAGGTCGGCCCCGGATCGGTTTCGACCAGCACGTTGTCCAGGCCCCAGGTCTCTCCGCCGGGCCGCCCCGCTGAACGCACCGACCAGACGATCTCGGCGACCTGACGCTCGGGTCGGAAGTTGGCCTTGATCGCGCGGACGATCGACTCGTCGAACCCCGGCTTGGCGCCGTCGGCCGCCCGGTTGATCGCCTGCAGCTCGGCGAACGTGTTCTCAAACACCGTCTGACCATCGACCTGCACCGAGAAGACGTTGCTCGCCAGCGGGTCGCCCAGCGAGCGGGCGATGAGATACAGATCGAACTTGAGCGTGTACGACTCGCCGGGCTCCACCTTCAGGTTCACCGCCTGCGACGCCTGCCGGAACGGGCCGGCGAAGGTGCCGAAGGGGGCCATGGTCTCGAGCCCGCCCGAGAGCGACCACTCGGGGCGCACCACGCCGTCCTCGAAGTCCATGAAGTACCGAGTCGGCGCCGCAAAGGGCCGCTGGCCCCGCCAGTTGACGCCGGACGCCACCCCCTCGTCGGCTCCTGAAGCGTGATCGCCCGGACGCGCCTCCGGGGGCGACGGATCGAGCACCCCGGCATCGGCCGGGAACGCCGAGCCGCCCGAGGGCGTGCCCGACTGCTCGGCCTCGGAACCCGCCCGCCGCCGCAGCGCAGCGCTCGGCGGGTCGGACCGCACGGCCATGTCGACCCGCCGCGCGGCCTCGGCCTTCAGCCGGCGGTCCAGTTCGCGACGCTCGCGGTCGGTCATGGGCCGGATCGGCATGGTCCTCTGTCCGGCCTCCGCCCCGGCGGGGACCAGCGGCGACACCGCCCAATCCAACCCCGACATCGACGCACCGGACCCGGACGCCTCGGTCGCGCCGGCGCCGGCAAGGCGGGTGGGCCCGGCGATCGGGGTTTGAACCGCCGATGGGCCCGATACATGGGGGGCCGCCTCCGGCGGGGCCGGAGGCACCAGCGCCGCGTGCGCCGTCCCGGCCGCGAGGGCCAGAATGAGCGCGCAGCCACCGCGCATCATCAGGTCTGATTTGGTCCGATTCATGGAACCGTCTCCCGCCGGTCAGCGGCCGCCCGACGCCCCATCCCGTGCCACCCGGGGTGAGGGGCTCAGACGCACGAAGCCGAGGACCGACGCTGCGCGCCCGGCCCGGGCCTGTGCGACCCGGCTGCCGGCGTACTCAACCATGCCCCAGCGTGCCCGGAACGCAAGGGGTGGCAGGCTGCAAGTGCTCTTGCGACAACGGCTTGTAACGGCTGTTCCGGCCGTGCACCGCACCGCGGGTTCGGGCCCCCGTTCGGGTGTGCAACCGGGCGAGGCTGACGACGAAACAATGGGCGGGCCGGGGGCCGATGATCGGACCCTGGGGCCGTGATCAACGGAGGTGCGTGCAGGGATGTCGGCGTTTGCGAACCATGTGAAGACCGTGCTGCTCCTCGGGGCCCTGATGGGGCTGTTCCTGCTGGTGGGGGCCCAGTGGGGCACGCAGGGGATGGTCATGGCCCTTGTTCTGGGTGGTGCCATGAACGTCGGGGCGTGGTTCTTCTCCGACCGCTTGGCCATCGCCGCGATGCAGGGGCGCGAGATCACCCCTCAGGGTGGCCCGGAGGTGGGGGCGGCGGTCTCATCGCGCGAGCTGTACGCGATGGTGGATGAGTTGCGCCAGCGGGCCGGGCTGCCGATGCCGCGGGTGTATCTCTGCCCGCACGATGCGCCCAACGCCTTCGCGACCGGCCGGAGCCCGAGCAAGGGGGCGGTGGCGGTGACGCAGGGGTTGCTGCGGATGATGAGCCGCGAGGAACTGCGGGGGGTCATTGCGCATGAACTGGCGCATATCAAGAACCGGGACACCCTGATCTCGTGCATCGCGGCGACGGTGGCGGGGGTGCTGGCGTTCCTGGCCCAGTGGGGAATGTTCCTCGGCGGCGGCCGGGGCGGGCGCGAGGGGGGCAACCCGCTGGCGGCGATCCTGGTGGTGGTGATCGCGGCTCTGGGTGCGGCACTGATCCGGGCGGCGATCTCGCGCTCGAGGGAGTTCATCGCCGATGCCGACGGTGCCCGAATCGCGGGGTCGCCGGAGGGGCTGGCGTCGGCCCTGGGCAAGCTGGAGGCGCTGAGCCGGCGGATCCCGCTGGTGCAGCCGAACCCGGCGCAGAACAACCTGTTCATCGTCGAGCCGTTCTGCGGACGGACGCTGACGAATCTGTTCGCCACCCACCCGCCGACGGAGCGGCGGATCGCGGCGCTCCGGGCGCTGCGGGGCGGGTGACGGGGGTTGGGGGGGGGCGGGGTTGACGGGGCGTGGTTTCGGCCCGTCGGGTCGAGGATGCGGACGGAGGAATTGCCGACAATCTCACCGGCGGCGGGGTGGACTTGGGGGCGGGAGGCCTTAGCATTCGGCCCAACTGGGGTGGGAAGGGGGGCGCGGCCACGTTCGCCGCGCCGGGACGCTGGTCTCTCTGCCTCAGGGAGCTTCCTCTGTCGAGTTCAACGCTGCCCCGCCCCGTCGGCCTCTCGGCCGTGGACCCGATCGTGCCCGCGGCGGTTCCGCCGTTCGACGCCCCCGGGGCCTCGACGACGGGCGAGGAAAGCGGCTCGCACGCCGGCGAGCCGCGTCTGACGCTGGCGAACGTCGACTGGGTGACGGCGCTGGCGATCGCGCTGCTGCACGCGGCGTGCGTGGCGGCGCCTTTTGTGTTTACGTGGAGCGGGCTGGCGGTGGCGGTGGCGCTGTGGGTGCTGACGGGCGGGCTGGGGATCTGCCTGTGCTACCACCGGCTGCTGACGCACCGGAGCTTCAAGACGCACAAGTGGGTGGAGTACGCGCTGACGGTGCTGGGGACGATGACGTTCCAGGGCGGTCCCCTCCGGTGGGTGAGCGTGCACCGGATCCACCACAAGCACTCGGACCACGACGAGGACCCGCACTCGCCCAAGCACGGCTTCAACTGGTCGCACGTGCTGTGGACGATGGCGGCGTCGCCGAAGGGCGAGGACCGGGCCCCTGCGGCGAAGGACCTGGCCCGCGACCCCGTGATGGTGCTGATCGACCGCTGGCATTTCGTGCCGCAGGTGGCGCTGGGTGCGGTGCTGTTCGGGCTGGGGCACTGGCTGGCCGGGGCGGGGCTGTCGTGGCTGGTGTGGGGCGTGGCGGTGCGGACGGTGTTCGTGTTCCACGCGACGTGGTTCGTGAACTCGGCGTCGCACACGTGGGGGTACCGGAACTACGCGACGGACGACGACTCGAAGAACAACTGGTGGGTGGCGCTGCTGAGCTTCGGCGAGGGCTGGCACAACAACCACCACGCCGAGCAGCGTGCGGCGGCGCACGGGCGGCGGTGGTTCGAGGTCGACCTGACGTACCTGACGATCCGCGCGATGGCGCTGGTGGGCCTGGCGTGGGACATCGTTCCGGCCGAGAAGCCGGCGCGGTGAGGATCCCGGGCTACCTGGCGCCCGACGCGTAGCTGATGCGGGTGAAGCCGAGGTCGCGGGCGAGCTGGATGGCGGTGGCCGCGGCCTCGATGGGTGCGTCGGGGTCGGGGATGACGACCAGGCCGGGCTCTCGCGGGAGGCCCGCGAGGAACGAGCGGAGGGCGGCGCGGTCGGTGATGGTGCGCTCGCCCATCTGCCAGCGGGGCCGTCCGGCCGACCAGCCGACGAGGAGCTGCTGGGGCAGCATGGCGGTGGTGGCGCCGGCGCCCCTGGCGGCGAGGGTGGCGGCGAGGCGCGACTCCTGATCGTCGATCGAGCCGGCCATGATGAAGTAGAGCAGCAGGAGGAGGACGACGTCGACGAGGGCGACGATCTGCAGGCGGATGCCCTCGGGGTTGATGCGTCGGGCCAGGCGCGACCGGCGGCGGCGGAGTCGCATCAGCGGCCCTCCCGCGGGGCCGATCCGGAGGTGGCGAGCTTCCAGTGCCTGACGCCGCTGGAGGCCAGGGCCGAGACCACGGGGTCGAGGCGGGCGGCGGGTGTGGAGCGGTCGGCGCGGACGATGACGTCGATCTGGTCGGAGCCGCCGGCGCGGACAGTTTCGGCGGCGATGGTGGAGATGAGCTCGGCGGGCCCGACGGTGCGCCCGGCGAGATCGATGGCACCCTCTCGCGAGACGGTGAGGATGAGCGACCGCGGCGCGACGGCGCGGGCCGGGTCGCCCCGCTCGACGGGGAGCTTCACCGGCGCCAGCGAGATGTTGGAAAAGTGCGAGGTGAGGGTGAAGAAGATGATGAGCAGAAAGACCACGTCGATCATCGGGGTGAGGTCGAACGAGGCCTCGCGCGGGTGATCGGCCCGGGAGAACTTCATGCCCCGACGCCCCGCGGGGCGGGCTGGCGGGCCGGGGGCCGGGGCG
Source organism: Phycisphaerales bacterium (assembly GCA_016742075.1). Classification (GTDB taxonomy): domain Bacteria; phylum Planctomycetota; class Phycisphaerae; order Phycisphaerales; family UBA1924; genus JACVCL01. The sequence goes on from JACVCL010000086.1 coordinate 8,193, forward strand.
CGGGCGGGCGCTGGGCCGGGCCGCCGGCCCCCGGCGTGGCGGGGGTCATGGCGCGGGCGGCGCGCTCGAGGACGAGGCCGGCCCTCATCAGGACGCGGTCGATGTGGCGTCGGAAGAGGGCGAAGGCGATGGTGCAGGGGACGGCGACGATAAGGCCCTGGGCGGTGGTGACCAGGGCCATCGACATGTAGATCGACAGCTGCGTGGAGCGTGCGGCGCCCTCGAGGGCGCCGATGCTGCGGAAGGCGCCGATCATGCCGAAGACGGTGCCGAGCAGGCCGAGCATGGGCCCTACGGCGGCGATGATGCCCAGACCGTCGTTGAAGCGGTGCACCTCGTCGGCCTCATTCTGGGCCGACTCCTCGAGTGCGCCGCGGAACTCGAGGTAGCCGAACGGGGAGCCGGCCGATCGCTCGAGGGCGGGCTGGAGGGTGCGGGTGAGGAACGAGCGCGGGGCGGCCTGGGCGCAGTAGGCCGCGGCCTCGTCGAGGCGTCCGTCGCGGAGCATCGAGTCGAGCGCGGCCTCCTGCTCAGGCGGAACCAGCACGGCGTAGCGGAGCACGAGCAGGTTCCGCACCACCAGGAAGACCGCGACGAACGAGATCAGGATGAGGATGTAGCTGACGACGCCGCCGGCGTGGATGTAGTCGATGAGGGAGATGCTCTGGGCCGCGGCCTCGCCGGGGTCGGGGGCGACCGAAGTGGCCGGGGTGGGGGCGGCGGCGGGTGCGGCCTGGGCGAGGAGGGGGGAGAGGCCGTGGGAGAGGCGGCCGAGCAACTGTTCGAGCATGGGGTGGGATTCCTTGCCCCGGTGGGACGCGGCGGCGGCGGGCCGGTGCCGCGTGGCGGGCGTGAAATCTGCGGTTGAGCCCGGAGATCGTCGGGGGAGTATATGGGTGGGGTTGCCGTGCCCCCGCGGGCCGGGCGCGGTTGGGAGTGGGGGGGACGCGGGGTGCCGGGGATCGGGTACAACCCATCGGCATGGACCCCGGCCTGCACGCGCCATCCGGACCGGTGCTGCCCGACCTTCGGCCGCCGCGTCGGCAGTCGAGGGGGCAGGCGGTGTTCCAGGTGGTGGGCTTCGCGGTGGGCCTGGTGGTGCTGGGGTGGGTGGTGCAGCGGGCGCTGGCCCCTGAGAACCGCGAGGCGCTGCAGCGGCTGTGGCAGGCGTCGTGGACGCTCGTGGGCCTGCTGGTGCTGGCGACGGTGGGCCGGATGCTGGCCGACGGCGCCCTGTTCTGGCTGACGCTGAGGCCGCTCCGGAGACTGCCGGTGGCGGATGTGCTGTCGGTGAACGTGGTGGCGACGCTGCTGAGCGTGCTGCCGTTCAAGCTGGGGCTGGTGCTGCGGATGGTCATCCACCGCCGGCGCGACGGCGTGCCGTTCAAGGACATCATCGCGTGGATGGCGGGCATGGCGGCGCTGGGCCTGGCGGTGATTCTGCCGGTGGCGGCGGCGGGGTGGTGGCGCGGGCAGATCGACGCCCTGTGGTGGCTGGCGGCGGGGGGCGGTTCGGTGCTGGCGGCCGGCGCGGGGGTGGTGGTGGGGCGGCTGTGCTCGTCACCGCGCTTGGGGTGGCTGGCGGCGATGTCGCTGGGCAGTTACCGGGTGGTGAGCCACGCGCCGACGGTGGTGGCGGCGGTGGCGGTGCGCGGGCTCGATCTGCTGCTGATCTCGCTGCGGTTCTGGCTGGCGGCGAAGATCGTGGGGGCCGAGATCGGCTTCGGGACCATCGTGGTGATCGCGACGACGTACATCCTGGTGATCATCCTGGCGCCGGCGGGGCGGCTGGGCTTCGCGGAGGGCGCGGCGGCGGGGGTGGCGATGCTGCAGCACTCGTCGGTGCCGGTCGAGGTGGTGACGCTGACGGTGACGGCGGTGGAGCTGGCGGCGGCGGCGGTGCTGTCGATTCCCGCGGCGGTGTGGCTGCGGCTGGACCGGGTGCTGCTGGGG
>JACVCL010000087.1 GCA_016742075.1 Phycisphaerales bacterium
ACCCCGGCACACCCCCGCCCTGCCCGCCGCCTGCCCCGCCGCGAGACCCGCTCCCGCCCCGCGAGCCCGATACCTCATCCCCCGCCAACGCCGCACCGATCCCCGAACGCGTCGCGGCCGCATCCAACGCCCCCACCCGCCGCCGACGCTCACGCCGACAGACCGACGATCTTCCCCGCGACCTCGCCCCCTCCTCCCGCCCCGCACACGCACGGCCACCGCCGGAGGACCCCGCGCCGCGGAAACCCCGCCACCTCACCCGCATCCGCCGATATGCCCGGGTCCCCCTACTCGCCGCGCTCGCGACGCCGCAGCTCGCGCATCGCCGCCTCCAGTTGCCGCTTGAGCAGCCGCACCCGCACCAGGCTCTTCACGCGGGTCGTCAGCTCCACCTTGTGCACCGGCTTGGTCAGGAAGTCATCCGCCCCGCACTCCACCGCCCGCTCCACATCCCCCACTTCCGACAGCGCCGTCACCATCACGATCGGGATGTCCCGGTAGTGCGGGTCGGCCTTGAGCTTCTGCGCCAACTGGAACCCCGACATCCGCGGCATCATCACGTCGAGCAGGATCAGGTCCGGCGGGTTGGCCTCCACCGAGTGCAGCGCCTCCAGCCCGTCGCGCGCTGTGCGCACCGCGCACCCCAGCCCCTCCAGGTAGGCCTGCAGCAACTCCAGGTTCTGCTCATGGTCATCGACCACCAGAATCGCCGCCGAAGCCATGTCGAGGCGCGAGTCGATGTCGGCCTCCGTGAAAGGCGGCGCATCCGGACCGGTTGGAAAGGGCGTCGGGTCGGCCATGGGGCGTGCGATCCTACCGGTCAGCCGGCCCGGCACCCGGCCCGCCATCGGCTCATTTCACCACATGTTTGTGGGAATTCCACCCCCTCCAGCCCCCCATCCGCCGCGCTGGCTAGGGATTTCGCCGAACTTTTTGTGCATAGGGAGAACTCCCAACGCCCGGCGGCGCAATAGTGTCAGGAACTCGGCATACTGCCCGCCCCCCGTTCTGAGTCAACCCACCGGGCCAAACCCCGGCACCGACGGGCGGCGATCGGAAGGACCCCGCCTCATGGGCTACGCGGCCAAGAAGACGCGACCCGCATGGGAAGACCGCTTCGCGCGGCCCAGCGCCGATCTTCTGCTCGAAGACTGCGGCAAGACCAAGGGCAAACTCCTCGAGACCGCCGTCGAACGGCTCCGCGGCATGGAGCGCGTCGAAGAGCAACTCTCCTGGCAGGGCCTCCCCTGGCGCTGGACCCTCACCTTCACCGCCCCCTCCGACCCTACCCGCGCCTTCGCCTACGTCGTGCCCGACCCCGAGAAGCCCAAGATCGCCCTCCCGCTCACCACCGAGATGATCGCCGCCATGCCCCTCCGCCGCCTCACCAAGTACGTGCGCGACGGTGTCGAGGGCGCACGCTGGGTCGGCAGCGTCGCCTGGGCCACCTGGGAGATCGAGAGCAAGGGCCAGCTCGACGAGATCCTCGACCTCGTGCGCCGCAAGCACCAGTTCCTCACCTCCGCCAACTGAATCACGGCGCCGCCGGCGCACCCTCCGCGCCGTCGGGCCGCGACCACGAGCCCGTGGTCCAGTCGCCCGCGCCGGGTTTCCACACCGTCGCCAGCGGGTCCACCCCGAACGCCGCGGCCAAGTCGTCGGGGTCGGCGTCCCGCAGCGGCCGCCCGCCGTCGAGAAACGTCTGCGCCGCCCACGACTGCGGGCGCAGCCCGATCAGCAGGCCCTCCGCCCGCAGCGTCGACGCCAGCCGATCGGCCCGCAGCCCGGGGCCGGGGTTCCCCTTGCACACCGGGCACAGCTCGATCGCCTCCGCGTCGCCCGGCTTGCCCCGCACGAACCGCTCGTTGCGGCACCGCGGGCACGCCGCCCCGGGGGCCGACGCCGCGATCTCCGCGATCAGTTCATCGACGTCCGCCGCCGGCAGGCCCGACGCCAGCAGCAGGTCGCGCCCCGCCCCCGGCCGGCCCTGACGCAGAAGCTGCTCGCGCACGCCCCGCGCATCGCCCGCCCGGAAACGGTTGAGCGCCAGCGCCAGATCGCGCGGCGCCTGCGACGTCGCCGGCGGCGGCGGCGTGTCGGCCGGACCGCCCATCGCGTGGGCCAGGCTCCGCAGCCAGCGCCGCTCGTCGGCGTCGGGAGACAGATCGGCCAGCGCCAGCGCCGCCGACGGCCCCAGCGCCGGGTGCGACGGCGCCGCCGCCGTCTCGCGCAGCCGCCGGTCGGTCTCGAACGCCAGGATGTACAGCGTCCGCGCCAGCCGACGGGGCGGCTCGGCGGTGTACTCGTACGCCACCTCCTCCGCCAGGTTGAAGTACCCCATCGGCTCCGACGGCCGCAGCGCCGCCAGCCGCTCGCCGAGCGCCGCAACGCCCGAGCGCGGCAGCGCCCGCGAGGGCCCGCCATCCTGCGGGGCCGGCTGCGCCACCGAGGCCGCGCAGAACGTCAGAGCGATCAGCATCACCACAGGCATCTTCACGGCAGCGGATCTCCCAGCCTGATGGCCCACAGCCTCGCGATGGCCCGCTCGCCCGCGAGGATCTGAAGGAACACGTGCCCCGCCCGCCGGCGCTCGGCGCTCATCTCGCGCAGCACCGCCCGCACCTGCTCGGCCTTGCCCGGGTGCTCGCCCGCGGCCAGGTAGCCCAGCAACTCGGCCAGCGACGCCTGCTCGCACGCCAGGTCCGCCACGGGTGAATGGTGCGCCGCCGCCAGCGACCGCCGCATCGCCCGCCGCTTCTCGATCTCCTCCAGCGTCGGGCGGGCGTCCTTGCGCTCGGGCAGCCGGCGCGCTTCTCCGGCCAGAGCGTCGAACACGCGTGCCGCCTCGCGGGCCGCGTCGGGCGGCCCCGACCCCGCCTCGCCGTACGTCACCGTGAACGGCGAGCCCGTCCCCGGGCCGGTGGGCACCGAGCCCAGGCGGCCCCTGGGCGCCGCCGGCGGCGCCGCCTGGGGCCCACGCTCCGTGCGCACGCCCCGAGTCACCGCCGCGGCCATGCTCTCGTACGCCTGCCGCAGGATGTCCGACAGCGGGTCCACCCGCAGAATCCCGGGCCCGGCGACCTCCTGCCGGATCAGCGACGCCAGCACCGTGCCCAGGATCGCCCGGTGCACCGCCGGCTTCCAGCCCGAGGTGGCCGGCGGCGGAAGGCGCATCTCGGAGAGTTTCTCGGCCAGGTCAGAGAGGATCGTCGTCCGCGGCGCATCGGCGAACACGTCGAGCAGCGCGTAACGCACCGTCGGGTCGTCGAGCCGGTCCTCGACCGCCGACGCCGCGGCCCGCTGCACCGTCGGCGAGCCCGGCCGCAGCGCCGCCTCGGCCAGCACCGCCGCGTCGACCGGCCCGCGCGGCCCCCCCTGCTGCCGCAGCTCGTTGATCAGCACCACCCGCGCCTCGCCCTGCCGCGGCGCCCGCCGGAACCGCAGGGCCCACTCCCCGTCGGGCGTCACCCCGGGAGACGTCAGCAGTTCGGGCTTGAAGTTCGGGCTCCGCTGCTGGGTCTGGGCTCGGGCGTGGTCGGCGGCGCGGTCGCGGTCGGCCGCGGCCAGCGCCTGATCGGCGGCCCGGTCGTCGCGCAGACAGCGGTGCAGCGCCGCCTCGTTCACCTTCGCCAGCACCGCCGCCAGAAGCAGAGCCTCGTCGGCCGCCGACGGCGCGGGGACGGCCAGCAGCTGCCCGGCCCGCTCCGACCACGCTGTGGCCACAGGCGCCGCCTCGGTGGTCGCGGCCCCCAGGTAGCGGGCGAACTGGTCGCGCACCCGCGTGCGCTCGCCCGCCGGCGCGTCCGACGCCAGCGAGTAGGTGTAGTCCAGCGGCGGGTCGGCCGGCTCGCTCACCGCCGCGTTGCGCACGATCCAATCGCTGACGAACGCCAGGTTCGACGTGGGCACCGCCGGGTCGTCGAACCACGCCAGCAGCCGAGCCGCCGCGGCCGGCTTCTCGCGCCACGCCAGGGCCGGCAGCAGCGCCGCCAGCGCCTCGCCCGTGGGGCGAAAGGCCTGCGCCGGCGGCCCTTCGACGAGGACCCGCTTCACGCACGCCTCGATGAACCCGGCCCCCACCGACGCCTCGCCCGCCGACACCGCCCGCTGCGCCGCCAGCACCTGCGCCCACACCCCCGCGTCGGTGGGCATGGGGGGCGAGCGCTTCCAGGCCTCCAGCAGCCGATCGACCGTCGCGCGAAGCGCCAGCGCCGCCGCCGGCCACACCTCGCCGGGGATCTCGCCCGAGGCCTGCGGGCCCAGCGGCGCCGCCGCGGACCGGAACAACTCGCCCATCGGGCCCGGCAGCGAAGCATCGCGCGACAGCCTCGCCACCAGCCCCGCCGCGTACACGCCCGGCCGCACCGCACCCGCCTCGGGCGGCCGGGCCTCGTTGAACAGCCGCCGGGCCGGCGCGGCGACCGCCCGCGCGGCGTCGTCCGGCACGTTCCCCGGCACCGCCCGCCCGGCCTTGGAAAGAAACGCCGCCACGTCGGCCGCGATGGCACGCGCCAGCTCCGGCGGCAGATCGGGCCACAGGGTGTAGAGGCCGTCGAGCGCGCCGAGGAACGCCGCCAGCGCCTCGGCCGGGCGCTCGGGGATCAGATCGGCCGCGCGGCGCAGGGCCGGCGCCAGCTCGGCCGGATCGGTCGGCGCCGCGTCGGCCCGGGGACGGACCGGCTCGCCCGGCGGCGGAGCCTGCTGGCCCGCGGCGGTGCCCGCCGCCGGAGCGGTGGGGCCCGTCGGCGCCGCCGACGACTTCACACCGCCGGCGCCTCCGGGGGCGGGGGTGGGGGTGGGGGTGGGGGTGGCGACGAACTCGCCGGCCCCGCCGGTGATGCCCGCAGCTCGCCGCACGATGACGACCACGAACCCCGTGAGCATGACCGCCGACATCGCGACCAGGGCCACCGTCGCCCACGCGAGCGCCGCGCGGCGCGGCGCGGCGGGGAAGGGCCGCACGGCCGCCGGGGGCTGCCCGGCGCCGGAAGCGGCCGCGGCGGGCGACGCGTGCGTCGCCGAGTTCAGCAGCCGCACCAGTTCCGACTGGCTCAGCCCGTAGACGTGGGCGAGCGCGCCGAGGCGCCGCAGGCCGTCCGGGTTCAGGCCGCCGGCGTGGGCCAGTTCGGCGAGGATCAACTGGCGGAAGAGGTCGTCATCGGCGCCCGCCCCGCCGACGGGCCCGGGCGCAGGCGGCGGCGGGGCTTCGGCGGGCGAGGCCGCGCCCGCCCGCGGGGCCAGCCGCGCGATGAGCGCCGCCCGCACCGCGGCGTCGCGGATCTGCGCCGCGGCGACGTGGATGGCCAGGCGCACCTCTTCGGCCTCGGCCGAGCGGGCCTGCGGGTGGGCGTCGACGCGGGCGAGGGCGTCGGCGGCCGCGGCGGCGACATCGGCCTCGTCGGTGTCGCCCACGGGCAGGCGCAGGATGCCGTACGGGCCCAGCGAGACGTCGACGGGGCCGAGGAAGCGCACGATGGCCGAGCTGGGGTTCACCGCGGGCCTCCGCCGTTCGGCGCTGGCGCGCTGCCCGAGGCTGCCGGCCTGCCGCGGACCGGGCCCAGGCGGTCGTCGAGCTCGCGGATCTTGGGGCCCCATGGGTCGGGGCCGAAGTTCGGGAACAGGGCCCGGTGCTGGGCCAGGGCCTCGCGGGCGTTGTCGGGCTCGGCGTCGGCCATGAGGCGGATGAGACGGTAGCGGACCTCGAAGAACGCCGCGTCGCCCGGAGGCAGCCCGGCGGAGAGCATCCGCCAGTGGGCGAGGGCGTTCCCGGTGTCTCGCGCGGCCTCGGCGAGCTCGGCGGCGCGTCGGAGGGCGTGGCCGTTGTTGGGCTGCGCCGCGAGGATCACGCGGTAGTGCTCGCGGGCCAGGTCTCGCGACGGCGTATCGGCGCCGCCGGCGGAGGCCTGCCACAGCGCGTACGCCGCGTCGGCCACCGAAAGGTGCACCGAGGCGACTCCGGGGTCGAGCGCGCTGGGGGCCGAGCCGGCGGGGGTGAGTTGGGCGAGAACACGCCGGCCGAAGTCGGTGACCAGGCGCGCGCTGGCGAGGGTGCGCTCGCCTGTGGGGTCCTGGGCCGAGGCCCGCTGCCACACGGCCAGGTGGTGCCGGTAGAACAGCCGCGCCGCGGCGCCGGCGAAGCGTGAATCGGACTCGGCGACGGACCGGACGAGTTCGGCGGCGCGCTCGTCCTCGCCGCGGGCCAGGGCGATCTGGGCGCGGCGGTAGTCGAGCTCGGCGGCGAAGGGCGCGGTGTCGAGCAGCCCGCCGGCGCGCAGGGCCAGCAGCGAGTCGACCGCGCGGTCGGCGCGGGAGAGGTCGGGCACGCTGAGAGACAGGGCCACCTCGAGGATGCGGCGGGCGCGCGAGGCGGCCAGCTCGGCGATGGGCGGCGCCTCGCCGGCGGGGGCGAGCGCGGCGCGGCGGCGGTCGAGGGCCAGCAGCGTCTCGGCGAGGTCGAGGAAGCGGGCCCCCTGGAAGTCGCGGTCGGCGGCCGAGCCGGCGGCGCGGAAGAGCTGGAAAGCGAGCTGCGCGGCCTGCCGGCGCGCGGTGTCGTGCAGACGGTGCGACTCGGGGACGCGGAGCAGGGCCTCGAGCGCCTCGGGCGCCGGCATGCCGCCGACGGCGGCGAGGCGGATGAGCGCCGCGGGGGCGCGCTCGGCGGCGGGGAATCGTTTGAGGTAGTCGCGGAGCAGGGCATCGCGCCGGGCGGCGAGCGCGGGGTCGGCGGGGCGCGAGGCCTTGGCGAGGTTGTCGATGTGCAGCTCGACGGCCTGGGCGGCCATCCAGAGGGCCTCGGCGGCGCGGGCGGGGTTGTCGCCCGACGACGCCGCGTTCTCGAAGGCGCGCGAGGCGGCCAGCAGCGGCGGGTCGGCCGAGCCGTCGTCGCCGGCGTAGAACAGCGAGAGGCCCAGCAGCATGGTGGCGCTCGACGCGGCGGCGGGGAACTTCGCGGCGTCGTCGGCTTCGAGCGCCAGGCGGAAGGCGCCGGCGGCGGCGGAGAAGGCCTTGGCGATCTCCGGATCGGCGGTGGGCCGATCGGTGGGTTCGTGGCGGCGGCGGGCGTCGTTGTACACCACCAGGGCGCGGACGTTGAGGGCGACGAAGCCGCGCGTGCCCAGGCGCTCGGGGCCGAAGCGCGCGGCGAGGTCGAGCACGTGGCCCAGTTCGTCGCGGGCGACGAGGTCGGAGAGGGCGATGTCGCGGAGGCGCTCGGCGGCGGCGCGGTCGGAGTCGGAGGCGGGCTGGGCCTCGAGCGCCAGCAGGGCGAGGATGCGGGCGTCGGGCGCGGGGAGCGGGCGCTCGCCCGCGGCGGCGGGCTGCGGGGCGCGGCGCTTGGCGATGAGCGATTCCAGATCGGCCCAGCGCGCCGCCGACGCGAGGATCTGGACGCGGGCCGGGCCCAGAAGGTCGTCGATGCCCGGGGCGAGCTTGGGGGCGCTGTCGACGGCGTCGAGCCACGCCAGGGCCCGGCCGGTGTCCTTGAGCAGGCCGTGGGCCAGGGCGACGGCGATGGCGGCGCGGGCCACGTGGGGAAGCTGCAGATTGTCACGGGACAGGCGCTCGACCTGCGGCTGCTGGTTCGGCGAGGCGCCGAGCAGCCAGCCGAAGGAGCGGATGGCGTCGCCGGCGGGCTCGGGCCGGGCGGTGAGCTGGGCGAGGTAGAGGCTCGACCAGCCGGCGAGGTAGTGGGCCATCGAGCGGGCGCGGCGGGCGCCGGCGAGGGCGCCGGCGAGCAGGTCGGGGTCGGCCTCGCGGGCGTTCTCCTCGACGTGCTCGAGCTGGGCCACGCGCCCGTTGGCCTCGGTGGCGATGGCTCGGAACCGCTCGCGCAGGTCCTCGAATCGTCGGGCGACGGGGGCCGATTCGGCCTCGGCCAGCAGGCGCAGGCGGGCCCGCTCGCCGAGCTTCTCGGCGCGGGTGTAGGCGGCGCGGGCCAGGTTCAGGCGCAGCTCGAGCGTGGCGGCGGCGGGCACCGAGGCCATGAGGGCCTGGGCGCGGCTCTCCCAGTTCTGCTGGGCGGCGGGGTCCTCGGCTTTCTCGAGCAGTTCGGCGTAAAGGCCGGCGAGGCGCTGGGCGACGTCGGTCTTCTCGTTGCCGGTGGCCGACTTCAGGCGGGCTTCGAGCCGGTCGGCGAGCACGTCGCGCAGGCCCAGGTCGAGCAGGTACTGCTCGACGGTCTGGTCGGGCGTCTCCGGCGCAGCGCCGAGCGGCGCGGGCGCGGCGGCGAGGATGGCGGCGGCGGCGAGGGCGCGGGCCCGGCTCATGGGGCGGCCTCCGCGGGCTTGGCGGCCGAGGCGGGCGGCGGCAGGGCGCGGAGCCATGCGAGCGCGGGGTGGCGCGGGTCGAGCTCGGCGAGGCGGTCGCGGAGTTCGGCGGCGGCGGCGGCGTTGCCGCGGCGGGCCATCTCGGCCGAGGCCTCGGCCAGGGCCACGCCGGCGAGGTAGGGCTGCGAGGGCGCGAAGCGGGCGGGGAGGTGGAAGAGTTGGAACAGGCCGGCGGATCGGGCGGCGGGGTCGGGCTCGCGGAGCAGCGAGCGGCCGAGGGCGGCGCGGCGCCAGGCCTCGCGCCAGCCGCCGGGCTCGCCGGCCAGGCCGGCTTCGAGGCGGGCGCGTGCGGCGGCACGGACGCCGGCGTCGTCGGAGCGGGCGTCGACGATGTCGCGCACGAGCGTGAGCGCGGGGTGGTCGAGGCGCGGCGGGGGCTCGGGGAGGGGCTCGGCGAGCTCGATGGCGGCGGCGCGGCGGTAGAGGGCCGAGAGCGCGGCGGCCAGCGGCGGCTGGCCGTCGCCGGGGAGCACCTCCTGCGCCAGCGAGTCGGCGAGGGCGCGGGTCGAGTCGTCGGCGACGAAGACGGGGGGCAGGGCGGGCAGGAGCAGCGTCTCGGGGTCGAGGACCGGGTCGAGCCTCGGGTCGCCGTCGATCTTCTGCCCGGCCAGGCGCAGCGCCAGCGCCCGCAGCCACGGGCGGATGGCCCCCGGGCGGTCGCCGGCGGCGACGCGGCAGGCGAGCGCGCCCTCGGCGGCCATGAGGGCGGTGGGGCCCGGCTCGTGCTCGTAGAGCGCAAAGAGCTCGTCGAAAAGGGGCGCGGCGAGGGCCAGGTCGGCTCGGGCGAGGCGGATGCGGGCGCGCCAGGCCTTCTCGGCGACGTCGGCGAACTTTGCGGCGGCCTCTGCGTGCGGGCCGGTGACGAGCTTGACCGAATCCCACGAGAGCAGGCGCGGGGCCGGGCCCTTGAGGCGGATGCCGCGGAGGTCGACGCCCTCGATGGGCTCGGCGACGATCTGGCCGCCGCGGAGCTCGACGAGGTCGGCGGGGGGCGGGTCGTCGGCGCCGGCGTGGGCGGCGGGGCGGGCGAGCGAGAGCGCCAGCGCCAGGATCGCCACCCGCGCGGGGGCGCGGGTCACGGGCGGATCTCCGACGGGCTGGGGACGAAGGTGTAGGTGCCGCCCGACTGCTGGGCGATCTTGCGCATGATGGTCTCGGACCCGCGCTCCATGAACGCGATGCAGTGGATGGGCACCGGGCGGGCGCCGGAGTTGTTCATGCGGCGGATGCGGGCGGCGACCTCCTCCTCGCTGCCGGAGAAGACGCCGTCGGTCATGAAGTAGATGGCGTCGGGGCGTGGGCGGAGGGCGAAGACGATTTCGAAGGCGGGCAGCGGGCTGGTGCCGCCCGAGCCGTCGAGGCCCTGGGCGGCGCGGCGGAACTCGGCCTTGGCGCGGCCGGTGGCGGGCATCCACTTGGCGGCGCCGATGGGCTTGGAGACGCTGTTGAACTCGACGGCGAAGAAGTGGGCCGTCTCGGGGAGACCGACGACGGTGGAGATGAGCTGGTCCTTGAGGGTGTCGATGCGCTCGCCGAGCATCGAGCCGGAGGTGTCGACGATGTAGGCGAAGCGGTTGCCGGTGGCCTCGACGCCGAAGAAGCGGGCCGAGCCGCCGCCGGTTCCGCCGGCCCCCCCACCC
>JACVCL010000088.1 GCA_016742075.1 Phycisphaerales bacterium
CGCCAGCACCACCACGGTGATGCTGCTGATCGGCATGAGCACCGCCGCTACCAGCGGGTTCACCATCCCCGCCGCGGCCAGCACGCCGAACAGCACGTTGTACGCCAGCGACACCGCCAGCCCGCGCCGGATCACTGCCGTGGTGCGCTCGGCGCCGTCCACGAGTTCGACCAGCGGCGTGAGCCCCGGCGAGGCCAGGTACACATCGGCCGCGGCCATCGCCGCCTCGGCCCCCGCGTGCACCGCCACGCCCACGGTCGCCGCCGCCAGGGCCGCGGCGTCGTTCACCCCGTCGCCCACCATCACCGCCGTGCCCTTGGCCGCCAGATCGCGCACGAAGGCGAGTTTCTCTTCCGGCGAAGCGCCGCCCCGGCAATCGGCCTCGGGGATGCCCAGCTGGGCGCCGATGGCCCGCGCGGCCCGCGGGTCGTCGCCCGAGAGCAGCACCGGCCTCCAGCCGCGCCCGCGCAGGGTGTCGAGCGCGTCTCGTGCCTCGGGCCGGGGTTGGTCGCCCAGCACCACCAGGGCCGCGGGGGCGCCATCGGCCGCGACGAGGACCGGCGTGAGCCCCTGCCCGGCGGCCGAGTGCTCGGCCAGGGCCAGGCTCTGCGGCAGCGCGGCGCCGGCGGTGCGCTCGCCGACGAACCGGGCCGAGCCCACCGCGATCGTGCGCCCGCCCACCACCGCCTCGATGCCGCCGCCCAGCGACTGCGTGATGGTGCAGGGCCCCTCGGCCGGCGCCTCGCCCGCGAACGCCGAGGCGAGAGCCCGGGCGATCGGGTGGTTGCAGTCGCGCTCGGCGCGGGCGATGAGCGGCCGCAGGTCGGCCGGGCCGTGGTACGCGACCACGCGCAGTTCGCCGGTGGTCAGCGTGCCGGTCTTGTCGAGCACCAGCGTGCCCGGGCGGGCCAGCGCCTCGACGGCCTCGCCGCCCTTGATGAGCACTCCCGCGCGGGCGGCCCGCCCGATGGCCACCACCATCGCCAGCGGCGTCGCCAGCCCGAGCGCGCAGGGGCAGGTGATGATGAGCAGCGCCACCGCGTGCTCGGCGGCGTGGGAGGGGTCGATGAACAACCAGGCGACGAACACCGCCGCCGCGAGCGCGATGACCACCCCCACGAACACCACCGAGATTCGGTCGGCGAGCTTGACGATCGGGGCGCGCCGGCGGGCGTGCTCGGCGACGAGGGCCATCAGCCGGCCCACGCGCGTCTCGGCGCCGGCGGCCTCGACGCGCAGGCGGATGACGCTGGAGACGTTCACGCTGCCGGCGGCGGCGCGGTCGCCGGGGCCAACCTCCACCGGGCGGGGCTCGCCGGTGAGCAGGGCGACGTTGAGCGCCGAGCGCCCGGAGATCAGCACGCCGTCGGCGGGCACCGAGCCGCCGGCCTCGACCTCGACGGTGTCACCGGGCACGAGCGCCTCGGCGGGCACGGTGCGGAGCTCGCCCGAGGGCCCGACGCGCCGGGCATTCGCCGGTGCGAGGCTGTACAGAAGCTCCACCGCGTCGGCGGCGCGGCGCTGCTGCCGCTGCTGAATCCACCGGCCGATGAGCAGCAGGAAGACCAGCGTGCACAGCGTGTCGAAGTACACCTCGCCCGATCCGCGGAGGGTGTTGACCCACCCGTGCACGAGCCCGACGAGCAGGGCCAGGGCGATCGGCACGTCCATGTGCAGGGTGCGCAGGCGGAGGCCGGCCCAGGCGCCGCGCAGGAACACGGCGCCGGGCCAGCACACCGAAAGGAAGGCGAGGACACCGCCGACGGCGCGGAAGAGCGTGGCGAAGCGGTTCTCGATGCCCGTGAGCATGCCGCCGTAGAGCGAGAAGGCGATGAGCATCGCGTTGCCGAAGAGGGCGAAGGCGATGCCGATGCGGATCACGGCCGCGCGGTCTTCGCGCAGGCGGGCCTCGCGGACCGCCCGCTCGCGGAGCGGGCGCAGGGTGTAGCCCAGCCGGTCGGCGAAGCGGCCCACCGATGACAGGGGGCAGACCGCCGGGTTGAACCGCAGGCGCAGCTGCGAGCGGCCGAAGTCGGCGCGGGCCTCGGCGACGCCGGGCAGGGCCGTGGGCAGCTTCTCGAGCAGCCAGACGCAGGCGGCGCAGTGCATGCCCTCTACGAGCAGGGTGATCGTGCGGAGGCCCGAGGGGTCGTCGGCGGCGTAGAGCCGGGCGAAGGCGGGGTCGTCGAACTCTTCGTAGCCGCGGCCGCTGCCGCGGGGCGGTGCGGGCCGCGCGGCGGGATCGGCGGCGAGGTACTGGTAGTAGCGTTCGAGCCCGGCCGAGCGGATGGCGTGCCAGGCCGTCTCGCAGCCGGCGCAGCAGAACTGCCGCTGTTCACCGGGGCGCACGAGGCCCGACGGCACGGGGCGGCCGCAGTGGGCGCAGGCTACCCCGGAGGGCGCGGCGGGCGTGGCGGGCGTGGGGGGCGCGGGCCGCCGGCCGGAGGGTGCGACGTCAGTGAGCGCGGCGATCGTCATGGCAGCGTGGGTTCTCGGCGGCGAAGGAGCGGACGTGGTCGGCGAGGGCGACACCGTCGCCGGCGGGTGGCGCGGCCAGACCGGTGAGCGCGGCGTCGAACCGGCTGGGGTTGAAGATGTTGAACAGCCCGACGCACACCAGCGCAGTGGCGGTGATGTCCGGCACGCGGCGGCCCACGGCGCCCAGGCCGCCGGCCATCGCCTGGATGCCCGAGCCCAGGGCCACGAGCACCGGAAGCGTGCCGGCCCAGAAGGCCAGCATGGTGAGGGCGCCCAGAGCCGGGTGCGCGGTGCCCGCGGCGGTGATGACGAAGGCATAGAGCCAGCCGCAGGGGAGGAGCGTGGTGGCGAGGCCGACGATGAACGCGCGGCCCAGCGGCGGGCGCTCGAAGGCCAAACGCAGGGCCTGCTCGGCGGCGAGCCGCAGCGGTGTGGGCGCTGGGGCCCTGGGGATGCGCACGCCGTTGAGCCTCAGCACGGCGATGACGCCGAAGAGCACCATCGCCGAGCCGGCCAGGACCACCGCGGCCCGCTGGATGCCCACGGCCTGGCCCGCGAGGTCGAAGCCACGCCCGAAGACGCCGGCGGCGGCGCCGAGGGCGGTGTAGGTGGCGAGGCGGCCGAGGTGGTAGGCGGCCTGGAGCGCCGCCCGCCGTCGCCACTGGCCGGTGTGCGCGACGGCGCCGGGGCCGCGGGGGTCGGCGCTGGGGTCGACGCCGACGGCGAACGCCAGGAACGCGCCGCACATGCCCGCGCAGTGCAGGCCCCCGAGGACGCTGGCGAGGAACACGGTGGCAATGAGCGCGGGCATGGTGGATCAGTCGGAGGCCTCGGCGCCGGGGTGGGCGTCGATGGTGTGGTCGAACTCGGCGGTGAAGACCTCGGGGCCGCGCTCGATGCGCAGCCGGATGCGCCAGATGCCGCCCAGGTCGGCGCGGAGGTCGGCCGCGTAGCCGCCGGCGGGGTCGGGGCGGAACGCGAGCGATCGGCGGTCCCAGGCGCGGAGGCTGGGGAAGACCTCGGCCGTCACGGCGGCGCCGGCGATGGGGGCTCCGGCGGCATCGGCGACGGTGAGGTGCAGCAGACGTTCGGCGGTGGCGGGATTGGGCGCGGAGGTGCGGAGGATGGTGGTCCAGGCGAGCTCGGCGTTGCGGCGACGCTGCGCGGCGGTCTGATCCCAGGCCAGGGCCTTCTGGTAGTACTGCGGCTCGTAGGCGAAGGAGGGGTCGCCGACCGCGCGGTAGATCATCGTGCCCATGGTGGCGAGGCTGAGCCCGATGATGGCGAGGATGAACGTGGGCCAGATGGCCGAGCGGCTCATGGGCGGTTGCTCCCGGCGGGTGGTTTGGGCGCGGCGCGGTTGACGGGGCCGAGCAGGCGATAGGGCAGTTCGGTGGTGTAGCCGCGGCCGTCGGAAACGAGGATGCGGGTGTCGAGGCGGCCGCGGTCGTCGAAGGCGGCGGGCGGGGCGGAGAGGAGGAAGCCCATGGTGGCGACCTCGGCGGGCCTGACGACGGGCGGGGCCGAGTCGGTGGTGATGCGCACGCCGCGGGCGGCTTCGGCGGAGGGAAGGCTGACGGAGAAGGCGGCGTCATCGGCGGCCCGGTTCACGAGACGCAGGCGGACCTGGCTGGCGGCGTCGCCCGAGGGGAGAGTGGTGAAGGGCCCGGCCTGGCGCGGGAGAACAGCCGCCTCGGCCGGGGGCTTGGTGAAGAGCAGCCAGACGAAGCCGGCGAGCAGGCCGAGGACGATGGCGGGGTAGACGAGGGTGCGGGGGCGCCAGAGGCCGCGGGCCTGGCCGTCCTGCGCGGCCTTGGAGGAGTAGCCGACAAGGCCGCGGGGCAGGCCGATTTTGTCCATGACGCTGTCGCAGGCGTCGATGCACTGGGCGCAGCCGATGCACTCCATCTGGAGGCCGTTGCGGATGTCGATGCCTGTGGGGCAGGTGGTGACGCACATGCGGCAGTCGATGCAGTCGCCGAGGGGTGCGGCGGCGGAAGATGCGGCGGCGGGCACGATCGGCAGAGCGACGTCGGCGCGGGGGATGCGCCGGCCTTTGCCGCGGGGCTCGCCGCGGCGGTCGCTGTAGGTGACGATGAGCGAGTGGCGGTCGAGCATGACGGCCTGGAGGCGGCCGTAGGGGCAGGCGACGAGGCAGGTTTGCTCGCGGAAGTAGGCGAAGTCGAAGAGCATGAGCAGCGTGACGGCCGCCATGACGGCGAAGGCCACGGGGTGCTGGACGGGCGAGGAGAGGATCCAGTGGCGGAGGTTCTCGACGCCGACGAAGTAGGCGAGGAAGGTGTGGGCGAGGAAACAGGAGACGGCGAGGAACAGCGTCCACTTGAGCACTTTGAGCGGCGCGGGGACGGGCCGCGCGGCGCGGGCGGTGCCGGGGGCGCCCTCGATGAGGCGCTCGATGGGTCGGTAGACGAACTCCATGTACACGGTCTGCGGGCAGGCCCAGCCGCACCAGACACGGCCGAAGAGGGCGGTGACGAAGAAGATGGTGAGGAAGATCGAGAGGAACAGCAGGGCCATCAGGACCGTGTCGGTGGGGAAGAAGGTGTGGCCGAAGAGGTGGAAGCGGCGGTTGACGATGTCGAAGAGCATCGCCGGGCGGCCGTTGACGGCGATGTAGGGCAGAGCGGTGAAGAGGGCGATGAGAGCCCAGGCGGTGATGCGGCGGCGGAGCAGGAAGCGGCCCGGGGAGAGTCGGGGCCTCAGCCAGCGGCGTGAGCCGTCGGCGTTGAGGGTGGCCAGCACACGGTCGCCCTCGTCGGGGGCCTGCACCGCTGCCGATGGAGGCCCGGGCGGTGGGGCCGGGGGGGCGAGGTGCGGGTTGGCGGCGGTCTCGGTCATGCGTGGGACCAAGGCTGGGTTCGAGGGCTCACGGGGCGGCGGGCGGCGGGGGCTCGAACGTGGGCCAGGGAGGGATGACCTCGCCCTCGGGCGCGCGGCCGGTGAGGTTGCGGCCGCGGAGCGAGGCGGCGAACGACGCGACGAGGACGCGCTCGTTCTGCGTGAGGCGGTTGCCCCAGGCGGGCATGCCCTTGGGGAGCACGCCCTCGCTGACGACGGTGAAGAGGTCTTCGAGCTTCCTGACGTTGATGTAACGGTCGTCGGTGAGGTTGGGGCCGGTGAGCCCGGCGCCGGCGGCGCCGTGGCAGGCGGCGCAGTTGGCGGCGAAGATCGAGGCGCCGAACTCCATCCAGCGGGTGTCGGCCATCATCTTGAGCATGGTGGGTTGGTCGGCCTTGAGCTCGCCGACGGTGCGGAAGACGCGGGCGTAGTAGGCGGTGCGGTCGGCAGCGAGAGAGTCCTGGGGCGTCCAGGCCATGGGCGAGCCGTGCCAGAAGGCGAAGTAGAGTGCCGAGAAGGCGATGGAGCCGAGGAAGATGGCGTGCCACCAGCCGGGTGTGGGGTTGTCGTACTCGCGGATCTCGTCGTAGCCGTGCTCGAGCAGGCGTTCCTTACGGTGCGGCATGGGGTGCCTCGTCGGGACATGCGGTGGCGGGGCGGAGGCTCGGGACGTCGGTGCGGGGGTGTGCGCCGGCGGGCGGCGGCGGCGGCGGAGAGGAGGGGATCGAGCCGTCGTCGAGGGGGAGCGCGGCGGCGCGGCGGTGGTCGGCGCGGCGCGGTCCGGCGAAGGTGCGGAGCATGATGGCGCCGAACGCGGCGAGGAAGAGCAGGAGCGCGGCCTGGGCGGCCCAGGAGACCTGCAGGGCGGAGACGGCGTCGGAGAGCCTCACCTGGCCGCTCCTTCCGCCGGGGGCGGCTTGCTGATGTCGGTGCCGAGGCGCTGGAGGTAGGCGACGAGAGCGATGGCCTGGGAGTCGTCGAGGCCCTCGTAGCCGCCGGCGGCCTTGACCTCGGCGGCGACGGCCCCGGCCTGCTCGCGGGCGGCGGCGACGGCGCCGGCGATCTGCTGGTCGTTGTAGGGGACGCCGACCAGCTTCATGGCGTGCATGGTGGCGGGGATGGCGTCGAAGTCGAGCCTGGTGTTGAGCAGGTGCGCGTAGGCGGGCATGATCGAGCCCTGCACGAGGCTGCGGGGGTTCTCGAGGTGGCGGATCTGCCAGTCGCTGCTGTACTTGCCGCCGACGCGGTGGAGGTCGGGCCCGATACGGCGCGAGCCCCACTGGAAGGGATGGTCGTAGACAAACTCGCCGGGCTTGGAGTACTCGCCGTAGCGGCGGGTTTCGGCCCAGATGGGGCGGATCATCTGCGAGTGGCAGTTGTAGCAGCCCTCGGCGCGGTAGATGTCGCGCCCGGCGAGCTCGAGGGGGGTGTAGGGGGTGACGCTGGCGATGGTGGGGATGTTGCTGCGGACGGCGAACATCGGGACGAGCGAGAAGGCGGAAGCGGAGGCGATGGCCAAGGCGACGAAGAGGGTGAACCTGAGGGGCAGGCGCTCCCAGCGGCGGTGCCAGGTGAGCTCGGTGACCTGGTCGGTGACGCGGCCGAGGCCGATGACGTTCTGGAGGTCGGAGCGGTAGACGCGGTCGGGCTCGGCGGGGCCGAGGGCGGGCGCGCGGGCGACGGTGTCGGAGAGGTCGGCCGAGCGGTGCCTCCAGGTCATGACGAGGTTGAGGGCGCACATGAGCATGCCGAGGAAGAACAGCAGGCCGCCGCCGGCGCGGATCCAGTACATGGGGGCGATTTTGGTGACGGTCTCGACGAAGTCGGGGAAGGCGAGGGCGCCGCTGTCGTCGAAGGCGCGCCACATGAGGCCCTGGGTGATGCC
Organism: Phycisphaerales bacterium; assembly: GCA_016742075.1. GTDB lineage: Bacteria > Planctomycetota > Phycisphaerae > Phycisphaerales > UBA1924 > JACVCL01. The sequence goes on from JACVCL010000088.1 coordinate 7,223, forward strand.
GGCCCACTGCATGCTGACCCAGTAGGTGAAGAGGCCGATGGTGGCGGTCCAGAAGTGCCACTCGGCGAGGCGTGTGGACCAGAGGTTGGTGCGGTAGAGGCGCGGGAGGAGCCAGTAGAAGACGCCGAAGAAGAGGCAGGCGTTCCAGCCCAGGGCGCCGCCGTGGACGTGGCCGATGACCCAGTCGGTGTAGTGGGCCAGGCCGTTGACGGCCTTGATCGAGAGCATGGGGCCCTCGAAGGTGCTCATGCCGTAGAAGGTGACGGCGACGGTGAGGAACTTGAGGACCGGGTCGGTGAGGACGCGCTGCCAGGCGCCGCGGAGGGTCATGAGGCCGTTGATCATCCCGCCCCAGGAGGGCATCCAGAGCATGAGCGAGAAGAGCATGCCGAGGGTGCTGGCCCACTGGGGCAGGGCGGTGTAGTGCAGGTGGTGCGGGCCGGCCCAGATGTACATGAAGACCAGCGACCAGAAGTGGACGATGGAGAGCTTGTAGCTGAAGACCGGCCGCTCGGCGGCCTTGGGCATGAAGTAGTACATCAGGCCCAGGATGGGCGTGGTGAGGAAGAAGGCGACGGCGTTGTGGCCGTACCACCACTGGACGAGGGCGTCCTGCACACCGGCGTAGACCGAGTAGCTGCGGAGGGGCGCGGCGGGCACGGCCAGGCTGTTGAAGACGTGCAGCACCGTGACGGTGACGATGGTGGCGATGTAGAACCACAGGGCCACGTACATGTGCCGCTCGCGCCGGTGCAGGAGCGTCATGAAGAAGTTGAGGCCGAAGAAGCCGAGCCACACCACGGCGATGGCTAGGTCAATGGGCCACTCGAGCTCGGCGTACTCCTTGCCCTGGGTGAAGCCCATGGGGAGCGTGACGGCGGCGGCGACGATGATGGCCTGCCAGCCCCAGAAGTGCAGGCGGCTGAGCAGGTCGCTCCACATGCGGGCTTTGCAGAGGCGCTGGGTGCTGAAGTAGACGCCGGCGAACATGCCGTTGCCGACGAAGGCGAAGATGGCGGCGTTGGTGTGCACCGGGCGGATGCGGCCGAAGGTGAGATACTGCTGGACGGTCGCGGCGGAGGCCTCGGAGAGGCCCAGGGCCTTGAGCAGGGCGGGCACGAGATCGGGCATCACGAGCTGGAGGGCGACGACCATGCCGGCGAGCATGGCGACGACGCCCCAGAGCACCGTGACGGCGAGGAACCAGCGGACGATCTGGTCGTCGTAGGCGAACGTTTCGAGGGGGCCCCGGCCGTGGCCGCCGGCGGCGTGAGGCTGGTCGGCGGAGCGCATGGGTGCGGCGGAGAGCGTGGTGGACATGGCTTGGCGTTCCAGAGCCCCTCGCCCGATCGGCACAGCCCGAAGCCGGCGGCGCCGGGTCGCCGGGGCGGCGTGGACGCCGCCGCCGGGGAACCGCGGCCGGATACACGAACATAGTGCGGCTCTCGGCAAAATCAAGAATTCAAGAGCCGTGATTCCGAAATATGTCGGACATATCTCTCTGGATTCGGCGATGAACCGGTGTATGCTTGGGCTTGGCGGGGGCGGGTGTCGGGGACCGCCGCCGCCGGCCGCGGGGTGTTCCGTGCGCGTAAGTCTTGAAAGGACAAGGACATGTACGGAAAACAGACCGAGACGGCCATCGCGTCGCTCAGCCGGCTGGCGGAGGTTTACGACGGCGGGCAGACGCGGCTCTCGGCCAGCGACATCGCCAAAGGGCGGAATCTGCAGGGACCGTTTGTCGCCAAGCTCATGACGATTCTCTCGCAGGCGGGGATCGTGGACGGGACGCCGGGCCCGGGCGGCGGTTATGCGCTGGCGCGGCATCCCTCGAAGATCAAGCTCTACGACGTGTTCTCGCTGTTCGAGCGGGAGGATCAGTCGAACAACTGCCCGTTCGGAGGGGGTGTGTGCGGGCTGGGCGAGCCGTGCGCGATCCACGACAAGCTCATCGCGCTGCAGAATGCGCTGGCGGATCTTCTGCACGGCACGACGCTTGAAGACTTCCGGCGGCGGTACCAGGACGAGGGCCTGCGTCCGGCGACGGTGAACGGGGTGCCGGTGGAGCGGCGGAAGTCGTACCGGGCGCCCAAGGTGGGGCCTGCGGGCAAGAAGTAAGGGGCTCGACCGAACGGTTCGGGGTGCGCCGGCGCCTGGCCGGGCGTTGGCGGCCGATCAGCGGGGCGCTGCCCCCTCGGCGATCACCGAGGCCAGGGCCGATGCATCGGTGTGGGTGAGCGAGATGGACCAGGCGGTGATGCCGAGGAGGGCGGCGACCTCGGCGGCGCGGGCGTGCAGGCGGAGGCGCGGGCGGCCGGAGGGCTCGGTGATCACTTCGACATCGGTCCACGTCAGGCCGTCGGCCAGGCCGGTGCCCAGGGCCTTGAACACGGCCTCCTTGGCCGCGAATCGCGCGGCGAGATGCTCGGCCTCGCGGCGGGAGCCCTCGCCCCGGGCCAGTTCGCCCGCGGTGAAGCAGCGCTGGCGGAAGCGGTCGGTGTGGTCGGCGAGCATGCGCTCGATGCGGGCCACGTCCACCAGGTCGACGCCGTGGCCGAGGATGGGCATGGGTGGCTCCGGGTCGGGGCGGGCGGCTCAGGCGTCGGACTTGGCCTTGGGCTTGGTCTTGGCGGGCTTGGCCGCGGCGGGCTTGGCGTGGGTGGGCTTAGCGTGGGTGGGCTTAGCGTGGGTGGGCTTGTCGGGCGTAG
>JACVCL010000007.1 GCA_016742075.1 Phycisphaerales bacterium
CCGGGGATTCACCCCCTTACACCGGGGTTTGTACGGGCTCGCCCGCGCTCGGCAGCCCCCCCCCCCCCACCACCGCCGCCCCCGCCACCACCGGCAGCAAGTTCGCACCCGGCACGCCAAGGGGCGTCCACGCCGCTCCGGCCGCCGCCACCACGCGCCGAAGGAGCGCGCCGGCCGCCCGGGCGGGGTCGCGCGACCGACCCGTCGGCCGATCCGAACCATGGGCCAGCCCGCCGCCGGCCCGGCGGTGAGCGTCCGCTAACGGAGATTTGCCGAAACCGCACATGCGGACCTCCCGGACAGTCTACGTCGGCGTTTGGGACGCCGGGCCTCTCGATCGCTTGCCACGGAGCCGATACCGAGCAGACTGATCTGAGTGGCGTCGCGCCCTCCGGCGCGGCGGGAGTTCCCGGATCGGAACGAGGTTGCGATGACCGCGTTGGCGATCGGCAGTCCGGTTTCGGGGGTGGCCAGCTTCGGGGCTGTGGCCGCCGGCACCGCCCGCGCCGCCCGCCGCGTGGCCGTCCTCTGCATCATCATGGCGATCCTCGGCCTCGCCGACCTGGTGATGACCGTCACCTACATGAAGACCACGGGGATGTTCGAGGTCAACCCGATCGCCCGGTACATGGTCGACGTCGGCCAGTCTCGGCAGCTCATCCTCTTCAAACTCTTCACCATCGCGCTCAGCTCCGGCGGGCTGTTCCTCGTGCGCCGCCACCGCCTGGCCGAGGTGGCCGCCTGGTCGGGCACCGCCCTTCTGGTGGCGCTCACGGCCCACTGGATCCACTACAACCAGCACGCCCCCGAGATGACCGCCGAGTGGGTGGCCATCGCCATGGGGCCGACGCCGCCGGGCTTCGTCTCGCTGGGCGAGTGATCGCCCGCCCGCCCTAACGCCCCGCCGCGAACACCAGCGCCAAATCCATCGCCGCCGCCATCGAGCCCGGGTCGGCCGCGTTCCTCCCGGCGATGTCGTACGCCGTCCCGTGGTCGGGGCTCGTGCGTACCGCCGGCAGGCCCGCGGTGTAGTTCACCGCCCGGTCGAAGGCCAGCAGTTTTACGGGGATCAGGCCCTGATCGTGGTACATGGCCACGACGATGTCGAACCGCCCCCTCACCGCGGCGTTGAACACCGTGTCGCCGGGGTGCGGGCCGCTGGCGTCGATGCCCTGCTGCCGCGCCAGCGCGATCGCCGGCTCGATCACCCGCGCCTCCTCGTCGCCGAACAGGCCGTGCTCCGACGCGTGGGGGTTCAGGCCCGCCACCGCCACCCGCGGCCGCTCGACCCCCAGCCGCACGCACGCCTCGTGCGCCAACTCGATGGTCTCGAGCACCCGGCCCAGGCTCAGCAGCCCGGCGACGTGCGACAGCGGCACGTGCGTGGTCACGAGCATGGTGCGAAGCTGAGGCGCCACGAACATCATCCGCTGCCGCTTGCCTCGGAACCGGGCCGCCAGCAGCTCGGTGTGCCCGGGGAACTCCGCCCGCCCGGCCAGCGCCCACGCCTCTTTGTTGATCGGGCCGGTCACGATGGCGTCGGCCGGGCCGAGCCCGGGCAGCCGCCCCTTGGCGGCGAGGATCGCGTCTTCGACGAACCGGAACGACGCCTCGCCGCCCTCGCGCGTCGCCCGGGCGCCGCCGCCGCGGGCCGAGGGATCGGGCGGCCCCACCGCCGTCAGCGACGCGTCGCGCGCGTAGTCGACCACCACCACGTCGTGCGCGCCCGAGGCTTCGAGCAGCACCGGTGAGCCCGACGGCACGATCCACCAGAACGGCTCGATCCCCGCCGCCCGGGCCGCCGCGTCAAGGCATGAGGCATATCCCAGAACCACCCACCGCGCTCGCCCCCGCCGCGGCCGGTCGGCCAGCGACTTTACGATCACCTCCGCCCCGATCCCCAGCGGGTCCCCCATCGACACCGCCACGGTCGGCTTGTGATCGGGTATTGCCCGCCCGGCCTCGATCCCGCCCGATGGTGACGCGTCGTCCATGTGCCGCAACGATACGGTGCAACGGCACCGGCGAGGTTCCCAATCAGCCTCCGGCCTTCCGATGGTCGCCCGCTGGTTGGAGAGCGCCGATGCACGCCGCCTGGACGCACCCGATGAACAGCCCCGCCGCCGCCCGCCACGTCGACGCCACCGCCACGCCGGAGCTGCGCCAGTGGGCGATGTTCACGCACCTGGCCGGGCTGCTCTCGCTGCTGGGCTCGCACATCGTCGGCCCCATCGCCGTGCTCATCATGTGGAGGATCAAGGCCAAGGACTCGCCCTTCGCCGACGACCACGGGCGCGAGGCCCTGAACTTTCAGATCTCGCTGCTGATCTACTTCTTCGGCGGCGGCATCCTGCTGGCCCTGGCCACCATCGTCACGCTGGGCCTCGGCGCCATCCTCACCGTGCCCTTCGGCGTGCTCGGGTTCCTGGCCCTTCTGGCGCTGCAGATCGTCGGCGCCTGCCTCGGGGCCGGCGCGGCCAACCGCGGCGAGTACTACCGCTACCCGATGTGCCTGCGGCTGATCAAGGGCCCTGCCGACGCCGCCTGACCCCCCCCACCACCACCGCACAACCCGCCGCCCCACCGACCACCGATGGCGGGGTTAGGCCACCACCACGGGCGCGCCGTCGCGGGCGCTCAGGCCCACTTTCACCAGCAGCATCTCGATCCCCCGCGCGTCGCGGTCGCTGAACGCCCCGGCCTCGAAGCTGTCGACGTCGAGCACCGCGTGGCACGAGCCGTCGGCTTCCAGCACGGGCACCACCACCTCGGCCCGGTCGCGCGGGTCGCAGGCCACGTAGTGCTCGCCCAGCGACTTCACATCGGGCACCACCAGCGACACACGCTCGCGCCAGCACCGCCCGCACGCCCCGTGCAGGCCGATCGGCGAACACGCCGGCTTGTCGCGCCGCGGGCCGAGCACCATCTCGTCAACCAGCGGCGGCTTGAAGTAGAACCCCACCCACGAGTACCCGCGCCCCTCGGCCGCCGTGCCGCCGCCGAACGCCTCCCACAGCGCATCGACCAGCACCCGCATCGCCTCGTCGCGCGTGGAATACCGTCCGGCGATGCGGTCGAGCACCGCCCGGTAGTCGCGCAGAGATGAAGGCTTCGAACCCCCGGTCACAGCGTCGCGGAGGTGAACGGCAGCAGCCCCATGAACCGTGCCCGCTTGACCGCCTGGCACAGCAGCCGCTGCTCCGCCGCCGACGTGCCCAGACGCTTGCGGCCGTAGATCTTCCCGTTCGGGCTCATCGCCCGCCGGAGCGTCTCGACGTCCTTCCAGTCCACGAACTCGATCCCCTTGCCGCTGGCCTTGGCGAACTTCTGCTTCGTGGGCGTGAAACGGGCGAACTGCGTCATCGGGCGAATCTCCTCGTCTTGGACGTGCGGCCCGGCCACCAGACCGGGCAACGAGAGGTCCCCACCCACCGGCGGGGGTCGGGACACTAGCCGACCTCCCCGCGACGGGCAACCGCACGCCCCGCGCCGACCACCCAAACATTCACCTCACCGATCCCGGAACTCGACGTGGCACGCCGTGCAGCTCGCCGACACCCCACGCCACCGGGCGTCGAGCACCTCGCGCGGCAGCCGCGCCGCGACCCCGTCTTCGAGCTCCGTCGCCCGGGCGATCGCCTCGCGGAGCATCGCCCCGAAGCGCTCGCCGTGCCCCGGTGTCTCCGGTGCGTCGGCGGTGGCCCGCAGGCCCTCGACGATCGCCGCCGCCTCGGCCGCCGGAACCAGATCGGGGTGATCAGCCGGCACCTGCCAGCCGGCCTTGCGGATGCGATCGACGTTCCAGAACCCCGCGTCGGCCTTGACCATGGCCCCGACGATCCCCTTCACCCGCGCCGACTCGGGCCATCCCCCCGCCTCCGCCGCCGCGCTCGACGCGGCCGCCAGGTCATCGGCCGACGCAGGATGCAGACCCCGCACGCACGCGAACAGCCCGGGGTAACTCGGCGAGGTCCCCGCACGCTCCATCCAGATCACCGCGTCGGCCGGTGCCCTCTTCCCCAGCAGCACCGCGATGCTCGCCGCCGCCGCGGGACCGCGGTGCTTGCCGTGGTGGCAGTGCACGTACACCGGGCCGGGCAGCTCGCGCACCGCCGCCGCCATCTCACGCTGGCGCTCGGGAGCAATCCCGTCGTAGCCCACCGGCAGGTGCACGTAGCGGATTCCCGCGGCGTGCGCCCGCGCCAGGTCGGGCCGCGCCCCGTCGACCGACACGATCGTTCGGATCCCCAGCCGGCGCAGCTCGGCAAACGCCGCGTCGCCCTCGGGCTGTCCGCCGCTGATCAGCCCCGGCGCTGCCTCGTGCACGTTGGCCAGCGCCGGGCGCTCCGGCGCCGCGGCCGGACGACCGGCCCCGTCCGCAGCAGGCCGAGGACCGCACCCGCCGACGATCGCCGCCAGCACCACCCACGCCGCGCACGCACGGATCCGACCCACGGAAGCCTCCGATCACGCCCGACCGAGCGGTGCCGAAGCGTACCGGGGCCATCCGCCACCCGCCCGCGTTCAGCAGGACACGTCAGATCGGGCGTTCGATCCCCGCCTTGGGCTTGGCCGCCGGCGCCTTGCGCTTCTGGAACAGCAGACCGTCGAGGCTGATGCCCCCAGCCCCCAGCAGCGCCACCGACGCGCCGGTGCACATCAGGCCGAACTGCCAGAGCAGCGTGTTCCAGACCGCCGTCCACGCCGCGTCCGACATCTTCGGGTCGGGCAGCACCATCAGGAAGTTCGCCGGGTTGCCCAGATTCGGCCCGATCTGCGTGAGCCAGATCGCCACGCCCATCGTGCCCGCCAGCGCCAGCCCCCAGACCCTCGTCAGGAACCCCAGCAGGATGAGCGCCCCGCCGATGAACTCGGTGATCGCCGCCCCCCACGCCAGGCCCTCCATCACCCGGCCCGACGCCGCGAACCCCGGCCAGTACGCCTGCCCGGCCGCGTTGGGCTTGGCGGCGCGATCCATCACCAGCACCAGGCCGTAGAGCCGAAGGCGCTCGACGCCCTTGGGGAAGTTCTCCGCCGTGAGGCTCCCGACTTGGACCGCCCTGTCGGCCCGCGCAGGGATGACCATCACGCCGGCACGATCACGCATCGCCGGCTTCTTCTCGCCGCCCCCCTCCGGCGGCGCCGGGCTCGCCCCGGCGTCGGGCGACGGGCCGGAGGGGCCGGGCGCCTCCACGATGCCCAGATTCGCCAGCGCCGCGGCCTGCTCGGGCGTGAAGGCCTGCTTATAGAACAGTTTCCCGGTTCCCGCCCACAGGAACGTCACGCCGAGGGCGATTCTCAGAAGCAGCAGCGCAAGAGATTTCGACATCGCAGGGATCTCCGTCGGGGCTCAACCGGTTTGGATCGGCCCGAACCGCGGGTGTTGTTCGGTTTTGCGCCCCGGGCCTTGCCCGGGGGCTCCCCGGGCGCAACTACGCCCCGTACCATCGCTTCCGTGACCGCCGAGGCCCCCGCCAGCCTGCCCGAGCCCATCGGCCCCTACGTGTTCGAGCGCGAGCTCGGCCGCGGCGGGATGGGCGTCGTCTGGCTGGCCCGCGACCAGCGGCTCGACCGACAGGTGGCCGTGAAGGAGCTCGGGCCCGATCTTTCGACCGACCCGGTCCGCCTGGCCCGCTTCCGGCGTGAGGCGCGCACCCTCGCGCAGCTCAACCACCCCAACGTCGCGACGATCTACGGGCTCGAAGAGGCGGGCGACCGCGTCCTGATCGTGATGGAGTTCGCCCCGGGCCCCACGCTGGCCGACGTCATCAAATCGGGCGTGCTCAACGCCGAGCCCACCCCGGAGCGCGCCCTCTCGCTGGCCCGCCAGATCATCGCCGGCATGGCCGCGGCCCACGAGCAGGGCATCATCCACCGCGACCTCAAGCCGCTGAACGTCAAGGTGCGGCCCGACGGCGTGGTGAAGATCCTCGACTTCGGCCTGGCCAAGGCCGCCGCCCCCGCGGGGCCCGGCTCGATCGAGGCCTCGCAGATGCCCACCGCCGCGGTCGACGCCACCGCCGCCGGCATGATCATGGGCTCGGCCGGCTACATGAGCCCCGAGCAGGCCCGCGGGCAGCCCGTCGACCCGCGCACCGATGTCTGGGCCTTCGGCGCCGTGCTCTTCGAGATGCTCGCCGGCGTCATGTGCTTCGGCGGCGAAACCTTCTCCGACGCGCTGGCCGCGCTGCTCACCAAAGACCCCGATCTGGCGGCGCTCCACCGGGCCACCCCCCCGGCCATCACCGACCTGGTCCGGCGCTGCCTGCAGCGCCCCCTGCCGCAGCGCCCGGCCGACATGCGGGCCGTGCGCACCGACTTCGAGCGCGCCCTCACCGGCGGCGCATCCACCGGCCCCACCGCCCTGCCCACCATGCCGGCGATCGACCCCGGCGTGGTCGGCGCCTCCGCGGCGATCGCCAAGAGCGTCACGCGCTTCGCCGCGTCGCGCGTGGGCGACGACCGCCCGCAGGGGCCGCCCCCTTCCTCGGCCCTGGTGCCCAACAACCTGCCGGGGGCCATGGCCTCGTTCGTCGGGCGCGAGCGCGAGATGAGCGAGGTGGTCGCGCTGCTGACCATGGCACCCGACGACCGCACCGGCGCGGGCTCGCGACTGGTCACGCTCACCGGCCCGGGCGGCACGGGCAAGACCCGCCTGGCCGTCGAGGCCGCCCGCGAGGCAGCGCTCCCGCCAGCCAGCGGCCCCGTGCCCTTCCCCGAGGGCATCTGGCTCGCCGACCTGGCCCCCCTGCCGCCCACCGCGGGCCCCGACGCCGCGCCCGCCGTCGCCGCGCGACTCGCCCAGGCGCTGGGCGTGAAGGAAGAGGCCGGCAAGGACCTTCTGGACGCCGTCGTGGCGCGGCTGGCCCAGTCGGCCGGCTCGCGCGACGCGCGGGCGCTGATCATTCTTGACAACTGCGAGCACCTGCTCGACGGCGCCTCGGCCGTGATCTCGGACCTGCTGCGCCGGGCGCCGCAGGTGCGCGTGCTGGCCACCAGCCGCGAGGGGCTGGGCGTGTCCGGCGAGATCACCTACCGGGTCCACCCGCTGGCCACGCCCGACGCCGTCTCGGGCCCGGCCGACCCGGCGGCGCTTATGCAGTTCGGCGCCGTGCGGCTGTTCGCCGAGCGGGCCGCCGCCGCCGCGCCGGGCTTCTCGATCAGCGTCTCGAACGCCGCGGCGGTGGCGGGCATCTGCCGCCGCCTCGACGGCATCCCGCTGGCCATCGAGCTGGCGGCGGCGCGCGTCAAGGCCCTGGCCGTCACCGAGCTGGCCAAGCGCCTCGACGACGCCTTCCGCATCCTCACCGGCGGGGCCCGCGGCGCTCTGCCCCGCCAGCAGACGCTGCGGGCCACCATCGACTGGTCGTACTCGCTGCTGGAAGAGCCCGAGAAGATGCTGCTGCGGCGCCTGGGCGTCTTCGCGGGGTTCTTCCCGCTCGAGGCCGTCGAGCGCGTGGCCCCGGGCCCGGGGCTCGAAGACTTCGAGCTGCTCGACGCCCTCACGCATCTCGTCGATAAGAGCCTGGTGGTCTTCGAAGAATCGCGCTCGCCGGACGGCGGCGGGCGCTACCGGCTGCTGGAGACCGTCCGCCAGTTCGCCCGCGAGAAGCTCGACGCCGAGGGCCGCGAGCAGGCCGACGAGCTCCGCCTTCGCCACCTGCGCTACTACGCGCAGGCCATGGACGAGTGGGAGCCCAAACTGCGCGGCGAGGAACAGGCCGACGCCTTCCGCTGGATGGACGCTCAGTTCGACAACTTCCGTGTGGCGCTGGCCTTCGGGGCCGAAAGCCCCTCGGACGAGGCGGGGCTTCTGAGCGTGGGCCTCGCGGGCGCACTGGGGCGCTACTTCGACACGCGCGGCCTGCTGTCGGAGGGCGCCGCGATCCTCGACCGGGCCATCGCCCGCGCGGGCAAGCTGCCCGACCAGGCCGCCGCGCGGGCCTCGCTCATCAAGGTACTCAACCGCGCCGGGAACCTGGCCTGGGCCCGCGGCGACTACGCCGCGTCGCGCGCCCACTACGAGCGGGGCGTGCCCCTCACCCGCGACGCCGGCGACCAGCGCGCCCTCGCCGGGCTGCTCTCGAACCTCGCCACGGTGCTCGTCGAGCAGAACGAGCTCGACGAGGCCCACCGGCTGTACTCCGAGGTCCTCGAGATGTCGCGCTCGATGAACTTCGCCTGGGGTGTGGCCGCGTCGCTGGACAACCTCGGCATCGTCGAGCGGATGCGGGGCCGGCTCGACGAGTCGCGGGCCCTGCACATGCAGGCCATGGACATGCGCCGCAACATCTCGGACCCCGGCGTGCTGGCGGTGTCGCGGCTGAACCTCGCCGCGGTCGACCTGGAGGCCGGGCGGTTCCCCGAGGCCCGCGCCTACCTGCGCGAGGCGCTCATCACCGTGCAGGACATGGGTGACCGCCGCCTGATGGCCGAGGCGCTCGAGCGCCTGGCCGTGGCCTGCGCGGGCGAGGGCAAGGGCGAGGCCGCGGGGCGTCTGGTCGGCGCGGTCGAAGCGCTGCGCGAGTCGCTGGGCGTGGCCCGGCAGGCGTCGGAGCGGTGGGTGGCCGAGAAGGCCCGGACGCTGGCGCTGGGCGCGATGGACGAGCCGGCCTTCGAGGAAGCCCGCAGGCAGGGCAAGGCGTCGGGTCTCGCCGTCGCGCTGCGGCTGGCCGCCGACATCACCGGCGCCGGCGGAGCGGGGGCCGTCACGGGCCCCGCCTCACTCCCACGATCGCCGCTCGCCACCGTGTGAGCAGCTCGCGCGCCGAGCGATCCTGCGCCCTCAGGAACGCACCGACGGCGCGGCGCAATTCGGGCCGCTCAGCCGACAGCCTCGCGCCGTTGGCCCGCACCGCCGCGAGCGTGCGCGACACGGCCCGCGCGAGCACCGGCCCCGGCACCGTGGCGATCGCCTCGACCCGGTCGCCCAGCGACGCGATGAATGCCGCGGCCGCGCGGGCCGAGTAGGGCGAGCGCGGGTCGGGCGCCAGCGCATCGTCGGCCACGTACACCCCGCCCCGGCGCACGAGCCCGCGCAGCCGCTCGGCGGCGCGGTCCAGCGGATCGCACCCCAGCATCACCGCCGCGTCGAATCGGCGCGGCACGCGGAGCCGGCGGAAATCGCCCACCTCGAACCGCACCAGAGGCGACACGCCTCGCGCCGCGGCCAGCCGCCGGGCCGATTCCACGAACGCCGGGCACGCGTCGACCCCCAGCACGCGGCAGCCGCACCGGCGCGCGATCGCCACCGCCGCGGCCCCCTTGCCGCACCCCAGATCAATGACCCGCCCGCCCCGCCCGACGCCCAGACGGGCCAGCATGTTCGCGGCACGCACCGGGAACCCCCCGAGCGCATCGACACCTTCGAACAACGCGCCGAGCCACGGGAACAACGCCGCCGGCGCATCCACCGACGCCGACGACTGCTCCGCGAGCGAACGTCCCATGCGCGCAGCCTAACCCCCCACTGCTCTCTCGATGCGGCTCGCCCCGTTACGCGGCGAGCGGCAGCCGCACCCGCACCTGGCTGCCCCGGCCCCGGGCGCTCGTGATGCTCAGCTCGCCCCCCGCCTCTTCGACAAGCTGCCGGACCACCGTCAGGCCAACGCCAGAACCCTTGCGCCCGCCGCGGGCGGCCCAGCCGCTCAGAGGCCGAGCACGCCCGAGCGCGGCCCGTACCTGCGCGGGGGTCATCCCGACGCCCTGATCGCGGATCGTGAGCGTGATCGAGCCAGCCAAGGAATTGATCGTACTATGTTTGGTATTCGAATGATTTACTGCTTTGCCGGATCGTCTCACAACGACACCGGGCTGAACCTCGAGATCGACGCGGACAGTCGGATTGGCCCCGCCGGCCAGCCGTGTGGCCTCGCCGGCGTTGAGCAGCAGATTCACGAGGACGCGCTCGAGATCTTCCGCTCGCATCGCGCAGAGCACCGGGCCAGCCGCGGAGGCTGCGAGCGGCGAGACAGTCCAGCCCAGCCGGTCGGCTTCGGGGGCGATGGTTTCGAGGGCGTTCGCCACCGAGGCGTGAACGTCGGCGGCGGGGGCCTGGGGACCGCGGCCCGCGGCCCCCGGGAGGGCATGGGCGAGTATCGCGTCGGCTTTCTGGATGGACTCAATCGTCCGCCGTAGGGCCCGCTCGGCGAGGGCGGTGTCCCCGGGCGACCGCAGGGCCAAGTCGGCGAGGGTCTGCGCCGGCGCGAGGATGTTCCGGAGGTCGTGGGCCAGGGCCCGCACCGAGCCGGGGCCGCCGGCGCTCTGGGGCGAGTGTTCCACGTGGAACGTTTGCCGCGGCCTCCTCTGAGCCGGTGTGGATGAGTCCGAGCTGGGGCGCGCTGGTGGCATCGGGTCTGGGCATCTCCGGCGTGCCCTTGGCATCGGCACTCGGAGATCGCCGCATGACCGCGCCGCGGCAGGCCGCGTTCAATCGGTCACGGCCAGCCAATCCAGGCGGCCCGTGGGCCGCCCCTGCCACAGGTCGGATCGGCCGGCGAGCCAGTCGCGGATGGCCCCGGGGCGGAGGTCGTCGGCGTCCAGGGCGTCCCGAGACACCCAGCGAAAGGCGATCTTGGGCTCGCGGCTGGTCGCCCAGGCGGAGGGATCGGCGATGGGGTCAGACCCGTGCGGTTCCACGTGGAACACCAGGTTCACCTCGTGGCGTGGAACAGGAGTGCCGTCGGGCTTGGTTTCGACGAAGCGGGCCTCGCAGACCAACAGGGGGGCTCCGACCACAATCGTGCGCCCGAGCTCTTCGCGGAACTCCCGCACGCACGCCGCGGCGGCCGACTCACCCGGGTCCACGTGCCCGCCGGGGAGGTAGCCGTAACCCCGCTTGACACTCCGGCACACGAGCAGGCGACCCGCGTGCACGAGCGCCCCGCGGGCGATGAGTTCGATGCTCTGGGGTCGTGGGTCGGGCATGGCAGGGGGGGCCAGCGGATGGCGCGATGAGTCGGGGCCGTGAAAGTTCCACGTGGAACATGCGGCTTCGCCGATGCTACAGGATCGCCGCGGCGAGTGGTGGGACCGGGGTGCCCGACCATCGGATCCCCAACCCATTGGTGATCACGTCGCGCAGAACCGCGAGCCGTGGGTTATCATCGGGTCGACACGCCCATCGCCACCCGCCACTTTCGAGATCACGCCATGACCAAGATCGCCAAGCCTCGCCTCGGCAAAGGCCTCTCCGCCCTCATCGGCACGCCGGCGCCGATCAACGCCAACACAACCCAACCACATACCGAACAAGTGGCCCATCGGGTGCCGGACGACGCTCGGCCGCTGCCCGGGTCTGAGTTGGGGTTCAAGCGGATTCCGGTCGCGGCGATCGCGCCGAATCCGTATCAGCCGCGGCAGGCGATCGACGAAGCTTCGCTGAAGGAACTGGCGGCCTCGATCAAGGCGGCGGGGGTGATGCAGCCGATCGCCGTGCGGCTGAGCCCGGCCTCGGCCGAGGGACGGGGTGGGGGGGCAGGTGGGGGGCTTCGGTATCAGTTGATCGCCGGGGAGCGGCGCTGGCGGGCGGCGCAATTGGCGGGGCTCACCGAGCTTCCGGCGGTGGTGACCGACGCGAACGACCAGACCACCGCCGAGTGGGCGCTCATCGAGAACGTCCAGCGTCAGGACCTCAACCCGATCGATCGGGCGCAGGCGTTCCGGAATCTGTCGATCCGTTTCGGTCTTTCTCAGGGGGCGATCGCCGAGCGGGTGGGGATCGATCGGTCGACGGTGAGCAACACGATCCGGCTGCTCGAGTTGGAGCCGGAGATCCAAGAGATGATCGCGGGGGGTGCACTCTCGACCGGTCATGCGAAGGTTCTGCTGTCGGCGGCGCCGGGTAAGGCCCGGGCGGGCCTGGCCAAGCGCGTGGCGGATGAGTCGTGGTCGGTGCGCCGGCTGGAGCAGCACCTGGCGTCGTCGGCGGGGGTGCCGGCCCCGGCGGGCGGGCCGACGCCCGGAACAGGGCCTTCGGCGGCGGACCTTGCGGACGCCCGGGCGGCGTTGGCGCTGGCCCAGAGCGACGCGCAATTGCGGGATTTGGAAAAGCAACTGTCCCAGCATCTGGGGACCAAGGTTCGGCTGAAGACAGATTCGTCGCGGACGCGCGGGCGGCTGGTTGTTCACTTCTACGATCTCGCGCACTTCGACGGGCTGCTCGCGAGGCTCGGATTCCGGGCGGAATCCTGACCGGCGGGGCCCTTCGGGGTCCTATCAGATGGCGAACAAAAGGGTCCTTTCCGGAGATGCTCTGCCGGAACTGTTCTCCTTTCGCGCGCATATTGATGTGGTTGGTTGAGAAGAGTGTTTTGAAAGATTATGCTCACGGCGTCAGCACGCCGTGAAGCGTGCGAGCGCCAGGCCCGGATCGGGCCGTTCCGAAGAGGCGGCGGAGGACCTGCCGTCTCGTGGCGTGTGCAAGGAAAGGTGATCTGAATGGCCCGTTCTTCTTCGTCGTCGCTCTCGAACCTGTCGATCCGTGAACTGCAGATGGAGATGCGTCGCCGGCAGCGCAAGCTGTCGACGCTGCACCGCAAGCGCGAGAAGCTGATCACGCAGCTTCGGACGATCGACTCGGTGATCGCGGAGCACGGGGGCTCGATCGGCGGCGGCGGCGAGCTCGTGATGCGCAAGCGTCCGAAGAACGACTCGAAGCTGGCCGACGCTCTGGTGGCGGTGCTGACGGGCAAGACGATGTCGGTCACCGACGTCGCCGAGGCGGTGCAGAAGGCCGGGTACAAGACCACCAGCCCGAACTTCCGCACGATCGTCAACCAGACGCTGCTGCGCGAGAGCCGCATCAAGCGCGTTTCGCGCGGTCAGTACACGGCCAAGGCCAAGGGCTGATCCCGCCGCGGACGCCGGTCCGCGGCGTTTTTTTCGCGTCGCATCCACAGATTTGTGGATTTTCGCATCCGAACCGTGCAGAACTGTGGCGTGGAGCCCGCTTTTGAGGCTGCGTTGCCACAGAACTGACAGGGAGCGCTGACTTTGTGCGCCGGCGCGGCCGGGCGCGGCACGGGTTCAGTCTCTTGACGGGCGGCGCGAGGTGACGGCGCGGATATCGCGGTCGAGCCGGACGAAGAGCCACACGCTCCACAGGCTGATGAGGCCGCAGAGGATGAGGCTCCAGGCGCCGATGCCGCGCCACGACAGATCGAGCCCGGGGAGGCGCAGCGACCACCCGTGGTAGAGCAGGGCCCCGATGAAGGGGGCGAAGAGCCCCCGGACGCCGGTGAGCGTGACGTGCAGGCCCATGTACACGGCGGCGCGGTCGCGCTGGGCGAAGTCGTGGTGCCCCAGGTTCCAGGCCAGGGTTCCGCCGCCGGCGGCGATGCCCAGCACGATGCGGGAGACATAGAGCACGGTCTCGCTGCCGAGCAGGAAGCCGGC
Source organism: Phycisphaerales bacterium (assembly GCA_016742075.1). GTDB lineage: Bacteria > Planctomycetota > Phycisphaerae > Phycisphaerales > UBA1924 > JACVCL01. The sequence continues at coordinate 13,396 of JACVCL010000007.1, forward strand.
GCCCATCAGGAAGTTGGCGGCGACGAACGACCACGAGTGGTAGGTGCGGAAGCGGACGATGTGCATGCGGTCGAGCAGGCGGGCCCAGAAGGGGATCGCGGCGACGGGCATGACCATCGGCAGCACGTGCGTGAGGGTGATGGACTGCGCGTAGCTGAGGTCTTTGAACTGGTCGGTGAGGGCGATGACGAAGATCGGGAGGGCGGCGAGCGAGGGCACGCCGAGCACGAACTGGGCCCACATGAAGCGTCGGTAGGCGTGGTCCTTGCGGAGCAGGTCGAGCATGGCGCGGGCGGAGGCGGCGTGGTGGTCGGCGTCGCGGTGGGCGCGTTCGCGCTTGAGCTGGGAGACGCGGCCCCGCCAGCGGACGCGGCTCATCGACCACACGCCGCCCACGGCGAGGGCGGCGCAGGCGAGGAAGACCCAGCGGTAGCCGTGCCCCTCGCCGCCGGCGGCCTTGTCCCAGTCGATGGCCTTGCCGGCGAGCAGGCCGGCGAGGCCGGCGACGAGGGCGGTGGCGATGGCGATCTTGCCGGTGATGCGGCCGCGCTCGGTGCGGGGGTAGTTGGCGCGCCAGATGTCGGCGCGGGCGACGCTGATGCCGGTGATGAAGGCCTGCGCGGCGAGGACCGAGAGGGTGAGGACCCAGAGGCCCGGGGTGCTGAAGGGGGCGGCGGCGGCGACGAGCACGCAGGCGATGATCGACCACTGCAGGCCGTTGACGAAGCGAACACGGTCGGCGCCGTGGACCCAGCGGGTCCAGGCGACGCTGGTGACGTTGGCGATGCTCGAGGCCCCTGTGAGGGTGGCGACGACGATGGGCCCGGCGTTGAAGGCCTTGGCGGCGATGAGTCCGGCGACGCCGCCGTCGACGCAGGCGAGGGCGGCGGGCATGAGGCCGGCGTTGGCCAGTTCGAAGCGGTAGTTGCGGCGGATGAGCGGTCGCTGGGCCCCGGGCGCGATGGCGCCGATGGCGGCGGAGATCGGCTGTCGCAGCGCGCGGGGCATGGGAGGAGAGGGTAGGTGACGACGCCCCGGCGCAGGGGCCGTACCATCGGGGCCATGTCGCAGACCCACGAAGTGAACCCGGGAGCGCCGGGCGAGGCCGAGTCGCCGCACCGGCTGGAGCAGCAGCGTCGGGAGAACCGCTCGGCGATCGCCGCGATGGGGGTGGACCCGTACGGCGGTCGGACGGAGGGGGTGATCTCGATCGCCGAGGCGCGGGCGAGGTTCGACCCCGAGGCCGACGCGGCGCACAACGCGGCGGGCAAGGCGCCGCCGCCGGGGTACGCCGACCGGCGGCCGGTGGCGACGGTGGCGGGGCGCGTGGTGCTGAAGCGCGACGGCGGGAAGCTGGTGTGGATGCAGCTTCGCGACCACACGAGCGGCCCGCAGGCCGAGGGCGAGGCCGCGCCGCCGCAGGGTCTGGTGAAGGACCTGCAGATCGCGGTGAGCAAGGCCGACTGCGCCGGGCCGGGATTCGAGCTGGCCAAGTACCTCGACCTCGGCGACGTGGTGGTGGCCCGGGGCCCGCTGATGCGGACCAAGACCGGGGAGATCACGGTGTGGGCGTCGTCGCTGACGATGGCGGCCAAGAGCCTGGCGCCGCCGCCCGAGAAGTTCAAGGGTCTGTCGGACGTGGAGATCCGCTACCGCAAGCGGTACATGGACCTGTACGCCAACCCGGAGGGGATGGCGGTGTTCATGCTGCGGGCGCGGCTGGCGAGCGTGATCCGCGCGTTCCTGGAGCGGCGCGGGTTCGTGGAGGTGGAGACGCCGACGCTGCAGATCCAGGCGGGTGGCGCGGCGGCGCGGCCGTTCGTGACGCACATGAACGCGCTCGACATCGACCTGTTCATGCGGGTGGCGCCGGAGCTGTACCTCAAGCGGCTGCTGGTGGGGGGCATGCCGCGGGTGTTCGAGTGGAGCCGCAACTTCCGCAACGAGGGGGTCGACCGCTCGCACAACCCCGAGTTCTCGATGATCGAGCTGTACGAGGCCTTCGGCGACTACGGCACGATGCGCGAGCTGACCGAGTCGCTGTTCCGGGCGTGCGCGGGCGAGGTGGCTTCGGCCCGCGGCGCGCCGGGCGACCTGCGCCTGCCGTACGGCGAGATCGTCATCGACTTCGGCCGGCCGTTCGCGGCGGTGACGTACGCCGAACTGTTCGAGCGGGCGATCGGCTGCTCGATGCACGACCAGCCGGCGGTGCGGGCCGCGGCCGAGAAGCGCCGCCTGAAGCTGAAGACCGACAAGGGCGTGTCGCTCGACCACCTGCTGCTGGTGCAGGAACTCTTCGACGAGGCCGAAGCGTCGATCGACCCTTCGGTGCCGACGTTCGTGCTCGACTACCCGGCGGCGCTGTGCCCGCTGACGCGGCCGAAGGCATCGGACCCGCGCGTGGCCGAGCGCTTCGAGCTGTTCGTGGGCGGGATGGAGCTGGCCAACGCCTACACCGAGCTCAACGACCCCGACGTGCAGGAGGCCAAGTTCCGCGAGCAGCTCGCGGGGCTCGACGACGAGGAGGCGACATTCCGCACCTTCGACGCCGACTTCGTCGAGGCGCTGAAGGTGGGCATGCCGCCGGCCGGCGGGCTGGGCATCGGCATCGACCGGATGATGATGGTGCTCCTGAACCAGCGGAGCATCCGCGACGTGATCCTGTTCCCGCTCATGCGGCCGCTGTGAACCGGCGGCGGGTGGCGGGGTTGGGGGGTTGCGGTGTGAGCGGGGCTAGCGCGGGCCGGGTTCGCCGAGGGTGATCTTGACGGTGCGCTCGCGCTCTTCATCGCCGGGCGGGCCCGAGGCGACGGTGACCTCGACGGCCTGGCCGGGCTTGAAGTCGGCGAGGGTGCGCTGGAGATCGCCGAAGGTGAGGACGGGGCGGCCGGCGATGGCGATGATGCGGTCGCCGAGGATGATGCTGCCGCGGCGGCCCTGGGTGACGGGCTTGAGGCCGGCCTCCTCGGCCGGCCCGCCGGGCACGATGTCGGCGACGATGACGCCGCGGATGCCGGCCTGGCGGCCGTCGATCGAGCGGATGCCGAGGGTGGGGCGGATGACGCGTCCGCTGCTGATGAGCTGGGGGACGATGTGCGAGAGGATGTCGGAGGGGACGGCGAAGCCGATGCCCGCCGAGGCGCCGGTGGGCGAGCGGATGGCGGTGTTGATGCCGATGACCCGGCCGGCCGAGTCGAAGAGGGGCCCGCCGGAGTTGCCGGGGTTGATGGCGGCGTCGGTCTGGATGACACCGCTGATGGTGGCGCCGCTCATGGCTTCCATGGTGCGGCCGAGGGCCGAAACGATGCCGGTGGTGAGGGTGTGGTCGAGGCCGAAGGGGTTGCCGATGGCGTAGACGCGCTGGCCGACCTGGAGGTCATCGGAGCCGCCGACGGTGACGGGGCGGAGCTTGTCCTTGGGCGCGTCGATGCGGATCACGGCGAGGTCGTTGTGCGGGTCGGCGCCGACGACGGTGCCCTCGTACTCGGTCTGATCGGCGAGGCGGACGATGAATCGCTGGGCGCCGTCGACGACGTGGTAGTTGGTGACGATGTGGCCGCGGTCGTCCCACATGAAGCCCGACCCGGCGCCCTCGGCCGACTGGGCGCCGAAGAAGGTCATCCGCTGGGCCATGGTGCGCACGAACACCACCGAGGGTGCGTTGCGCTTGAACAGGTCGACATCGCGCTGCTCGGCGGGGTCGAGCGGGGGGCGGGCCGTCCGCTTGCGCGACGCCTCGGCGGCGGCCGACTGGCCCTCGTCGCCGGCCAAGGCCGCGTGACCTTCGACCGGGCCGAGCCCCGTCCGCGAGGCGAGCACGCCGAGCACCACGCCCACGACGAGCGCCGGTAGGGCCACCGGCAACCGACGGGCACGCGTCGGCCGGGCGGAAGAGGCGGTCGGAGGGTCGGACGGAGAGGTCGCTGCGGGATGCACGGCGGTGCTCCTTGCTGCACGGTGCGGGAAAAGGATCCGACGCCCGCCATGGCAGATCGGGGGCATCAGAGGACAATAGTTGGGACGCGCCGGAAGGTTGCCGCCGTCCGGATGGGTGGTGTTCGGGGTCGTGCGGTCTGACAAGTCCCAAGATCGCTGAAACGGGGCATGCACCGACCGGAAGTATGCTGCAGGATACCCCGGTAGAGGGCCTTCCCCGGCCGGGTGAGGGCGGCGGAGGGTCGATCTCCGGCGCCGGCAGGTTGTGAGCAGCGCGTCCCCCGATTGGTGCGTCGGTGGAGGGGGGCCGGTGAGAGGGAGTGGGGGGCGGGTCGGGTGGCGGACCACGGGAGGCTCGGCGATGCTGGACATGCTCTTTGGGAACAACGCGGGGTGGTTCGCGGTGCCGGCGCTGGTCGGGACGCTGTTCTTCGCGCTGCGGCTGGGGCTGCTGCTGCTGGGCCACGGGTTCCACGCCGACATGGACCACGGCGACGTGCACGCGGACCCGTCGGAGGGGTTCAAGGTTCTGAGCGTGCAGAGCGTCGGGGCGTTCATGATGGGCTTCGGGTGGATGGGCCTGGCGGTGTACCGCAGCACGAACACGGGGTTCGGCGGCTCGGCGGCGGCGGGGGTGCTGGGCGGGGTGTTTTTCGTGTGGCTGCTGGGGATTCTGCTGCGGTCGGTGTACGCCCTGCAGACCAGCGGGACGGTGGACATGCACGAGGCGGCGGGGCGGGAGGGGGACGTGTACGCGACGGTTCCGGCGGCGGGCGGAGGGCGGGGGCAGGTGCGGGTGAACATCGACGACCGGCAGCGGATCTACGACGCGGTGTCTGTGGGTCCGGAACTGCCGACGTCGACGCGGGTGAGGATCATGCGTGTGAACGAAGACCGGACGCTGACGGTGGCGCCGGCGTGAACGGGCTGGGCGGGTGCTGTCCCGCGGCCGAAGGGAGACGATCGAGATGAGCCAGACGACCCTGCCGGTGACTCTCGGCGCGGTGGAGCAGTCCGACGCGCTGACGAAGGCGCTGCCGTTTCTCGGGGTGATCGGCGGCGTGCTGCTGCTGATGCTGTTCGCGGTGGTGCTGGTGGTGAAGTACTACAAGCGCTGCCCGTCGAACCGGATCCTGGTGATCTACGGACGGGTGGGCTCGAACCGCGCGGCCAAGTGCATGCACGGCGGCGGCACGTTCGTGGTTCCGCTGGTGCAGGACTACGCGTACCTGAGCCTGGAACCGCTGGTGATCGAGATCCCGCTCGAGGGCGCGCTGAGCCTGAACAACATCCGCGTGAACGTGCCGGCGACGTTCACGGTGGGCATCTCGACCGACCCGGTGCTGATGAACAACGCGGCCGAGCGCCTGCTGAACCTGCCGGTGCAGGCGGTGCGTGAGCAGGCGCAGGACATCATCCTGGGGCAGCTGCGCCTGGTGATCGCGACCCTGTCGATCGAAGAGATCAACAAGGACCGCGAGAAGTTCATGAGCCTGATCAACACGAACGTGGCGGAAGAGATCAACAAGATCGGCCTCGAGCTGATCAACGTGAACATCCGCGACATCACCGACGAGAGCGGGTACATCCAGGCCATCGGCCGCCGGGCCGCGGCCGAGGCGGTGAACCGCGCCAAGGTGGACGTAGCCCAGCAGGAGCGCGACGGCGCGACGGGCGAGGCGGTGGCGCTGCGTGAGAAGACCGTGAAGGTGGCGGCCGAGCAGGCCTCGGCCGTTGAGGGCCAGAAGAAGGCCGAGCAGACGCAGCGCGTGGCGGTGGCGGCCCTGGAGGCCGAGGCCGTGAAGGGTGAGGCGCAGAGCAATCGCGAGCGCGAGATCGCGATGGCGCAGCGTCAGGCCGAGACCCTGGCGGCCAAGAAGGCCGCGGAGCAGGAGCAGCGCGTGAAGGTGGCCACGGCCGAGGCCACGGCGGTGGAAGGCGAGAACCAGTCGCGGATCCGGATGGCCAGGAGCACGGCCGAGCTGCAGGAGATCCAGGCCGAGGCCAAGCGCCGCTCCGAGGTGGCCGGCGCCAAGGCCTCGGAGGCCATCCTGATTGCGCAGCGCGAGCAGGAGCTGGCCCGCCTGGCCAAGGAGCAGCTGGCGCCGCAGGAGATCGAGAAGAAGCGCATCGAGATCGCCGCCGAGGCCGAAGCCGAGAAGCTCCGCCGCGAGGCGGCGGGCCAGGCCGATGCCATCAAGGCCAAGTACGAGGCCGAGGCCCAGGGCGTGCGCATGGTGATGGAGGCCAAGGCCGAGGGCTACCGCAAGCTCATCGAGGCCTGCGGCACCGACTCGCAGGTCGGCCCAACGCTGCTGCTCATCGAGCAGCTGCCCAAGCTGGTGGCCGAGCAGGTGAAGGCGGTGCAGAACCTCAAGATCGACAAGATCACGGTCTGGGACACCGGCACCAACGGCGACGGCCGCAACGCCACGAGCGACTTCCTCGCCGGCATGGTCAACAGCCTGCCGAGGCTGCACGAACTGGCCCGCCAGGCCGGCATCGAGCTGCCGCCGGCCCTGGGCAAGCTGGCTTCGCGCCAGGGCGTGCACCTCGACGAGCAGCCCACCCGCCCGGCCCCGGCCACGCCCGGCGGGAACAGCACGGCGTGAGCCGCCGCGGAGGCCGGGTTCGATCAAGCACACGGGCCGCGCTCATGGGAGCGCGGCCCGTGTCGTTGTGCGGCTATGCCGACGCCCCGGTGGAGCCCTGACGGGTTGCGGAGGAGTGGGGGGGGGGAGGAGCTAGCGCGAGGGCTCGCGCTTGTAGATCGAGGTGAAGTTCTTCTCTTTGGTGTCGGGCTTGAAGCGCACGTCGGTGGCCAGGGTATCGCGGTCAACGAGCCGGTAGACCACGGCCTCGACGCCGCTGTTGTCGCCCGAAGGGGTGAACTCGGCGCTGTTGCCACCGACGCTGGTGAGCTTGAAGACCGAGGCTTCCTTGCGGTTCTCGGGCACCTGCAGCTGGTTGTGCAGGTGCCGCTGGCGCAGGAGAACCTCCCCGTTCTCGACGGTGATGATCGTGACCTCGAAGAAGGCGGGCTTGGTGTCTCGGCGGATCTGGCGGAACGCGCCCATCATGCTGGTGCCGCGGGGGGCCATCCATTGCTCTTCGTTCACGGTCTTGTTGGGGTTGACGCCGATCCACCGCCCGGCCATGAAGGCCAGCGGCGCGAGCGCCCGGTCGGCCGCGGGCACGGCCGACATGTCCGCCGCCGGGGCCGCGGCGGCGCGGTCGGCCGCCGCCTCGCTGGCCGGGGCACTGCTCGCCTTGTCTGCGCCCTTGCAGCCCCCGAGGGCTACCGCCGCGCCCGCGAGCACCACCATCGCCGCCCGCACACCAACGCTTCGATTCAGCATCGTCTTGCTCCTTGTCCGACGGGTTCGATATCCGTTCGCAGTGTAATCGCCGCCGCGCAACCCGGGGCATGTCCCGGCGCGGCCGCGGTGCGGCTACGCCCCGCGCGGCCGGAAGAGCCCCTCGGGCCGGGCGCCCAGCATGCCGGCCTCGAGCTTGCGCCCGTCCACGCGGCTGAGCTTCCGCATGGCGGCAGCCGGGGCGGCGGGCACGCGGGCCCGACGCTCGAGTTCCACGTCGAGCAGCCGCTCGAGGCCCTCTTCCCGTGTCATCCAGCCCAGGTGGTCGTAGCGGGAGAGGTCCATCGGCCGCCGCCATGCCACCATGCTGCGATCGCCGAGGGTGTTGAAGTACTCGTCGAAGTACGACATGAGCAGCTCGCGAACCGACCGGTACACGGGTTCGCGGTAGCGCAGGCCGACGCAGTTGGACTTGGCCACGGCGCCCCAGTGCCGGCGCCCGTCGTGCCGCTCGGTGAACACCGCCAGCATGTGCCCGTCGTCGTTCTCGGCGTCGATCCACACCACGAGCGGCGGCCGGCCCTGCCGCCGCAGGGCCGCCGCGGCCAGCAGCGCGCCGTCGACACAGTGGGCCACGCCGTCGCGCAGCACGCGGCGGGGCGAGCGGTAGATCGGGTCGATGCTGTACGCCACGCCGTCGAGGTACCGCTGGATGTCGAGCGGCCGACGCAGGCGATCGAGCACCCGGCGTTCCGTAGCAGAGAATCCCGCGTCGGGAGATGTCACCGCCCGTCTCCCGAAAGCCAGCGGATGCCGCCGCCGGGCTCTTCGAGCGGCGTGATATCCGCGCGCGAGGCGGTGGTGGTCGGGAACGGCGTGCCGGGCCCGCCCGAGCCCAGCAGGCGGAGATCCGACAGCACCGCCGAGGCCGTCGGCCCGGCGCCGGCGCCGGGGCCCGAGAGGAACACCTCGCCCATCGGCTCGGCCCGCACGGCCAGGCCGTTCTGCGGCCCCGAGAGCCGGCCGAGCGGGTGGTCGAGCGGGGTGAACGCGGGCCCCACCCGCAGCGCGGCGCGCGGGCCGTCGATGCGTGCAGCGGCGATCAGCCGTACCGCGCAGCGGTGCGCGCGCGCCTCGGCCAGATGCGCGGGCGTCACGCCCGTGATGCCCGTGGTGGCGACCCAATCGGCCTGTATCGCCCGGCCCGCCGCGAGCGAGGCGAGGATGGCGAGTTTCTCGGCCGAATCGCGCCCGGAGACATCGAATGTGGGGTCGGCCTCGGCGTAGCCCAGCCGCTGGGCCTCGGCCAGGGCCGACGCGTACGGGGTGCCCCGCTCGGCCATCGCCGAGAGAATGAAATTGCACGTGCCGTTCACCACGCCGAGCAGCCCGGTGCGGTCGGCGGGCGGCACCGCCCGGGCCAGTGCGGCCACCACGGGCACGCCCCCGCACACCGAGGCCTCGAAGAACAGTTCGCGCCCCGCCTGCTGCGCCGCCGCCGCCACCTCGGCCCCGTGGGCGGCGAGCATGGCCTTGTTGGCGGTGACCAGGTGCATGCCCGCCCGGAGCGCACGCAGGGCGAAGCCGCGCCCCGGCGCGGCGCCGCCGGCCACTTCCACCAGCACGTCGGCCGTGGCTCCTGACGCGGCGGCGAAGAAGGCCTCGGGGTCGGCGGTCACCACGCACCCCGGCGGCAGCGGCGCCTCGCGGGGTTTGCGCGGATCGCGCACGAGCACCGCGGCGAGCTCGAAGCTCCGCCCCGTCTGCTCGCGGAGGCGAGGCCCCTGCGCGTCGATCAGGCGGGCCAGGCCGGCGCCGACGGTGCCCAGGCCGATCATCGCGATGCGCATGGCAGAGGGTTCTCCGGGGTTCGACGGCATCCCGCGGCGGGGCCGGGGACGGGGCGATAGGCTTGGGCGATGCCGGAAGCGATCTTTCTGAACGGCCAGTTTATCGACGGGCGCGAGGCGGCCCGGCTGTCGGCGTTCGACGCGGGGGTGCAGCACGCCGTCGGCCTCTTCGAGACGATGGCCGGCGGGAACGAGATGACCTCCGACGGCCCGCGCCCGTGGGTGCTGCGGCTGGGCTGGCACATCGAGCGGATCAGCGAGTCGGCCCGGGCGCTGGGGCTCTCGGCGTCGGTGCGGTCGGGCGCACTGGGCGAGGCTGTGCTGCTGACGGTGCAGCAGAGCGGGCTGGAGCGCGCCCGCGTGCGGCTGACGCTCACCGGCGGCGACCTCTCGCTGCTGGCGCCGGCGCGCGGCCCGATCGACCCCACAGTGCTCATCGTCGCCCAGCCGGCCACCGAGTATCCCGGCGAGATGTTCGAACGTGGCGTGACCGTGCGGATCGCCGACACACGGGCGAACCCGCTGAACCCCTTCGAGAGCCACAAGACGCTGAACTACTGGTGGCGGCTGTCGGAGCTGCGCCGGGCGGCCGCGGCCGGTTGCGGCGAGGCGCTGGTGCTGGCGGTCACCAACCACGTGTGCGGCGGGTGCGTGTCGAACCTCTTCGTGCGCAGGGGCGACGAACTGCTGACCCCCCCGGCCCGCGGCGACGATACCGCGGGGGCGCTGCCATCGCCCGTGCTGCCCGGCGTCACGCGCCGGCTGCTGCTCGATGCGACCCGGCACGAGGGGATGGCCGTGCGCACCAGGCTGCTGGGCGTCAACGACGTGCTCGACGCCGACGAGGTGTTCCTCACCAACTCGTCGTGGGGCGTGCTGCCGGTGACGAAGGTGGAGGGCAAGGCCATTGGCGGCGGAGCGGTCGGCGAGACCACGCGCCGCCTGCGCCGGCTCTGGACGGAGGCCATCGACGATGAACGCTCCTAGAGGTTCGCTGGCGGCCGTGGGCCTGGCTCTCGCGGGTGCGCCGTGCGCTTCGGGGCAGCCGGGGCCCGATCCTCTTCGCGGCGCAGCGCCGCCGGGCCGTCCCGCGGGCGAGGACGCGACGGTCGATACCCGCGCCGAGCGGTTGCTGCGCGTCGCCTCGCCGCTGCGCACCATCGAGCCCGGCGAGGCCGGCGAGAGCACCGATCTGGCGCCGATCGCCCGCGCGGTGGGCGAAGCCCGCGTCGTGCTGCTGGCCCTTCCTGATGACGGAGACGGCGGGGCGATGCTGGCGTTGTCGCGCGTGGCGCGGTTCCTGCACGAGGCCAAGGGGTTCGACACGGTGGCGTGGCCCGTGAGTGTGTACGAGGGGCGCGTGCTCGACCGCGCGCTCCGCGAGCGCGCGGGCAAGGGCCCCCCGGCGCACAACGCCGTGGAGCAGGGGCTGGGGCCGCGGTTCCAGAACGCCGCGGTGCGGTCGCTGGTCGAGCGGGCGATCTCGGCGGTGGGGGGCGCCGGGCCCGGCCCGGTGATGCGCATGACCGGCTACGAAGCGGGTCTCGCGCGGCCCGCGGCCGCGTCGCGCATGGGCGATGAACTGCTGGGCCTGCTGGGCGTTCCGCCCGAGGGCGGGCGGGGAGTTGATTCTTCGCAGCGCAAGCTCTTCGCCGAGCTTCTGGCGGCGGTGGGGGCGGGGACGAGCCTGAGGACCGACGAACAGGCGGCGCGGCGTCGCGCGGCCGAGGCGGTGCTCGCCGCCTGGCGGGCCGGCCGCGCCAGGCTGGAAAGCGAGCAGCCGCCGGGTGTGTACGCCTGGGGCGAGCGGTGCCTGACGCAGCTGCTGGAGTTCGAAGCACTGCAGGCCGAGCCGGCGGCCGCGGGCGACGCCGCCTCGGCCGCCGAGCGGACGGCGACGCGACGCACCCAGCGCGCGCGGGCCATCGCCGCCAACGTGCTCGACGCGCTGGGCGAGGGCGCGCAGCGGCGCCGCGTGCTGGTCTGGACCACCACCGCTCAGGCGGCCCGCGGGCTGTCGGAGGCCGCCGGGCCGGGTGGGCGGGCGCTCTTCGCCGGCCAGCGCACCGTGGGCGATGAACTGGCCGCGGCGCTCGGCGGGCGGGCGGTCTACGTGCTGGCGGCGGTGTCGTCGTCGGGCGAGGTGGGGCGCGCACCCGAGATCCGCTCGCTGCCAACGCCCGACCCCGGGAGCCCCGAGGGGCTGTGGGCCCGCGCGGCGGCGGGAGGCACGGTGGCCGGCGCGGCCCGCGCGGCATTCCTCGACCTTCGTACCGCCCCCGGGCGCGAGGGCGCCGAGTGGCTTACCGGGCCCATGCCCTCGCGCGCAGTGGGGGGCTTCCCGCTCACGGCCCGCTGGGCGGAGGTGTTCGACGGCGTCATCCTGCTCGCGAAGACCGAGCCGGTCAGGCCGTGACGCCGCGGGCGCCGGCGCCGTTGTCGGGCGACGGGAACGCGAGGATCGTCAGCGAGACGGCCACTACCACCAGCGTGCTGCCCTCGTGCCCCAGCACGCCGAGCCCCATGGGCACGTAGCCCAGGAGCGCGCCCAGGGCCAGCAGCACGATCACCGAGAGCGCAAAGGCCAGGTTCCCGAGCATGACCGACCGCACGCGCCGGGCCAGGCGGATGGACCACGGCACGCGGTTGAGGTCGTCGTGCAGCACGATGACATCTGCCGACTCGAGCGCCGCGTCGGCGCCGATGCCGCCCATGGCCAGGCCGACGTCGGCCAGGGCCAACGCCGGCGCGTCGTTCACCCCGTCGCCGATCACCGCCAGGCCGCGGCCGCCGGGCAGCGACGAACGGATCTCGCGGATCATCGCCACCTTGCCCTCCGGGAGCAGCTCGGCGTGCACCTCGGTCAGGCCCAGGTCGCGGGCCATCTTCTCGGCGATGACCTTGTGGTCGCCGGTGAGCATGACCAGCCGGCCCACCCCCACCGAGCGCAGGTCCTCGGCCAGACGGTCGGCGTTGGGGCGCGGGGTGTCGGCCAGCCCCAGCACCAGCGCCCCGCCGCCGCTGGAGATCACGGTGGTGATGGCGCCGGAGTCGCGCAGCCCGCCGATGAGCGCCGCGGCCTGGCGCCGGCGGCCCTCGTCGAGAATCTCACCCGCGAACTCGAGCGACCCGATGCGCACCGCGTCGCCCCCGGCCGAGGCTTCCACCCCGCGCCCCGGCACGTTGGTGATGCCCTCCACGGGAACCGGGTTCAGGTTGCGGGCGGCGCAGTATCGCACCACCGCGGCCGCGATGGGGTGCGTCGACCGCTCCTCCACAGCCCGGGCGATGCGCAGCAGGCGCTCGCCGTTCGACCCGTCGACCGGGGCCGCGCTCGTCACCTCGATGCGCCCCGTGGTGAGGGTTCCGGTCTTGTCGAGCGCCACCGCCGAGACACCGGCGAGCCGCTCGAGCGAGTCGCCGCCCTTGACCAGCAGCCCGGCACGGGCCGCGCGGTTCAGGCCGCACAGCGTGGCGGTGGGCGTCGCGATCACCAGCGCGCACGGCGAGGCGACGATGAGCAGCGTGATGGACTGGTAAACGGCCTGGCTCCAGTCCTTGCCGGCGCCGAATCGGAACCACAGGAGTGCGCCCGCCGCCGCGGCGAACACGGCCAGTGTGTACGGAGTCGAGAGCCGGTCGATCAGCCGCTGCATGGGCTGGCGGGTCTCCTGGGCTTCGATCACCAGCTGCATGATGCGGTTGAGGCTCGACTCGCCCACCGGCCGGGTGACCCGCACCTCGAGCACGCCCTGCTGGTTGATCGTCCCCGCGAATACCTCGTCGCGCTCCGAGACGTTCCGCGGCAACGACTCGCCGGTGAGCGCCGACTGGTCGAGCGCCGACCGGCCCGAGGCGACGATGCCGTCGCACGGCACCGTCTCGCCCGGGCGCACCAGCACCGTCTGGCCGGCCTTGAGGTCTTCCGGGCGCACCTCCACCCAGTGCTCGCCCGCCTTCACCAGGGCCTCGTGGGGCATGAGCTTGTGCAGGCGCGACACCGCGTCCTTGGCCCGGGCCAGGGCCCGGTGCTCGAGCGCCTGCGCCAGCGTGAAGAGGAACAGCAGCAGCGCCCCCTCCGACACGTGCCCGATCGACGCCGCCAGAAATGCCCCCACGACCATGAGCACGTCGATGTTCGGCTGCCAGCGCGAGAGGGCCTCCACCGCGGCCTTCACGCCGTGGATGGCCCCGAACCCCAGCGAGACGGCCATCAGCACGTCGGCGGCGAGGTGCGCCCGCGGGTTCTCGGCCTCGCGGGCGAACTCGTGCAGCGTGTACCCCACAAGCAGGAACGAGCCCGCCGCCACCGCCACCCCGAGCTGCCAATCCTCCGAAAACAGCCGCGAGATGAGGGACGGCGGCCGACGCTGGGGCCTGGCATCGGAATGAGAAGCCGACATGTGCATCCAACACCCTAACCACGCCGCCGCGAGGCGGGGCGTGCGACCGAGGATCAGTTGCGCCCGGCGTCGACCCGCCCACGGACGTCGGCAATACCGCCCGCCGGGGCCCGTTGGGCTGCAGACGCCGCGGATGGGCGGCCGTCGGGACGGGTTTCGCGGGCTGATTTCAGCCATCGAGAAGCGTGCGGTGGTCGCCGCTGGGCTGTTCGTCGGCTTCGGGCCCGACCGGTCAGGAGCTGCCCCATGTTGAATCGCAAGGCTCTATCGCTGGCACTGGTCGCCTCTGCGGTGCTCTCGCTGACGGGCGTGTCGCTCGCCGCGGGCACGCCGCCCGCCGGCCCCCCGGGGAACCCCCCGGCGAATCCTCCGTCGCCAGCCGACGTCGCCGCCCGGGCCATCGCCCGTCTGGGGGAGATTGCCACGAACGCCCCGGCCGCGATCGCGACCTCGGCCCAGGAGACGGTGACCCGCATCCAGACCCTCAAGTCCAACAACGCCCCGCTCGAGCAGATCCGCCTCGCGGGCCGGCGGGGCCAGATGCGTCTGAACGGCATCGCCGAGGAGGCCCACGAGCGCACGCGGCGCACGGCGTTCTCGGCGGTCGGCCTGCTGACGCGCCTCAACGCGTCGCCGGAGCTCATCGACAGTGTAAAGACCGCGGGCCAGACGACCGGCGCCGCCATCCGCGCGGCGGCCGAGGCCGGGCGCCAGGCCATCCGCGACGCGCTCAGCGCCGCCGGCGCCGGACCGAGCAGCAGCACCGCCCCCGCCGGCAAGCCCACGCCCGCCGGCGGCTCGGGCGCCAACCCCGCCCCCGCCGGCTCGAGCACCTGATCACCCCAGCGCAGGCAACCCCCGCCCGGAGCCGGTCACGATCCGGACCCGGGCGGTCTGCGTCCGCCGCCCCGCCGACCATCCTCGGCGGGGTGGTTTGTTTCTCGAGGACGAAAGCCCTTAGAGCTCGACGACCTGCATATCGGGCTCCTGCAGCCGCTCGGTGGGCGGCAGGTGCACCGACGTCAGGAACACCGCCATCGCCGGCGAGGCCGCGGCCATGGCGCGCCGGGTCTCGGCGGCGTTGTACGCCTGGGCGTAAGGACGCGCCACCTCCACCGAACCCGGCACCTGGCCGGGCATCGCGTCGAGGGGGAGCGTGATCAGTTCGTCGGCGCTCGCCGGATCTTCGCCGCGGATCACGGCCTGCAGGTCGAGCCCGATCTGCGCCTCGGACTTGGAAGCCTGCCGCGCCGGGATGGCCTGCTCGAAGTGCTGGATTCGTCCCCGGGCGTTCTCGAAGCAGCCGGCCTTCTCCGTCCACGTGCACGCGGGCAGCAGCACGTCGCAGCGGTGGGTGAGGCGGTTGGGCAGGGTGTCGATGAGCACGGTGAACTTCTTGTCGCAGCCCTGGACCAGCCGCTCGGAGGCCCACTCCGACGGGTAGTTGCCCGTGATGATGAGCCCGGCGAATTCGAGGCCGAAGAGCCGGTTCTCGAACTCCTCGTAGCCCAGCACCGGACCGCCCATGGCCTCGAGCACGCGCCGCACGCCGCGGGCGTTAGGGGCCTTCTCGGCGTAGACGGTGTAGCCGCCGGGGAAGGTCTTGTCGGCGCCCTGCCGCGGGATCGGCCCGACGGCCAGCGCGCAGCCGGGGTCGATCGCCCGGGCGGCCCGGGCCAGCTCGAAGGCGTCCTCGCACGAGAGCATCGGGCTCACCATCAGCGCGATGCGCTTGCCCTTCAGCCCCGCGGCGGCGTCGTGCAGGGCGCGCGTCCAGTCGCAGGGCACCCGCTTGCCGAACTTGCTGTGCACGGGCGTGCGCAGCCGCTCGGGCGCGTCGACGAACTTCCAGCCGTAGCGGATCTCGTCGCTGATCCACCACTTGTTCACGTCCATGTTGGTCCGGGGCTTCACGCGGTACACCCGGCCGTCGTTGTGGTCGATGCGGATGTTGTCGCCCGAGGCCGTCAGCCCGTCGATCGACGGTGTTTCCTTCAGGAACCACACCCGCTGGGTGAACAGGAAGTCCTTGTCGAGCAGCGCCCCGACCGGGCACAGATCGATGACGTTGGCCGACAGCTCGTTGTCGAGCGCCACGCCCGGGAACACGTCGATCTGCTCGGCGTTGCCGCGGCCCTCCACCATCAGCTCGGCCGTGCCGCTCACCTCGCGGGTGAAGCGCACGCACCGGGTGCACATGATGCACCGGTCGGAATACAGGTAGACGTGCGGGCCAAGGTCCTTCTTGGGCTGCTTGACCTTGGCCTCCTCGAACCGCGAGACGCCGCGGCCGTACTCGTAGCTGTAGTCCTGCAGCGAGCACTCCCCGGCCTGGTCGCACACCGGGCAGTCCAGCGGGTGGTTGATGAGCAGGTACTCCATCACCGCCTTCTGGTTGGCGATGGCCTTGGGCGAGTCGGTGTACACCACCATGCCCTCGCCGCACGCCGTCTGGCACGTCGGCATGAGCTTGGGCATCGCCTCGAGCTGGTTGTTGTTCCGCGGGTTGGGCGCCCAGATTTCGGCCAGGCAGATGCGGCACGACGCCACGATCGACAGTCCGTCGTGGTAGCAGTACTGCGGCACCGCGATGCCCTGCTCGTTGGCGACCTGCAGGATCATCTGTCCGGGCTTGAACTCGCAGCGCTGGCCGTTGATGGTGATGGTGGGCATGGGCGGGATGGGGTTCGGAAGACGGTCGGGGTCTGGACGCGGGCCCGATGATAGTCGGAGCCCGCCCACGATCGCCCCGGATCCCCGCGGCCCCGGGGCTTCCCCTCAAGGCCGAGGCTTGCCCGGCGCGCGATGCTCACTTAGAACTCCCGCCCGCGCCCGGGAGTTCGGCGTCGGCGCAGGCCCGACGCAGCCCTTCCTTGGTGGGCGCGGATCGAGAGGCCCCGCGAGTGCTCAGACTGTGACGCCGACCGCCGCCCACCGGCCGAGCAAGCCCGGGCCGCTGCTGTTCGCCCCCGCCGCCGCGCTCCTCGCCCTCGCGGGCGCCGCCGAGGCCCGGCCCCATGAGGCGTTCGCCGCGGCCGTGCCACGCGAGCTGCCGGGCCACGAACAGGGCACCCCCCGCGAGGCACCCGCCGCCCCGACTCAGGCCGCGCCCGTCGCAGCGCGGGCGTTCTGGGAGCGGCGCCAACTGACCGGCGAGTGGTTCGGCCTCCGCACCCGGCTGGCCGACTCCGGCATCTCCTTGGCCGGCTCGTACTCCGGCGAGTTCACCGGCAACGTCGCCGGGGGTGTCCGGCGCCGGGGCAGCTACCAGCACATCATCGACGCCGATATCACCGCCGACCTCGGAACGCTCCTGGGCCTTCCCGGCGCCACGGTCTTCGCCGACTTCTATACCTACTCGGGCCGGAACCCTGCGCTCGATGTCGGCGACTTCCAGTGGACCAGCAGCATCGCCGCCGATCGATCGGTCGATCAGCTCGCCGAGCTCTGGTGGCAGCAGGAGCTGTTCGACAAAATCCTGCGCCTCAAAGCCGGCAAGATCGACGCGTCGACCGAGTTCGGCTTCGCCCGGTCCGCCGCCGACTTCCTCAACGCCTCGGCCACGCTCCTGCCCACGTCGCTCCGCACGCCCAGCTACCCCGACCCCGCGTTCGGCGGGCTGGTGTTCGCGCACCCATGCCCGGGCGCCTACGTCGGCGGCGGGATCTTCGACGGCGCCACCGCCGACGGACTCAACACCGGCGGCCGCGGACCGGACACGTTCTTCAGCGACCGCCGCAGCGACTCGTGGTTCGCCGTCGGCGAGCTCGGCCTGACGTGGGAGCGCCTCGGCCCTGTCGGGCCGGTGCGCTTCGCCGCGGGCGGTTGGGGCCACACGGGCGAGCTCGCCCGCACCGACGGCGGCGGGACCCGACGCGGCTCGAGCGGCGCCTACGCGATCCTTGAAACGCTGGTGTGGAAGCGCGACGCCCCCGACGCCGACGACGAGCGCGGCCTGTGGGCCTTCGCCCAGTACGGCTGGGCCGACCGGCGCGTCGAGCCCGCGGGCCACCATGTCGGCGGCGGGCTCATGTTCCGCGGCACCTTCCGCGGCCGAGACCACGACTCGGCGGGGCTCTTCGTGTCGTGGGTCGACCTCGTGGCCCGGCCCGGCGCCCCGCGCGATGAGCTGGCCCTCGAGCTGTACTACAAGCTCCGGATCACCGGCTGGATGACGCTCCAGCCCGATCTCCAGCTGGTGGTCAACCCCAGCGGCCGATCCGATCTCGACCCCGCCCTCGTCGCGGCGCTGCGGGTGCAGGTGACGTTCTGACCGGGCCCTGCGGCCCCTTGCCCCGGGGCGTAGGCTACGCCCCCATGGCCCCCGAACCCCCCTCCAAGCCCGGCAAGGCGCGGCAGTTTCAGGCCCCCAAGGGCACGCGCGACTTCTACCCCGCCGACCTGCTCCGCCGCCGCTACGTCGAGCGCCTGTGGCGCGACACCTCCGTCCGTCACGGCTTCGAGGAGATCGACGGGCCCACCTTCGAGTCGGCCGAGCTTTATGCCGTCAAGAGCGGGCAGGGCATCCTGAGCGAGATGTTCGGCGTCTACAGCGGCAAGGACGAGGCCGAGGTGGCCGCCATCCGCCAGGGCGCCGGACCGCCGCTGGGCCTGCGGCCCGAGTTCACCCCCACCCTCGCCCGCATGTACGCCGCCCGGGCCGCCCAGCTGCCCCGGCCCACCAAGTGGTTCTGGATGCAGAACTGCTACCGCGCCGAGCGCCCGCAGCGCGGCCGCCTGCGCGAGTTCGGCCAGTGGAACTGCGACGTCATCGGCGGCGAGGACACCCTTGCCGGCGACGCCGAGACGATCTCGGTGGCCATGATGTGCCTCGCCGAGGCCGGCCTGCCCGAGCACACCTGCGTCGCCAAGGTGAGCGACCGGCGGGCCATCGGCGGCTACCTCCGCGAACGCGGCGTGGGCGAGGAGGCGATGGGCCCGGTGCTCCAACTGCTCGACGCCGCGGAGAAACTCGGCCCGGCCTTCGCCGAGCGCGCCGGCGAGGCCGGCGTACCGCCCGATGTCATCGCCCTGTTCTCGCGACCGGGCGGGCCGCCCGCCACGGCCGAGGGCGGCTTCGCCCGCCACTTCGACGCCGCCGTCGCCCCGCTGGTGGACCGGGCTCTCCGCGGCGGCGTGCCCGCGGCGGGCCTGCAGGCGAGCCCGCGCATCGTCCGCGGGCTGGCGTACTACACGGGCATGGTCTTCGAGATCATCGCCGAGGGCGAGCGCGCCGTCGCCGGCGGCGGCCGCTACGACAACCTCATCGAGCTCTTCGGCGGCCCGCCCACGCCCGCCGTCGGCTTCGGCATGGGCGACGTGGTTCTCTCGCTGCTGCTCGAAGACCAGCGGCTGATGCCCGACGAGCGGCAGATCATGGAGTGCCTCTCGCGCACGCCCGCCAGCTACCGCCCGCAGGCCTTCGTGATCGCCAACGAGAAGGATGAGTCGCATTCGCACGTCGACCCGCTGGTGGCGAGCCTCCGGCGCGGCCAGCAGAACGCGGCGTGGCTGGATCGCGACGCCCGCAAGCCGTGGGACCCCGACCGCTACGCCGTGCACCCCATGCACGCCCGCCGGTCGTACAAGAGCACGCGCAACATCGGCAAGCTGCTGCAGGACGCCAGCGCCCAGCGTGCCCGCTTCGCGGTGATCGTCGAGTCGGCCGAGCTGGCCACCATCAAGAACCTCGACACCCGCGAAGAGCACAAAGAGGTGCCTCTCGCCGACGTCGGCCACCGACTGGCGGCGATGGGCTGAGGCCGCGGGCCCTACGACCCCAGCCGCTCGCCCAGGAACCCCGGCACCTTGTCGATCGCGATCCGCTGCTGCGACCCCGTGTCGCGGTCGCGCACCGTCACCGTCTGGTCCTTCAGCGTGTCGCCGTCCACCGTGAAGCAGAAGGGGCACCCCGCCTCGTCCATGCGGGCGTAGCGCTTGCCGATCGACTGCTTCGGGTCGGTCTCGATGAACCCGTGCCGCCCGAACCTGGCGAAGAGGTCGTCGGCCAGCCGCTCGGCCACCTCGGGCATGCCGTCCTTGTCCACCAGCGGGAACACCGCGGCCTTGATCGGGGCCACGCGGGGGTGCAGCTTCAGGAACTCGGGGCTGGGGCGCGACGCGTCGACGGTGTACGCCTCGCAGATCAGCGCCAGAGCCCCGCGGTCGAGCCCCGCCGCGGGCTCGATGCAGTGGGGGATGTACCGCTCGCCCTTCTTCCCGCCGTTGGGCAGCGTCTCGCCGCGGGTGGTGTCGAAGTAATCGAGCTTCACCTTGCTGTGCGTCTGGTGCTGCGTCAGGTCGTAGCAGCCGCGGTGCGCGATGCCCTCCAGCTCGCCGAAGCCCGGGGCCGTGAACGGGAAGCGGTACTCCACGTCGCTTGTGCCCTGGCTGTAGTGGCTCAGCTCGTCCTTGTCGTGCTCGCGCAGGATCAGGTTCTCGCCCGCCAGCCCGATCGACTTCCACCACTCCATCCGGAAGTCGCGCCAGAACCGGTACCAGTCCAGGCTCTCGTCGGGGTGGCAGAAGAACTCCAGCTCGGCCTGCTCGAACTCGCGCGAGCGGAACGTGAAGTTCCGCGGCGTCACCTCGTTGCGGAAGCTCCGCCCCGTGTTGCCGATGCCGAACGGAAGCTTCACCCGTGTCGAGTCGACCACGTTCTTGAAGTGCAGGAACACGCCCTGCGCCGTCTCGGGGCGGAGGTACACCTTGTTCGCTTCGTCGCGGATGGCCCCCGAGATCGTGTCGAACATGAGGTTGAACATCCGCGGCTCGGTCAGTGTCCCGGGCTTCTCCGCGTCAGGCCCGATCACCCGCGCCCACGGCTGCGGGATCGACGACAGCGGCACGCTGCGCACGGCGCCGAAGGTCTTCTCGGCCTTCTTCTTCTGCTTCGATTCGCTCGGCTGATCGCCCACGTACGCGAACACCGGCTTGTCGCCCGCCTCGCCGCCGGCGGGCACGTACACCATCACGTGGTCGTAGCGGTAGCGACCCTTGGTCTCCTTGCAGTCCACCATCGGGTCGTTGAACCCCGACACGTGCCCGCTGGCCTCCCACGTCCGCGGGTGCTGGATGATGCACGTCTCCAGCGGCACGCACCGCACGCGCTCCCCGTTGGGGCCCTTGCGACCCCAGCACGGGTTCATGATCATGTCCTGCCACCACGCGTCGCGCAGGTTCTTCTTCAGCTGGGCGCCCAGCGGCCCGTAATCCCAGAAGCCGTTGATCCCGCCGTAGATGTCGCTCGCCTGGAACACGAAGCCCCGGCGCTTGCACAGCGCCATGATCGCGTCCATCGGCTTGACCCCCGGGGCGGAAGCGGTGGCGGGGGCGGGGAAAGACTGAGATTCGGTCATCGTTCGGTCCTCGGCGGTCAGGAAGGCCCGGACTATAGAGCAGCCCGGCGTGTCCTTTCAGCCTCGGACCCGCCCGTTCAGAATCCGGCAACGCCCGCCGCCCCGACCAGCCCCCGAGCCGTCCCGCCCGTCGGCAGGTGCTTCACGCGCCGTCGATGCGCATCCGGCACACCTGCCCGCCACGGTTGCCCTCCAGTTCCGAGAAGGGCACCTCCGCCAGCAACTCGGCCTCCGAGGCCGACAGACCCAGCGGCTCGTCGCCCCGGATCACGCGCGGGCCGTCCCGCTCGGCGCGCAAGGCCGCCCGCAGCTCCACGAGCATCGACAGCCGCCCGCCGCGGCGAGCCAGTGCCGTCGCGCCGGCCCTCACCACCACATCCGCCGGAGTGATCCCGGGCACCGCCATGGCGAAACCTCCCGACTCTTCGGCCCCCATCGCCGACATCGATCAGGACGGCCGCACACTCACCCGTGTTCGAGCGGTTTCGCCGTGATCGGACCGCGCGGTTCGGTTTATTCCGCCACCGGATGTCTCCGGTGCTCGGCACTCGGGCGGTTTCCTCAGAAACCCCCTCCGTTCGGAGCATCGATCTGGCCCGCCCGCCTCACACCTGCCCAACCCAATCCGCCTTCGCCACCGCCTTCCACCGCTCGCGGATGGCCCTGACCTCGGCCTCCGGCAGCGGGCCGGCCCTCAGCAGGGCCGCGTTGGCCGCCCAGCGTTCGGGCTTGGTCGTGCCGACGATCGCCGTGCTCACCCCCGGCTGGCTCAGCGTGAACCGCAGCGCGGTGGCCGAGGCCGTGTCGCCCGACCGCTCCCAATCCTTGAGGAACGGGTAGCCGAGCTCGCGCAGGCGCTTCCAGTAGCCGTGGTGATACTTCCCCACGGGCTCCGCCGCGTCGCGCCACGCGGCGTTGGCGATCGGGCGCTTGACGATCACCCCCATGCCCCGCTCCCGCGCCAGCGGCAGCGTCAGGTCGATCGACTGCTGGTCGGCGATGCTCAGCGACGTCTGCAGCGTGTCGAACCTGCCGCTCCGCACCGCCCAGAGTGCCGCGGCGTCGTCGCCCGAGTATCCGATGAAGCGCGTCTTGCCCGCCCGCTTCGCGCGCTCCAGCACGGCGATCACCTCGCCGCGCTCCAGGTGTTCGACGCCGCACGAGTGCAGCTGCATCACGTCCACGCAGTCGGTCCGCAGCCGCCCGAGCGACCGGTCGATGCACCGCTCGAGCGACGCCGCCGACCAATCCTCTTGGCCGAAACCGTTCTCCCACCCGCACTTGGTGAGCAGCACGAAGTCGCTTCGGCGCGCCCCGATCGCCACGCCGATCATCTCCTCGCTCGTGGCGTAGCCCGCGGCCGTGTCGATGCAATTCAGCCCCGCATCGAGCGCCGCGTTCAGCAGCCGCGTCACCGTGTCCTGCGTCACACCCTGGAACCCGATCTCGGAGCCGCCGAAGCCCAGCGGCGAAACCATCAGTCCTGTCCGGCCAAGGGGGCGGCGTTCCATCGGGCACTCTCCTTCGGTTTGCCGGGCAAGCCTACCGCCCCCGCCGGCCCGCGCCGCCGGGCACCGCCCGCGACCCAGAGCCCCTATGGTTCCCGCGTCCAGCCGCCGAACCCCGGAGTGCCCCGATGCCCGTCGCCGTGTCCTCGCCGGCCGCCCCTGCCGCCCGAACGACCAACGCCCCGACCATGCGTGCCCTCGTCAAAGCCTCCCCCGCCCCCGGGCTCGACCTCATCCCCGACCGCCCGGCGCCCCTCGGCAGCACAGGCCGGCCCCTCGAACCCGGCCCCACCGAAGTGCTCATCCGCGTCCACAAGGCCGGCGTCTGCGGCACCGACCGCCACATCTACGAGTGGGACGACTGGGCCGCCAGCCGCATCCCCGTCGGCATCGTCACCGGCCACGAGTTCGTCGGCATCGTCGAGAAGGTCGGCTCGGCCTGCACCCGCGTCACCCCCGGCACGCGCTGCTCGGCCGAGGGCCACATCACCGCCTGGGCCGATTACAACAGCCGCACCGGCAACGCCCACATCGCCTCCGACACCAAGATCCTCGGCGTCGACCGCGACGGCATCTTCGCCGACTACGCCATGATCCCCGAATCCAACGTCTGGCCGCTCGATCCCCGCATCCCCGACCGCTTCGCGGCCGTCATGGACCCCCTCGGCAACGCGGTGCACACCGTCATGGCCGCCGGCGTCTCGGCCCGCACCGTGCTCATCACCGGTGTCGGCATCATCGGCCTCATGGCCGTCACCGTCGCCCGGGCCGCCGGCGCCTCTCGCATCTACGCCACCGATACCAACCCCGCGCGCCTCGCCCTGGCCCGCAAGCTCGGCGCCGCCGCCGCCTTCAACCCCCTGCCCGAGTCCAAGGGTGGTGACGGCGACCGCTGGATCGACGCCATCAAGCGCGAGACCCGCGGCGACGGCGCCGACGTGCTGCTGGAAATGTCGGGCTCGCCCATCGCCCTCGACCAGGGCTTCCGCGCACTCCGCATGGGCGGCACCGCCGCGCTGCTCGGCATTCCCAGCCGCGCCCCCACCTTCGACCTTACCAACCACGTCGTCTTCAAAGGCGCCACCGTGCTCGGCATCAACGGCCGCCGCATGTGGGAGACCTGGTACCAGATGGAGAATCTGCTCACCAGCGGCCGCCTCGAGCTCGACGACATCATCACCCACGAGCTGCCCCTGGCGCAGTACCGCCGCGCCTTCGAGCTCATGCAGTCGGGCGAGGGCATCAAGATCGTGCTCGACCTCAACGGCCCAACCAAGTAACGGCCGGGCGCACCGGCCTCACTTGCCCCCGGCCAGGTGACGCAACACGTCGCCGAAACCGATCGACTGCACCTCGGCAC
Organism: Phycisphaerales bacterium; assembly: GCA_016742075.1. Classification (GTDB taxonomy): domain Bacteria; phylum Planctomycetota; class Phycisphaerae; order Phycisphaerales; family UBA1924; genus JACVCL01. The sequence continues at coordinate 37,128 of JACVCL010000007.1, forward strand.
GCGCCGCGCCCATCACCTCGTCGAAACTGCGTACCGGCGGCGCCGCCACCAGCGGCAATTCGCCGGCGTCGTTGAGCATCCCCGAGTCCTCGGCACGCGCGATGCCCACCGAGCCGTTGCCCGTCACCGTCACCACCCAGCGCCCCTCGCCCAGCGAGCGGTACACGGCCTTGCCGTGCGTCAGGCCCGGCGCATCCCAGTCGATCTTCGCCAGGTGCTCATCGAGCAGCAGGCCCTTGCTCGGCGGCGTCTCGCCGTCGAACACCCGGCGGATGAGCAGGCGACCATCCACCACCACGTAGTCGACGTAGATCTCCCGCGAAGGGTCGAACAGCGTCGGCACCGTGCTCAGCACACCCGGAACAGCGGCCGCCGCCGGCCTCGGCCCGGGCGAAGGCGCCGGCGCAAACCGCGGGGGCACGCGCACGATGACCGACAGCTTCCCGTCTTTCACAAGCAGCTCGGTCACCGCCGTCTTCCGCACCGCCTCGTTGTAGACCCCGCGCAGCGACTCGTAGTCTTTCGCCAGCGCCTCCAGCCTGTCGCGGAACACCGCCGCCTGAAGATCGGCCCGGACGAACCGGTAGCCCACGAACCCCAGCAGGCTCACGAAGCCGAAGAACGAGAGGCCGTAGACCCAGGCAAGAACTTTCGACATGGCGGGCGCCCGCAGGAGAAATGGCCACCGGACCCGAACAGCCGGGGCGACAGCCCGCCGCGGCCAAGCCGAGATACCGATAGAACCATCGACCAGTTGCCCCCGACCGGCGCAACAACCGCCTGCGTGAAGGCCGCGGGTGGCGATCCCGGGGCCCCGGGCCGCCCTAGTACCGGCGCAGCACGCCCACCACCACGCCCTGGATCTTGCAGTCCTTCACCACGATGGGTGGGAAGCTCGGGTTGGCGGGCTGCAGGCGGATGTGGTCGGCCTCGCGGAAGAAGGTCTTCAGGGTGGTCTCGCCGTTGGGCAGCAGGGCCACCACGCGGTCGCCGTTGCGGGCGGTGTCGCGCCGCTCCACAATCACGTAGTCGCCGCTCAGGATGCCCTCGTCGCGCATCGACTCGCCGTCGACCCGCAGGGCGAACGTCGAGTTCACCTGGCCCACGCGCGGGCCGAAGAGGTCGCCCAGGTTCAGGGCGTCGTGGTCGGCGAACTTCTCGATCGGGTGGCCCGCGGCGATCTTGCCCACCAGCGGGAACTTCAGCGGCTGCTCCTCGTCGGGCAGCGCAACACCGTCAGCGATCGACAAAGAGCGAGCCTTGTTCGGCTCGCGCACCAGGGCGCCCTTCTTGATCAGCGCCTCGACGTGCTCGAAGACCGTGACCTTGGACACGCCGAGCTGATCGGCGAGCTCCTGCATGGTCGGGGAATAGCCGGAACGCACCCGGCTGTCTCGGATGAGCTGGAGAATCTTGAGCTGTTTCGGGGTCAGGTTCATGGCACGCGGTCTCCGAAAGAACGGCCGGACGAGTCGATGGGGAATTCTCGGCGAGCCCCCGGCCCCACTTGGCCGAGAGCCCGGATGAATGAACAGGACTGCGCAGCGCCGTCAACGCCGCGCGGGAACGCACCAGAAGCCCGGACTGCACGTCGAGCAAGCGCTGGGCGGCCAGCAGCGCCGCCGAGGCGCTCGACGCCGCCACGGGACGGGTCACCGCCGCCGAGGCCGGCTTGGCCTCGACGATCGCGCCGGCCCGCGCCGGCGCGGGGCGGCGGAAGAGCCCGAGGAACCCGGCGAGCCACGATGGCGGCCCCAGTCCGTCGTTCTGGGCCTCGATCCCCCCGAAGCCGGGGCCGTGGTCGCCATCGATGCCAACAAAGTCGCTGCTGAAGTCGCCGCCGGGGCCGAGACGGAGGATGGGAGCGAGAGCGAGAGTCATCGGGGGTGTCCGCCGCGCGGCCAGAGGGTCGGTCCGGGTGCCGTGGGTTGGCCCTCGGGTCCCGCCTGGCTCCCAGGCCGGGATCGACCGTGTCCGCTTGCAGGGTTTCGATGGCGAGCGCCGCTCCGCGGCGATCCGAAATCCGACGCTGATTCGGGATACGAACGGGACGCTGGGAACCGGATCGAATCGTGGGGTTCAGCCCCGAAGGCCCGATCCGTTTGGTATACGGTACCCTAGCATCGGCCGGACAGCAAGCGATTCATTCGAAAAATGTTCGGACACGTACGGGATTTGCTCGGAATGGCGGAAATCCGCCGGTTCCGAGTGTTCCAGTCGTCTGCTCCGAGGCCAGATCGGCCAAAAATTGCCCTTTTGGCCCGGTTGCCGGCGCGGCGATCAGCCCTTTCTGGCCAGTTTCGAGCCCTGCCGCACCACCAAGCCCCGGACTTCGAGCACCGTCGCGTCGGCTCGCAGGGTCTCGGCGGGCAGGCCGGTGCGGCCGACGAGGTCGTCGATGGTCCGCGCGTCATCGAGAGCGTCGACCAGCCGGCGTTGGGTGTCTGTGAGCGCGATGGTCTTCGGTCCTGAGCGGGGCGGCGGCGCGGGCTCGGCGGGCTGCTGGGGAGCGAACAGGTTCCCGTCGCCATCGGCGCCGCCGAAGCGGGCGGCGTGGGTGCCGAAGTGGTGGTGGCGGGCGTGGGACTCGAGCTGCTCGATGATTTCGCCGGGCGTCGTGACAAGGGTGGCGGCGCCGAGGCGGATGAGTTCGTGCGAGCCCTCGCTGGCCGGCGAGTCGACCCGGCCGGGGAGGGCGAAGACCTCGCGGCTCTGCTCATTGGCGACGCGGGCGGTGATCAGCGCGCCCGAGGCCCTGGGGGCCTCGATGACCAGCGTGCCGAGGGACAGGCCGCTGATCACCCGGTTGCGCTTCGGGAAATTCTCGGGGGCGGGCGCTGTGTCGAGGGGGAACTCGGAGATCACCGCGCCGCCCTGCTCGACAATCTGGTTGAAGAGATCGGCGTTCTCGGGCGGGTAGCAGTGGCCCAGCCCGCAGCCGACAACGGCGAACGTGCAGCCGCGGACCCGGGTGGCCGCGCGGTGCGCGGCGGTGTCGATGCCGCGCGCGCCGCCGGAGACGATCGTCAGGCCGGACTGCGCCAGGATGGCGCTGAATCGCTCGGCCTGCTCGACGCCGTAGGCGGTGCACCCGCGCGACCCGACGATCGCCACCGGGAACCGGCCGGCGTGGGGGTGGCGGGGATCGGCCAGCGAGCCGCGGACATAGAGCACCAGCGGCGCATCGGGGATCTCGCCCAGCAGCGGCGGATACTCCCCGTCGCCCCGGGCGATGAGCCGGACGCCGACCTTGGCGGCGCGCTCCAGTTCGGCCGCCGCGAGATCCGCGGAGGCGCGCAGCCCGCCGGCGATCGACGCCGCCCGCGCGGGCCCGATGCCGTCGATCCGCTGGAGCGAGGCGGGCGTGGCCTGGAAGAGGGCGGCGGCGTCGGGGAACGCGTGCATCAGCCGGCCGGCCAGCACGGGCCCGACGCCGGGTGTGAGGAACAACCTGAGAATGGCCAGAGCCCGCGGGATCATGGCCGACACGTTATCCGCCCGCCGGTGCCGCGCGGCGTGGCCCGGCAAGAGAAACGGGCCGGACGCGTGCGTCCGGCCCGTGGGGTGTTCGGGCAGAGATTCGGGCGGGCGGGCCCGCGCGGATCAGGGGAAGATGCCGCGGAGCTTGTAGACCGCGCCGATGTTCTCGAGGGCGGCGATGTAGGCGGCGGTGCGGACGGGGACCTTGTACTTGGCGCGGTTGTCCTTGACGCGGTGGGCGCCCTCGGTCATGTGGCGGTTGAGCTCGTTGTCGACCTTGTCCAGCGACCAGCGCGACTGTGTCTTGTTCTGGACCCACTCGAAGTAAGAGACGGTCACGCCGCCGGCGGAGCAGAGGATGGCGGGGATGATCTCGACGCCCTTCTCCATGAGGATGTTCTCGCCGGCCGGGGTGGTGGGGGCGTTGGCGCCCTCGGCGACGATCTTGCAGTTCATGAGCCGGGCGCGTTCGGGGGTGATCATCTGCTCGAGCGCGGCGGGGATGAAGACGTCGACCTTGGTGGAGTAGAAGTCGTGCTCGCTGCACTTCTCGGCGCCGGAGAAACCGGCGACGCCGCCGGTCTTGGCGACGTGGGCGTCGAGGGCCTTGGTGTCGATGCCGTTCTTGTTGATGATGCCGCCGGTGTGGTCCATGACGGCGAGGATCTTGCCGCCGCGCTCCTCGAAGAGCTTGCCGGCCCAGCCGCCCACGTTGCCGAAGCCCAGGACCGAGGCGGTGGCGCCCTTAAACTGCAGACCGAACTCGGGCATGATGACGGCCAGCGCGTCGATGACCCCCTGGCCCGTGGCCTTGTCGCGGCCGACCGAGCCGCCGAGCTCCACGGGCTTGCCGGTGACGACGGCCATCGCGTCGGGCACGCCGGGGCTGATCTGGGCGTAGGTGTCGGCGAACCAGGCCATGGTCTGGGCGCCGGTGCCGACGTCGGGGGCGGGGATGTCGTAGTCGGGGCCGATCTGCGGGGCGATGGCCGAGACAAAGCGACGGGTCACACGCATGAGCTCGTTGTTCGAGAGGGCCCGCGGGTCGCACTTGATGCCGCCCTTGCCGCCGCCGAAGGGGATGCGGACGACCGAGCACTTCATGGTCATGAGCAGGGCGAGGGTCTTCACGTCGTCGAGGCTGACGTGCGGGTGGTAGCGGAGGCCGCCCTTGTAGGGCCCCACGGCGTTGTTGTGCTGCACCCGGTAGCCCTTGAACAGCCGGTAGTTGCCGTCGTCCATGAGCACCGGGAAGTGCACCATGATCTCGTTCTTCGGCTGCGCGAGGATGAGCTGCAGGTGGCGCGGCAGGCCCATGATGTCGGCGGCGGTGAGCACCGCGTCGATGGTCTGGAGGTAGAGGTTGTTGGGGTCGCGGGGCATGCCCAGCTCATCGAGCACGGTCTGGTGATGGCCGCGGGTCGGGGCGGTGATGGACGCGCTGTGGGGCTGGGCGACGCTGGTCATGGATCGCGACTCTCGATGGGTTGAACGGTGCTGATGCAGGCCGGACGGCGCGGACGCGGAAACCGGCGTGTGCGGAACCGACGGTCGGGAAAAGATGCTTACGACACGGGCGGCCGCGGCGTTCGCGCTAGCCTCGCGTCGCCGGCCGTTGGGGGGCGATGATAGCCCCAGCCGGGACCGTATCGGACGCGGCGAGACTCGGTAAGCCACCCGCGCGGCGGGCGCGGTGGAGTGAAGCGCTTTACTTTTCCGGAGTCGGCCCCGCGATGCTGACGACGGTGCCGGCGGAGGCAGAAGCCAACGCCGCGAGGACACTCGGCACCAAGAGAGCGAGCGTCGCCATCCGATTGTTCGGGGCGGCGAGGACCACGATCGTGAACGGCGGAGGGTCCGGCGGAACGCGCTCGAAGCCCCGGTCCATGGTGAGCATGGCCTCGAAGCCCGCCGCGGCGGCGAGGGTCACCAGCCGGCCGTTGGAGACCCCGGTCCAGCCCATGAACGAACGGTGTGCACGTCGTGGCCGACGAGAAGGGGCCGGATCTGATGCGGCACGTTCTCGTCGAGCAGGACCTTCATCCCGCCGCCCGCCGGGCTGGTTCGGGGATGGTGCCCCTCAGCAGGTCGAGCGCTGCGCGGGCCTGTTCGCCGGTCACCGTCGGGAATGCGTCGAGGAAGGCTTCGAGGGTCTCGCCCTCGCGCAACCAGTCGACCAGACTCGACCGGAACCCGCGTGCCGGCGGAACACGGCGTGCGGTGCATGATCGCGGGGTTGGACCCGATGACGGGCAGCATGCCGGGTCTTAGGCGCGGGCCCGCGCCGCCCTGACCGCCCGCCGGACCGCGCGGGCCAGGCGCTCCGGCGGCACGCCGAGCTCGGCGCAGGTGCGGGCGCGTCCGTCGGCCCAGCCATAACGGGCCGCGAGCAGCGCGGCGTCGTCGGGCGCCAGGCCCGCCGCGGCGTCGGCGAGGCCCGCCGGCGCATCGAGCCACGCCTGCCACGGCGCCACGCGTCGGGGCCATTGCTCGAGCGGGTCGGGTGCCGGGGCCGTCTTCACCGCGCTGCGCCGGGCGGGCGGGCCGGCGGGCGGCGAGGGTGCGAGCGAGGGCTCGGCCAGGGCCCGGGCCACGGCCAGCGCCACCGGCGCCGCGAGGCGGCCGGCGCGGCCCGAGGGCTCGGGGTCGAAGCGATCAATGGCGCCCGATGCCGCCTCGACCGCCGACGCGATCAGCCGCCCCGCGTAGGGCCCGGGCTGATCGCGCAGCGCCGCGCTGCCGCGCTCGGCCAGGTGCTGCTCGATGCTGCGAAGCATGAGCCCGAACTGCGCCCGCAGAAGGATCGCCTTGAGCCGCGCGGCGCTCCGCAGGTCGGTCTCGGCGGCGTCGAGCCGCTCGGCGGAGATCGCCCGCCGATCGATCGACGCCACCGCTTCGCCCGCACGCCGCCGCAGCGCCTGAAACGCCCGGGCCCGGGCCCGCTCCAGCTCGGCGTCGGGCGGGCCGTCGGCTTCGGCGAGCATCACGAACTCCGGGGCGGTGCAGCCCCGAGGCGGCGGGCCGGCCTCGAGCGCCGCCCACCCGTTGGGCCCGACGTGCGCCGCCCCACGCCCCTCGGGCAGGGGAAGCCCAAGCCTGCGCAGCAGGTCGTAGCGCCGCTCGTTGATCAGCCGGTGCACGGTGGCACGCGACCGCCCGAGCCGCCCGGCGATGGCCGCGACGCTGACCCCCGCGCGCCACGCCCGGAAGGCCAGCCGGCGCTGGCGCGCATCCAGCCTTGCGCGACGCTCGAACAGCGGGGCCTCGCCGCGGGATGCTCGCTCGGCGTCGTCGCGCAGCAGGAGTTGGGCGATGGCCCGCGTCGAGCGCCCCAGCCGCATCGCGATGCGCGCGGCCACGCGGTGCAGCGAGGGGCCCGGCGGCCGCGTGCGCGTGCGGTAGCCGCGGGCCCATCGGCGGGCGCGGGCCGCCTCAACGTCGGTCAGGCGCGGGGCGCCGGCGGCGCCGGGGGGGCCGCGTTCGCCGCGCCGGGCCTCGAAGCCTCGGACGGCGCGCTCGGAGAACACCAGCCGCTGCGCCTCGGGCGGGCCGTCCGGGTGGGCCACGATGCGCCGGCCGACCAGCCCGGCGCGGCGGGCGCGTTCGACGGTTTTAGCCGAGCAACGCCAGCGGGCCCGCAGGTCGTCGAGCGTGAGCAGTTCCGCCTCGCCCGCATCGCCGCCGCGCAGCCGCGCGTGCGACGAGAGGTGCTCGGCGAGGGCCGAGAGGTCGCCCAGCAGCGCCTCGCCCACGAGCATGGCGGGGTCGGCGGCGTCCTCGCGGAACCCGGTGATGCGGAAGCGGGCCCAGTCTTCGGGGTAGGTGCGCGCAGGGTCGATCTCGGCGGCCAGGTCCTCGATGCGCCGCAGCAGGCGCGGCACGGCCCGCGCCGGCGTGAACCGGAGCTGGCTGGCCAGTTCCGCGAGCGCTGCGGTGCGGATGCGCGTGAGGCGGGGCATGGGCGGCGGCCGGGGCCGATCCCGGCGGAGAGACGGAGCCTAAAGGGCCTCGGCCCAGCGCACCGGGCGGCGCGCCGGCAGCAGGCCGTGGGCGTGGGCCAGGTCGAAGAACCGCTCGACGGCCGCGCGGGCGGCGTCGGTCACCTCGTAGCGGAGCAGCGAGCGGACGTAGGTGAGGGCCAGGTCGGCCGGCCAGCCGCGCGGCGGGGCGCGGTGGGCGACAAGCCAGTCGAGCCGCGTGGCGTTGTGGCGGCGCTGTCGGTCGAGCACGGCCGCGGCGGCGCGGATGGCGGGCGCCGAGGCGCGATCGGCCCGGGTCATCCACATGGCGTACACGAACGGCAGGCCCGTGAGGTCTTTCCACGCGGCGCCGAGGTCGAGCTGGTGCGGGTAGAGCCCCGCGGGGGGCGAGTCGGTGACGACCTTGTCGCCGATGATGAGCAGCGCATCGGGCCAGTCGGCGGCGGTTTCGACGCCGCGGCCCTGCCGGGCGGCACGCTCGCGGTCGACGTCCCACTCGACCACCTCGGGCCTGACGCCGAACCGCTCGGCGAGCAGCACCTGCATGAGCACCACCGAGGTGTGGCTGTCGGCGTCGGCGTGCACACGCGGACGGCCCGGGCCCGCCGAGGCCCACTCGCCCAGCGGGCGCTTGGTGAACAGGCGCACGGTCATCGTCGGGCCGTCGCAGCCGATCATGCCGACGGGCACAAGGGCCAGCTCGACGGGCGAACGCTGGTAGTCGATCAGCGAGATGAGCCCGGCGTCGATCGAATCATCGAGCAGCAGGTCGATCAGCCGCGCCGGGGCGGTCAGGGTCAGCCGCACGTCGGCCAGCTTGCCGAGCCCCTCGATGAGCGGGAGCGTGTTCAGGTAGCTCACGCAGCCGATGCGGCAGGGCTCAGCGCCCGCGGGCGCTGGCGAGGGTGGGGACGAGGGCGGGGGGTAGGGTGGGG
>JACVCL010000008.1 GCA_016742075.1 Phycisphaerales bacterium
GCGCCGGCACCGCCCCCGACGGTCGCCCCACCCGCGGCCCCGCAGGTGTCGCCCGCGGGCTCCGGGTCCGCACGGTCGATCGGGCCGCGGACCGGCCCCCGGAGCGGCGGATAACCGCGGCTTCGGAATGATCGGACCCGCTCCCGGCGAGCCATAACCGGAAACTCGCGCCCGATCGCGGTCGGCGGTGCATCAGCACGGCGCCCGCGGCGTACACATGAGAGACGGAGCGAGCATGGGGAGATCAGTCATTCACACCGCGCGATCGGCGGCCGCCGCGTTCGCGCTGTTCACCGGGTGGACAGGCGCCACCGAAGCGGGCGATGCACTCGGCCGCGCGGGCGGGTCCCGAGCGGGCTGGCCGTGGGGGGCGCAGATCGTCTCGTCTACGTCGAGCTCAACGTTCACGTCGTTCTCGTGGTCTTCTTCGCCATGGGGAGCGGGGTCGGGCTGGGGGTACGGGTGGCAGTGGGGGGGAAGCGCGGGCTTGGGCGTCTCCCCGGGCACGGCGTTCCGGGTGGTTTCGTCCGGCGGCCCGTGGGGCGTGCCGCAGACCGTCACCCAGGCGTCGGCGGGCGATGCCCGGCGGGCGTTCCGAGCGTGGCAGGCCGAGACCGCCGCGTCAGGACCCCCACGGCTGGAGCCCGGACAGGGCGCGGCCGAGGCGTGGTCGAGAGCGAGCCCGCCTGCGCGCGCCGAGACGGTCAGGGGCTTCCCGATGCCGATGCGTCGGGCTGACTGACGGGCGTGCCCCCATAATTGGTGTTTCGAAGAGGGGCCGCGGCTACTTCTTGATCGGCGGGGGGGATCTGCTACGATCTCCGCCCCGATCCGGGAACGCCCCGGGTCGGGCACATCCCAAACCGTCAGCACCACCGAGCCCGTCCCGGCGCCCTTGGCCGGACCGGGACGACCGCGAGAGCGGGGGCCGGTGGGAGGTGGAGATCACTCATGGCCAAGGCTCGTGAAGTCGTCAAGCAGTTCAAGATCATGGCGCCGGCCGGCGCTGCCACGCCCGGCCCGCCGCTGGGCCCCGCGCTGGGCGGCAACGGCGTCAACCCCGGTCAGTTCATCCAACAGTTCAACGCGGCGACCCAGCACCTCAAGGGCAAGGTCGTCGGCTGCGTCATCACGACGTACTCCGACAAGTCCTTCGAGTTTGCGATCAAGAGCTCGCCGGCGTCGGACCTGCTCCGGCTGGCCGCCAAGGTCGAGAAGGGCTCGGGCGTGCCGAACAAGAACAAGGTCGGCAAGGTCACCAAGGCCCAGGTGAAGCAGATCGCCGAGGAGAAGATGTCCGACCTCAACGCCCCGACCGTCGAGGCGGCGATGCGGATGATCGAAGGCTCCGCCCGTTCCATGGGCATCACGGTGGAGGGCTGAACACCATGGCGATCAAGAAGAAGACTGTTGTTCTGGCCGGCGGCAAGCGTCACCGCGCGAACCTCGAGGTTCGGCCGCACGACCCGCTGCCGATGAACGAGGCCGTCAAGGCCCTCAAGAAGTTCAAGGGCACGAAGTTCGACCAGACGGTCGACGTGGTGCTGTACCTGGGCCTCGACACCAAGCTGGCCGAGCAGAACATCCGCGGCTCGATCGCGCTGCCTAAGGGCATCGGCAAGAGCAAGCGCGTGATCGCGTTCTGCACCGCCGACGTGGTGAAGCCGGCCCTGGAGGCCGGGGCCATCAAGGCGGGCGGCGAGGATCTGGTCCGCGAGGTCGAGGGCGGGTTCTTCGACTTCGACGTCGCGGTGGCCAGCCCCGACATGATGCGCGTGATCGCCAAGCTCGGCCGCGTGCTGGGCCCCAAGGGCCTCATGCCGTCGCCCAAGGCCGGCACCGTCACGCAGGACATCGCGACGGCGGTCCGCGAGTACGCGGCGGGCAAGGTCGAGTATCGCAACGACAAGGGCGGCAACGTGCAGGCGCCCATCGGCAAGATGAGCTTCTCCGAGGGCGACCTGCTTGCCAACCTCGAGCACTTCGTGCACGCCATCCAGGCCGTCCGGCCCAACACCGTCAAGGGCACGTACATCAAGAAGATCGCGATCAGCGGCAGCATGACCCCGTCGGTCCTCGTCGAGGTCCCGCAGGTCGCCGCCGCCGTCTGAGCCCCGCCACCGACACCGATCGAAAGACCCAGCCATGAGCAAGCCTGTCAAGAACCTGCTGATCCGCGACTACGCCGCGAAGCTCTCGGGCGTCGAGAACGCGGTCGTGGTGTCGCTGCGGGGCATCCCCTCCAACGACAACAACAACCTGCGGCTCGGACTGCGGAAGAACAACATCCGCGTCACGGTCGTCCGCAACAATCTCGTGAAGCACGCCTTCAAGCAGACCAAGCTCGAGGCGATCGTCCCGCTGCTCAACGGCCCGTCGGCCCTGGTCTACGGGGCCGAGTCGGTCGTGGACGTGGCCCGCGAGGTGGTGAAGTTCGCCGCCAAGCTCGACAAGCTCGAGCTCCGCGGCGCGATCCTCGACGGCGTGCTGTTCGAGGGCAAGGCCGGCGTCGAGGAGCTCTCGAAGTTCCCCACCCGCGCCGAGGCCCTGGCCCAGACCGTCACGCTCATCCTCTCGCCGGCCCAGAAGCTCGTCGGCCAGCTCAACGGCCCGGGACGCAAGCTCGCGGGCATCGTTCAGGCCATCGAGAAGAAGCTCGAGAAGGGCGAGACCATCGCCAAGGTCGGCTGACCGGCTTTTCGTGCAACGAGTCGGGTTTCGTGTTCCGAATCGCCAGACATCTGACTCCGACCGGCCCCTTGCGGGGTTAAACGCCGAGTGTTCCGGCGCCGTTCGGAGAAGACCACGCGGGGCCCCCATCCGGCCCTCGCGGATACGACAAGGATTCGTGCCATGTCCGAGACCGCTGTGAGCGACAAGATCAAGAAGCTGGGCGACGAGCTGGCCGGCCTGACCCTCAAGGAGGCCGTCGACCTCGGCAAGTACATGAAGGACGCCTACGGCATCGAGCCCGCGGCCGCGGGCGCCGTGATGGTGGCCGGCGGCGGCGGCGGTGGCGGCGGCGCGGCCCCGGCCGCGGCGGCCAAGTCCTCGTTCGACGTCGTCCTCAAGGCCGGCGGCGAGAAGAAGATCCAGGTCATCAAGGTCGTGCGCGAGGCGACCGGCCTGGGCTTGGCCGAGGCCAAGGCCCTCGTCGAGGGCGCCCCCAAGCCCGTCAAGCAGGGCCTCTCCAAGGACGACGCGGAGAAGCTCAAGAAGCAGCTCGAGGAGCAGGGCGCGACCGTCGAGCTCGCCTGACCGAGCACGGCGGAGCATCGCGGATCAGCCGATTCACGGGCGGCCCCTTCGCGGGGCCGCCTTTGTTTTTGGATATTGTTCGGATTGTCCGGATAACCCTTGGTGATTTCACGCAAAAACCGCTTGACTGGCGGCCTTGCAAGGGTTGTGCCAAGCGGCTACACTCCTCGATCCCAGACTCCCCGGTGCACCACACGCGACGTTGACCAACCAGTGTTCCTGTCAGGACTCGCCGCCGTCGCGGGCGGCTGTAGCCCTGATATCAGCATGAGGTGTCGATGGCTCTCGCCAAGATCCGCAACTTCTCGAAGCGCGGCGACGCGATTCCTGTCCCTGATCTCTGCAAGATTCAGGCGGACGGCTACGAGCGGTTCATGCAGCTCGACAAGGGCCCGCACGACCGCAACACGAAGATCGGCCTGGAGGCCCTTCTCCGAGAGATCTTCCCGATCGAGAGCTACGACGGGACGATGTCGCTGGAGTACCTCTACTACACGCTCGAGGAGCCGCGGTACACGCCCGACGAGTGCCGCGAGCTGCGCCTGACGTACGGCCGCCCCTGGCGGGTGTGCCTGCGCCTCAAGCGCCAGAACCACCCCGACATCCCCGAGGAAGAGATCTACGTCGGCGAACTGCCGATCATGATGGGCGGCGGAGAGTTCATCGTGAACGGCGCCGAGCGGGTGATCGTGAGCCAGCTGCACCGCTCGCCGGGCGTCGATTTCTCGATCGTCTCGGCCGAGGGCGACCGTCCGCTGCACTCGGCCCGCATCATCCCCGAGCGCGGCTCGTGGATCGAGCTGGAGGTGAACAAGAAGGACGTGCTGGTCATGCGTATCGACCAGACGACCAAGATCGCCACCACGACGTTCCTCCGCTGCCTCGATGAGTCGATCGCCTCCACCGCGGCGATCCTCAGCCTGTTCTACGAGGTCTCGGAGATCCCGGTTGAGAAGCTGCGCCCGGAGCACTGGGCGGCCGAGAGCATCGTCGACACGGAGACGGGCGAGGAGCTCGTGCACGTGGGCCGGCAGATCGGCGAGAACGCCGAGAAGATCCTCAACTCGAGCCTCAAGAAGATCCGCGTCATCCAGAACGCCAGCGACCCGCTCATCCTGAACACGGTGGCGGAGGAGAAGCTCGAGCAGTTCGGGGACGTGACGCAGAGCGAGTACGAGGCGGCGCTGCTGAAGATTTACACGCGTCTGCGCCCCGGCAACCCGCCGCAGGTCGAGAAGGCCAAGGCGCTGTTCGCCGAGAAATTCTCCGACGAGAACCGCTACCGCCTGGGCAAGGTGGGCCGGTTCCGCATCAACCGCAAGTTCGACCTGTCGGTCCCCGAGACCGAAATGTTCCTGCGGGCCGAGGACTTCCTCCGGGTCATCCAGTACATCCTCGACCTGCGCAGCAAGCGGCCCGATCCGAAGACCGGCCGGCCCGCCGCGGTGGTCGACGACATCGACCACCTGGGCAACCGCCGCCTGCGCACGCTCGACGAGCTGGCCTGCGAGGAGCTGCGCAAGGGCTTCCTGAAGCTGCGCCGCACGGTGCAGGAGCGCATGAGCGTCAAGGAGCCCGACGAGCTCACGAAGATCGCGGACCTCGTGAACAGCAAGAGCATCTCCTCGGCGATCGACTTCTTCTTCGGCCGCTCCGAGCTCTCGCAGGTGGTCGACCAGACCAACCCGCTCTCGAGCCTGGTGCACGAGCGTCGCCTTTCGGCGCTGGGCCCCGGCGGCCTGAACCGCAAGCGTGCGGGCTTCGAGGTTCGCGACGTGCACATCTCGCACTACGGGCGGATCTGCCCGATCGAGACGCCGGAAGGCACGAACATCGGTCTTATCGCGTCGCTGGGCATCTACTCGTCGATCGACGAGTACGGCTTCCTGCTGACCCCGTACCGCGTGGTGAAGGGCGGCAAGGTGGTGGAGGAGGTTGTCCACCTGCGTGCCGACGAGGAGATGAAGGCCGTGCTGGCGCCCACCGAGGCGCTCGACGAGCACGGCCGCCTGCGCTCGGGCATGATCCTGGCCCGAGTCGACGGCGAGCTGGCGGAAGTGAACTCGGGCGAGGTGCAGTTCGTCGACATCGCCGCCAAGCAGATCGTCGGCGTTTCCGCGGCGCTCATCCCGTTCCTCGAGCACGACGACGCCAACCGCGCGTTGATGGGCTCGAACATGCAGCGCCAGGCCGTGCCGCTGATCCGCGTGGAGCCGCCGTGCGTCGGCACCGGGCTCGAGCAGTCGGTGGGCCGCAACAGCGGCATGGTGATCAAGGCCCGCAACGCCGGGGTGGTCACGTACGTCGACGCGGAGCGTGTGATCGTCGACAACTCCGACGAGTACGTTCTCCGCAAGTTCGTCGGCCTCAACGAGCGCACCTGCCTGAACCAGCGCGTGCGCGTGAAGGCCGGCGACACCGTCAAGCGGGGCGACATCCTCGCCGACGGCGCCTCGACGCTTCACGGCGAGCTGGCGATCGGCAAGAACGCGCTGGTCGCGTTCAACACTTTCGACGGGTACAACTTCGAGGACGCCATCGTCATCTCCGAGCGCCTGGTGAAGGACGACGTCTTCACGTCGATCCACATCGACGCGTTCGACGTCGAGATCCGCGAGACCAAGCTCGGCAAGGAGGAGTTCACCCGCGACATCCCGAATGTCAGCGAGAAGATGCTCCGCAACCTCGACGAGCACGGCATCATCCGCATCGGCGCCCGGGTGCAGCCCGGCGACATCCTCGTCGGCAAGGTGAGCCCGAAGAGCAAGAGCGAGCTGACCCCCGAGGAGAAGCTGCTCCACGCGATCTTCGGCCGCGCGGGCGAGGATGTGAAGAACGACTCGCTCGAGGTGCCCGCCGGCAAGGAGGGCATCGTCATCGGCACGCGCCGCTTCAGCCGGCGTCTGCACATGACCGAGGATCAGAAGAAGCAGCTGAAGAAGGACATGGACGCCTACGGCGTCTCCATGGACGCCCAGGCGATCGAGATCTTCAGGCAGATGGTCGCGGCCATCAACACCGCGGTCGGGGCCGACCTCGTCGACCCGTCCACCCGGCAGAAGGTCGGTGCCAGCGACATTCCCGAGGTCATTCTCGAGCAGATCGGCAACTTCGATCTCAAGTGGGTCAAGGGCTCGAAGGAGGCCCGCGACGCCGCCTCGAAGATCCACGGCCAGTTCTGGCCGCGCATCGAGGCTAACCGCAAGGAGAAGCAGCGCAAGCTCGCCCACATGAAGCGCGGCGACGAGCTGCCCTCCGGCGTGCTCGAGATGGTCAAGGTCTACATCGCCACCAAGCGGCCGCTCTCGGTGGGCGACAAGATGGCCGGCCGTCACGGCAATAAGGGCGTCATCGCCCGCATCGTGCCCGAGGAAGAGCTGCCCTTCATGGAGGACGGCACCCCGGTCGACATCCTCCTGAACCCGCTCGGCGTGCCCAGCCGCATGAACGTGGGCCAGCTGCTCGAGACTCACCTCGGCTGGGCCGCGCAGGTGCTGGGCTTCCAGGCCGTCACCCCGGTCTTCGACGGCGCCACCGAGGCCGAGGTCCACGCCGCGGTCGACGAGGCCAACGCCTTCATCCGCTCCAAGGCCGAGAAGTATGAGCGCGAGGGCGGCCACCCCGGCGCCCGCGAGATCATGGCCCTCATGCCCAAGGGCGGCAAGATCCAGCTCTTCGACGGGCGCACCGGCGAGGCCTTCAAGCAGAAGACCACCGTCGGCTACATGTACCTGCTCAAGCTGCACCACCTCGTCGACGACAAGATCCACGCCCGCGCCACCGGCCCCTACTCGCTCATCACCCAGCAGCCGCTGGGCGGCAAGGCCCGTACCGGCGGCCAGCGCTTCGGCGAGATGGAGGTGTGGGGTCTGGAGGCCTACGGCGCCGCCTACATCCTGCAGGAGCTGCTCACCGTCAAGTCCGACGATGTCGAGGGCCGCACCAAGATCTACGAGTCGATGGTCAAGGGCACCAACACTCTCGAGGCCGGCATGCCCGTCGCCTTCGACGTGCTCTGCAACGAGCTCAAGGGGCTCGGCATGAACGTCAGCATGGAGAAGCAGGGAACCGAGGACGACAGCCTCGTCTGAGCCCCGGTCGCCCGTCCGCCGCCGCCCGCCGTTCGTCCGCACCGCCCGCCCCGGATATCAGGAGTTTCTGACGATGCGCACGCTTCCCGTCCTCTTCGCCGCCGCCGGCCTGATGCTCGGCGTCTGCGGCTGCGATCGCAAGGAATCGCCGACCCCTTCCCCCGCGCCCACCCCGGCCCCGGCGCCCGGCTCGAATCCGAGCACGCCGCCCAAGCCCGCAGCGCCCGCCGAAGCCGCCAAGCCCGCCGAGGGCGCCTCCGACCAGTCCACCCCCGAGGGGGCCATCCGCCTGTTCCTCGGCTCGATGCAGCGTGGCGACATCACGACGGCGGTCTCGCTGTGCGACCCGACGAGCCCCGCCTACGAGACGCTCGCCAAGTTGGCGCGTGAGCTCGCGGCCGCCAAGGAGCGGGGCAAGAGCGCGGGGCAGGACCCGACCCCGATCATCACCGGCTTCCTCGCCGGCGGGTACCGCGGCGCCACCTTCGCCTCGCCCGAGGCCAGCGGCGACCGGGCCAAGGCTCTCATCAAGTTCGCCAACCGCTCCGAGCCGGTGCAGGTCGATCTGACCCGCGCCGAGGGCAAGTGGTACATCCTCTACACCGATCAGCTCTTCGCCGGCGATGCCTCGGGCCTGCCCAAGCCAACGGCCCCGGCCGCGCCCCGGCCCGCATCGGACACCCCGGCGTCAACGCCGGCCCCGGCCACCGGCCCGGCCGGAGTCACCCCCAACGCCCCGGCGGCCCCGGCGGCGCCGAAGCCGTCGACGGCCCCGGCTCCGGTTCCGACCCCGTCCCCCGCGCCCAAGCCCAACTGACTCGCGCAGGCGGCCTGACGCCGCCCGAGTGCCTCATCCGCCTCTCCGACCCGAATCGCCCGCACCGCATCCACCACCCCCCGCGAGCACCCTCCCATGGCTGAGACCGTTTACGACCGCGTGAACGACTACGCCTCGGTCAAGATCACCCTGGCCAGCCCGAACGACATCCGTTCGTGGTCCTTCGGCGAGGTCAAAAAGCCCGAGACCATCAACTACCGCACCTACCGGCCGGAGAAGGACGGCCTGTTCTGCGAGCGCATCTTCGGCCCCGAGCGCGACTACGAGTGCGCCTGCGGCAAGTACAAGGGCACCAAGTTCAAGGGCATCATCTGCGACCGCTGCGGCGTGAAGGTGACGCACTCGCGTGTCCGCCGCAAGCGCATGGGCCACATCAACCTGGCCGCGCCCGCGGTGCACATCTGGTTCTTCAAGGCCATGCCCAGCCGCCTGGGCACGCTGCTGGGCATGAAGACCAGCGACCTCGACAAGATCATCTACTTCCAGGACTACGTCGTCGTCGACGCCGGCGACACCGAGCTGACCTTCAAGCAGCTGCTCACCGAGGAGGAGTTCCGCACCTCGCTCGACAAGTACGGCAACGCGTTCAAGGCCCTGATGGGCGCCGAGGCCGTGCGCGAGCTCATCGAGCGCACCGACCTCGACGCGCTCGCGGCCGAGCTCCGCCAGGAGCTCCGCGAGACCCGCAGCAAGCAGCGCATCAAGGATCTGGCCAAGCGCCTGAAGCTCGTCGAGCAGATCCGCCACTCCGAGAACGACCCGGCGTGGCTGGTGATGGACGTCGTGCCGGTGATCCCGCCCGACCTCCGCCCGCTCGTGCTGCTCGAGAGCGGCAACTTCGCGACGTCGGATCTCAACGATCTCTACCGCCGCATCATCAACCGCAACAACCGCCTCAAGAAGCTGATGGACCTCAACGCCCCCGAGGTCATCATCCGCAACGAGAAGCGCATGCTGCAGCAGGCCGTCGACGCTCTGTTCGACAACAACCGCTGCCGCCGCCCCGTGCTCGGATCGAGCAACCGCCCGCTCAAGAGCCTCACCGACATGGTCAAGGGCAAGCAGGGCCGCTTCCGCGAGAACCTGCTCGGCAAGCGGGTCGACTACTCGGCCCGATCGGTCATCGTGGTGGGCCCGGAGCTCAAGCTCCACCAGTGCGGCCTGCCCAAGAAGATCGCCCTCGAGCTCTTCCAGCCGTTCATCATCCGCAAGCTCAAGGAGCACGGCCTGGCCGACACGATCAAGTCCGCCAAGCGCATGCTCGAGCGCCGCGATCCCGAGGTGTGGGACATCCTCGAAGAGGTGATTTACCAGCACCCCGTGCTGCTCAACCGCGCCCCCACGCTCCACCGGATGGGCATCCAGGCCTTCGAGCCGGTGCTGGTGGAAGGCAACGCGATCAAGATCCACCCGCTGGTGTGCACCGGCTTCAACGCCGACTTCGACGGCGACCAGATGGCCGTCCACCTGCCCCTCTCGGTCGAGGCCCAGGCCGAGGCCCACGTGCTGATGCTCAGCACGCACAACATCTTCTCCCCGGCCAACGGCAACCCGATCATCTCTCCCAGCCAGGACATCGTTCTGGGGGTCTACTTCATCACCCTCATCGACCCCGAAGGCGAGAAAGACGCCGCGAAGATCAAGCACCGCTTCAAGGACCGTCGCGAGGCCATGCTCGCCTACGAGCACGGCAAGATCGGCATCCACGAGCCCATCGTCGTCCGCCTCGACGGATTCGACGCGGTGGTGAACGCCCAGAAGGGCGCGGCGGAGCAGCTGCCCAAGAGCCGGCACGTCGTGACCAGCGTCGGCCGCGTGATCTTCTCCGACATCCTCCACCCCGGCATGCCGTTCTACAACTGTGCGCTGGGCAAGAAGGGCGCCGCCCGCGTCATCGACGACACCTATCTGTACTGCGGCCGCGCCGCCACCATCGACCTGCTCGACCGCCTGAAGGAGACCGGTTTCCGCTGGTCCACCCTCGCGGGCATCAGCTTCGGCATCACCGACCTCCGCATCCCCGAGGCCAAGCACGGCCTCATCGCCGACGCCCAGTCGAAGGCCGACCGCATCCGCAAGAACTACGAGCGCGGCATCATCACCGACCGCGAGCGCTACAACCAGATGCTCGACCTCTGGTCGCACTGCCGCGAGCAGGTCACCAAGAAGCTCATCGAGACCCTCAAGAGCGATCGGCGCGATCCGGCGGGCGACTACGCCCCGATCGATCAGAAGGCCAGCCGCCTCTACCTCAACCCCGTCTACCTGATGTCCGACTCGGGCGCCCGCGGCAATGTCAGCCAGATGCAGCAGCTCGCCGGCATGCGAGGCCTGATGGCCAAGCCCTCCGGCGAGATCATCGAGACGCCCATCCGCGCCAACTTCCGCGAGGGCCTCTCGGTGCTCGAGTACTTCTCGTCCACCCACGGCGCCCGCAAGGGTCTGGCCGATACCGCCCTCAAGACCGCCGACTCGGGCTACCTCACCCGCAAGCTCTGCGACGTGGCGCAGTCCGTCATCGTCAACGAGCACGACTGCGGCACCACCCGCGGCGTCCCCAAGCGGGCCATCTACAAGGGCGAAGAGGTCGACGTCCCCCTCCGCGATCAGATCAAGGGCCGCGTGTCGCGCCACACGATCGTCAATCCCGTGAGCGACCAGGTCATCGTTTCCGAGAACGAGGTCATCACCGAGGACACCGCCCGCCAGATCGAGGACCTGGGCATCGAGTCGGTGCCCGTCCGCTCGCCTCTGTCCTGCGAGAGCACCCGCGGCTGCTGCGCCCTGTGCTACGGCATGGACATGTCGACCAGCCAGCTCGTCGAGGCCGGCCTGGCCGTCGGCATCATCGCGGCCCAGTCGATCGGCGAACCGGGCACGCAGCTGACGATGCGCACGTTCCACACGGGCGGCATCGGTCAGCGCACCGCGTCCGACACCGAATACAAGTCGCTCAACGCCGGCAAGCTCGAGTTCCGCGACTGCAACGCCGTGGCCGCCAAGGACGACGACGGGCACGACGTGCTCGTGGTCCTCAAGCGCAACGGCGAGATCGCGGTGCTCGACGCCAAGGGGCGCGAGCTCGAGAAGTACAAGGTGCCCTACGGCTCCTACATCATGGCCCGCGACGGCGACGAGGTGAGGAAGGGCCAGCTCCTCTGCAAGTGGGACCCGCACCGCGTCCCGATTCTCGCCGAGAAGGACGGCACCGTCCGCTTCAAGGACATCGAGATCAACGAGACCGTCCGCGAGGAGGACGCCGGCCAGGGCCAGAAGGCGCTGGTCGTCATCGAGCACAAGGGCGAGAAGCACCCGCAGATCGTCATCGAGGACGCCGCGGGCCAGATCCTCGACTTCCACTACCTCCCGGCCAAGGCCCGCATCGAGGTCAAGGACGGCGCCCCCATCCGCGCAGGCCAGATGCTCGCCCGCCAGCCCAAGCAGGCCGCGGCCTCGCAGGACATCGTCGGCGGTCTTCCCCGCGTCACCGAGATCTTCGAGGCCCGCAAGCCCAAGGACCCGGCCGTCATGGCCGAGATCTCCGGCAAGGTCGAGATCCACTCCGACAAGCGCAAGGGCAAGATGACCATCCGCGTCATCGCCGACTCGGGCATCGAGAAGGACCACCACGTCCCGCAGGACAAGCACCTGCTCGTCCACACCGGCGATACCGTCTCCTTCGGCGACCCGCTCATCGACGGCCCGCTCGTCCCGCACGACATCCTGCGGATCAAGGGCGAGGAAGCCCTTTACACCTACATGCTCGACGAGGTGCAGAACGTCTACCGCGCTCAGGGCGTGACCATCAACGACAAGCACATCGAGGTCATCCTCGCCCAGATGCTCCGCAAGGTCCGCATCGAGACGCCGGGCGACACCGACTTCCTCCCCCACGAGGTTGTCGACAAGATCGTCTTCCGCCAGAAGAACGCCGACGTGGCCGAGATGGGCCGCGTCACCGATCCGGGCGGCACCGACCTGGCCATGGACGCGCTGGTCACCAAGGCCGAGATCCGCGAGGCCAACGCCAAGGCCGAGGCCGCCAGCAAGGCCCCCGCCAAGGCCAAGCGGGCCAAGCCCGCCACCGGCCGCACCCTGCTGCTGGGCATCACCAAGGCGTCGCTCCAGTCCGACTCGTTCCTCTCGGGCGCTTCGTTCCAGGAGACCACCAAGGTGCTCACCGAGGCCGCCCTCCGCGGCGCCGAGGACACCCTCATCGGTCTCAAGGAGAACGTGCTCCTCGGCCACCTCATCCCTGCCGGCACCGGCTTCAAGGCCTACCAGTCGATGAAGGTCAAGCTCCTCGCCGAGCCCCCGCCGGCCGAGACGCACGACGAGTCGGAGATGCTGGAAGAGGCGGCCCGGGCCGCCGAGTCGCTCGGCGCTACCCGCGACGAGACCTCCGGCCCCATCACGGTGCAGATGGGCGACATGCTCATCGGCGGCCAGAGCAGCCCGGCTCCGCAGCCCTGAGCGGCCGAGCACCGCAGCCATCCCCAGAGGCCCGGGCCACTCGCCCGGGCCTTTTTCTGCGCACGCCCGCCGTTCAGCCGGAAGCGCGGGCGAACGTTCCCCCGTCGTGATCCTTCTGCACGCCGGGGAATTTCAGCACCCGGCCGTGGGCCGCCACGTACACCCCGGGCGGCATCAGACTGCCGGCCAGGAGCGCCTCCGTCAGGTTCTGGAGGGCATCACTGCTCTTCATCTCGAACGGCCGCATCGCGCCGGTGAGCACCACCGGCACCCGCGGCGTCCCCAACTCCCGTGCCAGGGTTTCGCCGGTCAGGCACAGCGTGTCGGTGCCATGGAGGATCACCACCGCGTCCGAGAGCTCCGAGGCCGCGCGGGCCGCCCTCACGATCAGCCCGCGGTCTTCCGCGGTCATGTGCAGGCTGTCCTTGCTCATCAGCTCGCGCACGTGCACGCGGGCATCGACGAGCTTCAGCCGCCGGAGCATCCGCTGCACGATCGAGCCGCGGTTGGTCAGCTCCTGAGCCCGCTCGTCGTAGGTCTTCTCGATGGTGCCGCCGGTGGTGATCAGCTCGATGTGACGCATCGCCCAAGCCTACCCGCCGCGGGGCCCGCCCGGAAGCGCCGCCGCCGTCACTCGATGATCGTCTGCGTCCGGTCGGGCCCCACCGAGATGTACCGCACGGGCACCCCGACCGTCCGCTCGATGAACTCCACGTACCGCCGCGCGTTGTCCGGCAGCGCCGCCCGCCGCCCGCCGCCGTGGCCGGTCAGCTCCTCTCCGAACCCGGGCAGCCGTTCGTACACAGGCCGAGCGTCCGCGAGCGCCGCGGCGTCCGGCGGGAATCGGTCGGTCCGCTTCCCGCCGATCTCGTAGTGCGTGCACACCAGCAGCTCGTCGAAGCCCGCCAGCACGTCCAGCAGCATCACCGCCAGACCCGTGCAGCCGTTCACCATCGTCGAGTATCGCACCGCCGCCAGGTCGAGCCACCCGCAGCGCCTCGGCCGCCCGGTGGTCGTCCCATACTCACGCCCGCGCTCCCGGATCCGGTCGCCCGTGGCGTTCACGAGCTCGGTCGGGAACGGTCCCCCGCCCACACGCGTCGAATAGGCCTTGAGCACGCCCACCACGTCGGCGATATGGCGCGGGGGGACGCCCGTGCCGGCCGGGATACCCAGCGCCGAGCAGTGCGAGCTGGTGACGTAGGGGTACGTGCCGTGGTCCACGTCGAGCAGGGTCGCGTTGGCGCCCTCGAACAGGATCGGTTCCCCGGCCCGCAGCAGATCGTGCAGCAGGTACACCGTGTCGGCGATGTACGGCCGCAGCCGCTCGCCCCACGCCCCCGCGGCCGACGCGAGCGCCGACGGGTCCAGCCGGCCCTCGTCGCCGCCCAGCGCCGAGAACATCGGCTGCTTGAACCGGCACGCCTGCAAGATCTTCTCCGCCAGCATCGGCGGCCTCAGCAGGTCGCCCACACGCACGCTCGTCGAGCGCGACGCCTTGTCGGCGTACGCGGGCCCGATGCCGCGCCGCGTCGTGCCGATCGACCGCCCCGCGGCACCGCCCGCGGCCGGAGCCGGGCCCGCCGGCGGGCGGTCGGGGTCCTCCGCGGCCAGCAGGGTCTCGCGGAGAGCGTCCTCGGCCTTGTGGTACGGCAGCACCACGTGCGCCCGGTCCGACAGAACCAGACCCGAGGTGTCCACGCCGCTGGCCGCCAGCGCATCGAGCTCCTTCAAGAGCGCCTCGGGATCCACCACCACCCCGTTGCCGATGACCGCCCGCACGCCCGGATGAAAGATCCCCGAGGGCACCAGGTGCAGCGCGTGCCGCTTGCCGCCGATCACCACCGAGTGCCCGGCGTTCGCGCCCCCGTTGTACCGCACCACCGCCCGATAACCGCCGGCGATGAGGTCGATGATCTTCCCCTTGCCCTCGTCCCCCCATTGAAGTCCGACGACGGCGGTGCAGGGCGGTCGGTGCCCCCCGCCGTCCGGTCCGCCCGTCCGCCCACTCCCGGTCGCACTTGCCGAGGCCCAGCTCGCGTGTGAATGGCTCATGTCGCTCCCGTTGTACCCGACGTCCGGCCGCGGAGCCGGGTCCCGATCACCCTAGCCGGGGAGTGGGTGGGCAGGGTGGCGGGCCGCCGCGGGCTCCCAGCCGTAAGCGGCCCTATCCCCGGACCATCGGGCGTCGCTTGAGCAGCAACGGGCTGAAGCCGCCCGGGTGTTCTCCCGATGTCCGCAGCACCCAGGGAAGGGACCGATGCCCGAGAACGTCATCCGGATGATGTGCCCGAACCTCAAGTGCAAGGCGATCCTCGGCGTCCCGGCCGAGGCCCGCGGCCGGGTGGTCCGCTGCAAACAGTGCGGGACCAACATCCGTATCCCACGCAAGGGCGAGACTCCGGTGACCCAGCCCGCCGCGGCGCCTCCGCCGCCCGCACCAGCGGCCGACGTCGTGTAGGCACGCGTCCGCCGCCGAGGTTCACCACATCCAACGGACCGCCACCTGCACCACCGCCGCGGCGTACAGCCCCGCCGCGAGGTCGTCGGCCAGCACCCCCGCACCCCCGGAGAGCCGCTCGAGCCGCCGGCAGGGCCACGGCTTGATGATGTCGAACAGCCGGAACGCCAGGAATGCGACGCCGACCACCAGGCACAGCCGCCAGAACGCGTGCTGAGTGCCCTGCACGGCGAACGCCTGCGCGGGCAAAAACAGCAGCGGGATCGCCTGCCCCGCGGCCTCGTCGGCCACAACCTCCGACGGGTCCCTGCGGCCGAACACCTTCTCGGCGAATGCTCCCCCGAGGATCACGCACACCCCCGACCACAGCACCAGCGACCCCGCCATCGCCAGGTTCACCACCAGCGGCGGCGCGTGGAACAGCAGCAGCATCCACGCGACGGCCGCGGTCGGCAGCGAGCCCCACGTGCCGGGGGCGGGCCGCAGATGGCCGAGGAAGAAAACGGTCACAAGGGCCTGTCGCAGCACGCCGAGTGTTCCGGTTGCAGGGAAATCAGCCCTTCGGGCGGAGCGCCCGCGACGCCTGCGCCGCGTAGGGCCACGCGGACGCCACGGTGATGACAACGGTCGTCCAGGCGACGGCGCGGACCCCGATCATCGCCCACTCCGGGAGCACCGGTGGCGTGTACCACACACCCGCCAGCGATCGGCTGCCCACCAGCAGGCCGAGCATCAGCAGCAGCAGAATCAGGGGGATGGCGAAGCTCTGAGCGATCATCTTCGCCTTGCCCGCCCAGTTCGCCGAAAAGTCGACGCCGCGCGACTCGGCCTCGGCACGAAGGCTGGTGACCAAGAGCTCGCGGGCGAGGATCACCACCGCCATCCACGGCAGCACGCCCGAGGCGGAGCGCCCCGCGGCATCCGAGAAATTCGGGCCCGCCAGCATGATGAACGCGCCCAAGACCAGCACCTTGTCGGCCAAGGGATCCATGATCCGCCCGAACACCGACTGGGCGTTCCAGCGGCGGGCCAGGTGCCCGTCGAGCCAGTCGGTGACCGCCGCGAGAATGAACAGGGCAAACGCCGCAACCAGCGCCCAGAGACGGGTGTCGGGAAAGCGATACACCGCGAGCATCCCGAGGCACGCCGCCCCCAAGATGAGCCGGCCCACGGTGAGCGCATTCGGCAGCCCTCGCCGATCGGTCAGGGAAAGCACCCCGACACCCCGATGAGGGGTGGTCGCTGGCGTCGGCGCTTGAAGGGTGCTGGGCATGCGATCGAACGACCGGCAGACGATACCGGGGCGCTCGTCACCGCGCCGCCCCCGACCGCGACCTCAACCCGGGAATCCCGGATCGTGCAGCGGTTGCCCTCCGACCGGAATCGCCTTATCTTGCGGACCCTTCCGCGCCACGGCCGCCCGACGGACGGCCCCGCGACGGTCCGAGGGGTCCCTGTTGGGGTGTATTCCCTCGCAGGGGCGAAGGGTGGTAGTCCGGTGGTGGGGGGGCATGGAGCAGTTTCGGGTTTGGAAGCGATCATCCATCCCATCGTCGTGTACGCCGGACTGGCTGTGGGGGCCGTGGGCGTGGCCATGGCAATGCCGCGGCCGCGGGTCAGCCCGCAAGTGATTGGGGCCCTGCTCGCGGCGGTGGGATTCGGCGTCATCTTCCTCTTCCTCGGCCTCCGGGCGGGCCGGGACAACCCCGGGGTGTTCTTCTATCTCTTCTCGCTGATAGGCCTCGGTTCGGCTTTGCGGGTGATCACCCACCCGCGGCCGGTCTACGCCGCGCTGTACTTCATCCTGACCATTCTCTCGAGCTCGGCGCTCTATCTGCTCATGCAGGCCGAGTTCATGGCCTTCGCGTTGATCATCATCTACGCCGGGGCCATCCTGATCACGTATCTGTTCGTGATCATGCTGGCCACGCAGGCGCCTACCGAGGAGCAGGTCGAGGCACTCAGCGAGTACGACGCGTTCAGCCGTGAGCCGGTGGTCGCCACCGCGGTCGGTTTCATCCTTCTCGGGGTGCTGACCGGCGTGATGGCGCGGGGGATTCAGGAGATCCGTCCCGCGTCGGGCGAGGGGCAGAAGCAGGCCGCGCTCGAGCGGATGCCGGGCAAGATCATCGAGTCGCTCCGCTCGGCGGGGGCCTTCGAGGTCTTCCTTGAGCCCACCAAGCAGGACCTCACCAACGCGCAGCAAGCGCTGGTCAACTGGACCCGCGGCGAGGTTTCGCTGCGTCTGCGGCCCGACGGCGGCCGACGGTTGGCCAAGGCCGTGGAGCGGCCCGAGTTCGCAGCGCTGTTCGGCGGAGCCGACCCGGCCCGGGCGGCCGCCGACAACCTCGCCACGGCCTCTGACGCCGACGTCGTGGTTCGCCTTCCCTCCTCGGTGAAGATGACGAACATCGAGGGTATCGGGTGGGACCTGATCGCCAAGCACCCGATGGCTCTCGAACTCGCGGGCGTGATCCTGCTCATGGCCATGCTGGGGGCGGTGGTGCTGGCCCGCAAGCAGATCGAGATCGGCGAGGCCGAGAAGGCCCAGGCCGCCGCCGGCCGGGCCGGCGGGGTGGGCATCGGCGGTGGGGGGGTGGTGTAAGTGATGGCTGCCCAGGAGCTTCCGGTCTTGATGGCGACGCTGGCCGACGGTCTGCACCTCTCCGTGCTCGCGGCGGCGGCCGAGCCCGCGGCGATCGCCCCCGCGATCGGCCTGTACCACTACCTGTTCGTCTCGGCCGCGCTCTTCGCCCTCGGCGTGATCGGCTTCCTGACGCGCCGCAACCTCATCATCATGTTCCTCTGCACCGAGATGATGTTCCAGGCGGCGGGGATCGCGCTGATCGCCTTCAGCCGCTTCCACCTCAACCACACGGGCGAGGTGTTCGTGATCTTCGTGCTCACCATCGCCGCGGCCGAGGCGGCGCTGGCGCTGGCGCTGGTCGTGCTGCTCTTCCGTCGCAAGGAGACCCTCGACGCCAGCGAGTGGGCGGCGCTCAGGGGCTAAAGGTCGGGACTCGGGAACCACCGAAGGGATTGGCGTGCTGGACGGTTGGATGACAGGGCTGATGGGTGGGTGGGCGACGCTGGCGGCGGCCGGCGGCGGCGCTGCTGCGCACGCCGCGCCGGGCATCCCGGCCCCCGGGGCCGGATCGCCGATCGCGCTCCTGCTGCTGGGCCTTCCCCTGCTGGCGGCGGCCCTCTGCGGTGTGTTCGCGGCCACGGGCAACCGGTCGAAGCTGCCGGCGTTCACCAGTGTCGCGGCGCTCGGCGCGTGCTTCGGTATCGCCCTCATGCTGTTCCTGAACTGGAACGGCCAGCCGGCCACCGCCCGGGCCTTCGACTGGATCTCGCTCGATTGGGGCGCGGGCAAGGGTCAGAGCTTCGACGCTCACTTCGGCGTCTACATCGACGGGCTCACGCTCCTGTGGATGCTGTTCGTCACCGGCCTGGCCACCGTCATCGCGCTGTACTCGATGGAGTACATGTCGCACGATGTGGGGCTGGGCTACTGCCGGTATTTCGCCGCCTTCAACCTCTTTGTCTTCTCGATGACCGCCCTGGTCATGGGCGACAACCTCCTGATGCTCTTCCTGGGCTGGGAAGGCGTCGGCCTCTGCTCGTACCTGCTCATCGGCTACTACTACAAGCGGGCCGCGGCCGTGGCCGCCGCGAAGAAGGCCTTCATCATGAACCGCATCGGCGACCTCGGTCTGCTGATGGGGATCCTCTCGACCTTCGTGGTGTTCGGCACCATCGAGTATGCCCCGCTGTTCCAGATGATCGCCTCGGGCAAAACGGCCTCGGGGGCCGAGCTGGCCAGCCACTGGTCGGTGTGGGGCATCCCGCTCATGTTCGCCGTGGGCGCGTTCGGCAAGTCGGCCCAGTTCATTTTCTACACCTGGCTCCCCGACGCGATGGAGGGCCCCACGCCCGTCTCGGCGCTGATCCACGCCGCGACGATGGTCACCGCGGGGGTCTTCCTCATCGGCCGCCTCTACCCGCTGTTCACCGCCGACCCGGCCCTGATCGCCCTCAGCGTGGTCGCCTGGGCCGGGGTCATTACCGCGCTCTGGGCCGCCACCATCGAGATGGCGATCTTCGACATCAAGCGGGTGATGGGCTACTCCACCATCTCGCAGCTGGGATTCATGTTCGCGGGCATGGGCCTGCTGACCCCAACCGGCGCCGCCTTTCACACCTTCACGCACGCGTTCTTCAAGGCCACGCTGTTCCTGGGTGTCGGGGCCGTCATGCACGGCTTCGGCGGCCAGCTCGACCTCCGCCGGCTTTCGGGCGTCATGTGGATGCGGGGGTTCGGCCTCGTGGGCATCGCGATGCTCGTCGGGTCGATCAATCTCTCGGGCGTGCCCTTCACCGCCGGCTTCTTCAGCAAGGATGTGATCCTGGCCCAGGCGTTCACCACGCCCGGCACCATGATCTGGGGCGCTCAGGCCGCGGCGTGGCTGCTGCTCCTCACGGCGGGCATGACCGCCTACTACACGTTCCGCACGTTCCTCCGGGTGTACGTCGGGCCGAGGGAGTTCGTGCCCGGCGACGACGCCGAGCTCCTCGACCTCGGCCGCCATCCCAAGGGCGTCTCGCTCGACGAGTGGCACGCCCAGCACGGGCACGGCCACGGGCACGGCCATGGGCACGACGACCATGGCCACGGTTCGGACCACCGGGCCGCCGTCCGGCCCGACTTCGACCCGACCACCGAAGAGTTCGACCCGCACCCCCCCGGCTGGTCGATGAAGGCCGCGATCGGGCTGTGCATGGTGCTCTCGATCCTCGCCGCGGGCGTGTACTTCATGAAGCCCGCCGTCGGCAACCACGGCGGTTGGGTCGCGGGCATGGTCGGCCAGTCGTCGGCGGCGTTCGCGTCGCCCGGCGAGCACCACGGCGGGGCCGCGGAACACGCGGCCAAGCTCGGCACGTTCCTGGGCTACGACCCGCACAAGGTGATGTACTACGTCTCGGCCGGCGTCGGTCTGATCGGCATCCTCATCGCGGCGTTCCTCCACGGGCCCAGGGGTGTGTGGAGCCTGTTCATCGGCAATCGGACTTCGGCGGCCGTGGCACCCCGGGCCGATGCGCTGGCCAACCTGTTCGGGCCGCTCACCCGGGCTGCGCGGAACAAGTACTACGTCGATGAGATCTACGACGCGCTGGTGCGCACCCCGCTCCGCGTGCTGGCGCACATCTTCCACATCCTCGACCAGGGGCTGGTCGACGGGCTGGTGAATCTCTGCGGCGCGCTCCCGCGCATGCTCGCCCGCAGCCTGCGGCCGAGCCAGTCGGGCGTGCTCCAGGGCTACGCGGTGGGCATGGCGGCGGGGCTGGGCTTGATCCTGATCGTGGTCTGGGTGCTGATGCTGAGGTGAACCGGGCGTGCTGAGCTTTCTGCTGATCATCCCGCTGCTCTCCGCCCTGGCCATCGGCCTCGCCCCGGAGCGTGCCTCCAAGGGCCTGGCGATGCTGGGCTCGCTGCTCGCGCTCGCGGCCGGAGCGGCCGTGGTCGCCTCGTTCGACTGGGGCCGCGGCTCGGCCTTCCAGTTCGCCGCGGCGCTCCCGGTGGTGCCCGAGCTCGGCGTGACGCTGAGCCTCGGCGTCGACACCGTCGCCCTGTGGCTGGTGGTGCTGACGGTGATCCTCCAGCCGCTGTGCGTGCTGGGCAGCTTCTCGGCCATCACCGAGCGCACCCGCACCTACTACGCCTCGCTGATGGCTCTCCAGGCGGCGATGCTCGGCGTCTTCCTCGCCCGCGACCTCATCTTCTTCTACGTGTGCTTCGAGTTCACGCTCGTGCCCATGTACGTGCTGATCAGCCTGTACGGCTCGACCAACCGCAGGAAGGCGGCCACCAAGTTCTTCCTCTACACGTTCACCGGCTCGATCATCGCGCTCGCGGGCCTGATCTACGTGGCCTGGGTGGCGGCCACGCGTGTGCCCGACGCGGCCGGCTGGACGTTCGACATCGCCACCCTGCGATCCGCCGCCCAGGCGCACCTCTCGCCGACCGAGCAGGGGTGGGTCATGCTGGCGATGATGGCGGGCTTCGCGGTGAAGGTGCCGCTGTTCCCCGTGCATACGTGGCTGCCGCTGGCCCACACCGAGGCGCCCACCGCGGGGTCGGTCATCCTTGCCGGCGTGCTGCTGAAGCTCGGCACCTACGCTATCTACCGGTTCGTGCTGCCGTTTGTGCCGGTGGCGGTGGTCGAGTACGCCCACGTCGTCGCGGCCCTGTCGATCGTCGGCATCCTGTACGGCGGGCTCATCTGCTGGGTGCAGCGCGACGTCAAGAAGTTGGTGGCCTACTCGTCGGTCGCGCACCTGGGTTTCTGCATGCTGGGCATGTTCGCCCTCAACGCCGCGGGCGTTCAGGGCTCGATCCTCTACATGATCAACCACGGCCTCTCGACCGGGGCCCTGTTCTTCCTGATCGGCTTCATGTACGAGCGGTACCACACCCGCAGCCTCGAGGAGGTCGGCGGGCTGGGCTCGAAGATGCCGATCTGGTCGACGTTCATGGTGTTCTTCATGCTCGCCAGCGTCGGGCTGCCGGGGCTAAATGGCTTCGTGAGCGAGTTCCTCTGCGTGATGGGCGCCTTCCAGAGCGGGGCCTACACGCTGGGCCCGGGCGGAACCGCCGGGCCGCTGGGGCCGTGGTACGCGTTCATCGCCGGCTTCGGCATGATCGTGGCCGCGATGTACCTGCTGTACATGACCGGGCGCATCGTCTTCGGCCCGCTCCGCGAGCCGCCCGGCCACGACGACCATGGGCACGGCCACGCCGGCTCGCACGAGGGCGGGGGCCTTCCCGCCGATCTCACCGCCCGCGAGGTCGTGGTGCTGGCGCCCATCGCCGCCCTGTGCCTGTTCTTGGGTGTGTACCCCAAGCCGCTGATCGCGACGCTCGAGGGGCCGGTGAACGACAAGGTGCAGATGGTCCTGTCGCTGGGGAACGCGGCGGGCGCGGCCCCGGCCGGCGCCGCAGGGGGTGAGCGATGAGCACGCCGCTGCTGATGACTATGCTCGGCGCGGCCGATCAGCCGCTGCCGATGGTTGAAAAGCTGCGATACCTGGTGCCGGAGATGATCCTGTTCATCGCCACCGTGGTGGTGATGATCGTGGGCCTCTCGCCGAACCGCGCGGTGCGGCGCAGCTGCGCCGCGGTGTCGATCGCCGGGCTGGCGGCCGCGGGGGCCGCGGCCGCCTTCGGGCCGGCCTTTGAGGGCGGCGTCCTTCCCGGGCTGATGCCCTTCGCCAAGGTGCTCATTGCCGCGGTGGGGGTGCTGCTGGTGATGGTCGTCACCGGCACCGTCGACCGCGACTTCGAGGGGGAGGTGTCCCGGGGCGCCGCGTTCGACGCCCTGCGCGGCAACCGGGCCGAGTTCTACGCCTTTGCGCTCTTCAGCCTCACCGGCCTGATGCTGGTGGCCAGCGCCGATGATCTGATCTGGCTCTTCCTGGCGCTCGAGCTCACCAGTCTGCCCACCTACGTGATGGTCTCGATCTCCACGGCCCGCTCGCGCAGCCAGGAGGCGGGCGTCAAGTACTTTTTCCTCGGCGCGTTCGGCGCGGCGATGTTCCTGTACGGCTTCGCCATGCTCTACGGCGCTACCGGCACCACCGCCCTGTACGGCCCGGGCTCGATCGCCGAGGTGCTCGCCGCGCGGGCGGCGTCGGGCGAGGGCCTGGGCATGCTGGCCACGCTGGGCCTGGTGCTCTCGATCGTCGGTGTGAGCTTCAAAATCGCCGCGGTGCCGATGCACTTCTACACGCCTGATGTGTACGAGGGCGCCGCCAGCAGTGTCTCGGCCTTCCTGGCCTTCGTGCCCAAGGCGGCGGGCTTCCTCACGATCATCCTTCTTCTGGCCGCGGTGGGCTGGCACTTCGGCCCGGCGGGTACGGCGCTGCCCGAGCCCATCCGCGTCACCCTGTGGGTGATGGCCGCGCTCACCATGACGGTCGGCAACGTCCTGGCCGTGATGCAGAAGAGCGTCAAGCGGATGCTGGCCTACTCGTCGATCGCCCACTCGGGGTACATGCTGGTCGGGGTGATCGTCGGCCCCGGCTCGCAGGCCGGCGCGACGGGGAGCCTGCAGAGCAACGGTCTGGCTGCGGTGCTCTTCTACCTGCTGTGCTACGGCTTCATGAACCTCGGCGCCTTCGCGGTGCTGGCGGTGCTCGAGAAACGGTCGGGCGGCGAGCGGGAGGAGATCGAGACGGTCGAGGATCTCAAGGGCCTCTGCCGCACCCAGCCCCTCATGGGCTGGACGATGGTGCTCTGCGCCCTGTCGCTGCTCGGGCTTCCGCCGCTGCTGGGCTTCTGGGGCAAGTTCTTCCTGTTCACCTCGGCCATCGGCGCCGGCGAGATCGCCCTTGTCGTGGTCATGGGCCTGAACTCGGCGATCGCCGCGTACTACTACCTGCGGCTGGTCGGCGCCCCGCTGCTGGAATCCTCAGACGCCGGAGCCTCGTTCACCGAGGCGCCGGCCCCGGCCCGCAAGTGGGCCGCGGTACTCTCGGCCGCCAGCGTGCTCGTGCTGGTGCTCCCGGCTGGCTGGCTCATTCAGCGGGCCAACAACGCCACCGGCGTGCGCCCGCCCACGACGCCGATGAAGGCCTCGGGCGGCACGGCCGACTCGGCTTCAACCAGCGCGCCCGCCGTCCGGGCCGCACGCTAATCCCCAGGCTGCCCGGCAGCGTCCCCTCCACCAACTCCACCAACGAAAACACCCGCGGGCAAGCCGCGGGTGCCGGTTGAAGCAGCAGACCGGGAAGAGCCCGGGTTCAGGCCTTCAGACGCTCGAGGTAGAAGGGGCGCGAAGCCTTGGCGTCGGCCGGATCGATGTGCACCTTCCGTCCGTCCCAGATCACCGTCCCCTCGCACAGAGCGAAGAGGGTGTCATCCTTGCCGGTGCCGACCATGAATCCGGGCTGCCACTTGGAGCCGCGCTGGCGGCAGATGATCGAGCCCGCATTGGCCTTCTCGCCCGCGTAGAGCTTGACGCCCAGGTACTGCGGGTTCGAGTCGCGCCCGTTCTTGGTCGAGCCTTGGCCCTTCTTGTGTGCCATGAGCGTGATCCTCGTCGGGCCCACCCTAAACCAGGGTGGGCGGGGAAAGTTCGGGGTCGAGACTATAGCGGGGGGTCAGCGAAGAATCCAGCGGTCCTCGATCCGCTCCAGCGGGGCGTTCGACCGTGGGTCGAGTTCGCCCGAGATCCGATGCCGGAGCATCCGGACCTTCCGGAGGACCACCGTCGCGCCGTCCGTTGGCTTGCGGACCGAGCGGGTCTCCCCCGAGAACCCCGCGGCGTACACCGACGCCTCGGTCATCTTCAGGTCGTCGGCCGGCCAGATCACCAGGCCCTCACGGGCGTTCTCGGGGCCCTGAAGCAGCGAGCCCTGGACGTTGATTTCATCCTTCAGCAGCGGGTTGGCGACCGCCGCCAAGATGGCTTCGGTGGCCTCCCGGGGCACGTCGCGGCCCGAGCGAACGATGCGGCCGTTGCTGCCCACCAGCTCGAAGGACGGAGCGAAGACCAGGTCCTGGCCGGAGTTGTTCGTGACCTTGTAGGTCAGGAAAAAATACACCTTGGCTCCGCGTCCGGGGATGTCGATCGTCCGGACCCGAAGGTCCCCGGGCTCAATCTGCAGCTCCCACCGGCGCGGGACGGGGTCCGGCTCCGGGCCGGCCACGGCGAGGGGCTGCAGAGACGCCAGAACGGCGAAAAGCAGGGCGAGGGGCGCGATCGACAGGAGTCGGCGGCGGGTGGGCATGGGTCCGGTTCTCGGTGCCTGTGGAGCCGCTAGTGTACGGGATCGGCCCCGCGGGGCAATCGGGGCGCTGGCGGCGCCCCCGGAGGAGGTTCGTGACCAAGGCCGGCACAGTTCCAAGCCCGTCGGCCGCGGCCGGCGAATACCCGGTGGAGCGGGTCGGGCCCTCATTGCAGGTGCAGGCGGCCGAGCGGCTGATGGCCGGCACCAGCCACACCGACCGGGACGCCGGCGAGCGGTTCCTTCAGGCCGCCCGGATTCACGGGATCGACATCGACCACCTCTGGGCCAGTGTTTCCCCCGACCGGCGGACGGTCCGTCAGGTGGCTCTGGTGGTGCCCGGGGCGGGCCGCACCGCGATGGTCTTCACCAGCAATCCGCGGCGGCCGGCCGAGGAGTTCGAGCTGGGAGCGGTCATCGCCCGGGGGTGCGACGACGTGGGCGGGGCCAGGCTGGGGCAGACGCTGCTCGATCTCACCGAGACAGGGGCCCGGTCGGCATTCGGGCACGCCGGCTTCCGCGAACTGGCCCGACTGGCGTACATGCGTCGGGAACGCCCGGGTCCGGGCGAGCTCGATGGCCTGGCATCGCGGGAGCTTCCCGCCGACGTGGAGATGACGCCCTGGCGGACCGGCAACGACGGCGATCTGCTCGCCGCGCTCGCCGCGAGCTACGTTGACACGCTGGACTGCCCCGAGCTGTGCGGCCTTCGCGAGCCGGCCGACGTTCTCGAGAGCCACAAGCGCACGGGCGCGTTCGACCAGCACCTGTGGTGGGTGGTCAGGCATCAGGGGCGGCCCGAGGGGGCGGTTCTGCTGAGCCCCAGCCCGGAGCAGGGAACAGTGGAACTCGTGTATCTGGGGCTCGGCGTGGGGTTGAGGGGCAAGGGGTTGGGGTCGGTGCTGCTGGCCCGGGCGATGTCGAGACTCGTGGCGCGGACCGAGCAGGCGGTGACGCTCGCGGTGGACCTGCGGAACACGCCGGCCCGGCGGCTCTACGAGCGGCTGGGTTTCGCCGAGTTCGCCCAGCGTCTGGCGATGGTGAAGCCGCTTCCACGGTGATGGCGTCCCGCGGTCGGATTTTTCCACCGCTTCCGCGGGCCGCATCGTCGCGGCATGTGGATGAGTGTGGACAGATGTGGAGTGCGCGGCTCGCGAAGTTTTTTTTCGCGTGCACCCTCGCGGAATTCCGGCGTTGTGACACGCGTCGCGCCGACGCAAGGGGGGCGCGACGGTTGACCGAGGGCCGTCTCGCATTACTCTGCGTGCGTGGATCAACGGATGGTCGCCAGCCCGACACCGACGACTCCCCGCGGGACCCGAGCGGTTCCGTCGCGACAGACGACGACTGCGTGAAACGCCCCGGCGCGGCGTGCCCCTCTGCAAAGGGAATCACGTCGCAGCGGTGGTATCGTCGTCTCTCCGGGATGAGCCGCGGGACTGAGGGCTGATCGGGAACGGACTCGCCTGTTGCTCGTGATGGCCCGTCTGCGCCGAGGGATCGGCGCCGGCGTCTGCGACAAAGGCGGTGGTGAGTTGACCACGATCGCGACCGTTCGTCCGGCTCTGGCCGGGGTTCAAGGATCGTCGGCCGGCGGCGGCGCGGGGCGGGACGAGCGCGGCGCGATGCTCGAGCGGCGGCTGGCGGTGCGGATCGAGCGGGCGGTTGGGCACGACAAGTTTCGGCGGTACTTCGAGGGTGCGGCGCGGTTCCGCCTCGTCGGGCACGGGGTGGAGGTGGCCGTGCCCACGGCGTTCCACGCGCAGTGGCTCGGCCGGCACTTCGGCGACTGCGTGGCCGAGGCCGTCCGGGCTGAGGCGGGGGCCGCGGAGGTGCGTTGGCTGGCCGATCCGGCGGCGTTCGACGCCGCGGAGGTCAACGCCCACGCGGTGGAGCGGGCGTCGGCCGCTGAGACGGCTGTCGGAGCCGCCGGCGCAACGCCGGCCGATCGTGCGGCCGGGGCGACTCCTCCCGCCCCGGCCGCCGGCCGGCCGGCCGGCCGGCTCCGTTCCGGGGAGCGGCAGGCCCGCGAGCACCGCCGCAGCCTCGAGGAGTTCATCGTCGGCCGCTCGAACCGTCTGGCGTTCAACGCGGCGCTGGCGCTGGCCGAGAGCCGGGCCGAGGCCGGCTTCCGTGTGCTGTTCCTGCACGGCGACTGCGGCGTCGGCAAGACGCACCTGCTCCAGGGCGTGGCCGACCGCTACGAGCGCACACACCCGGGCGGCAAGGTCCGCTGCATCACGGGCGAACGCTTCGCCAACGAGTACATCGCCTCGGTGCACGCCGGGACGATCGACTCCTTCCGCCGTCGCTACCGCGGCCTTGACCTTCTGTGCATCGACGACGTGCACTTCCTGGGCGGCAAGGAGAAGACGCAGTCGGAGTTCCTGCACACATTCAACGCGCTCGAGCTCGGCGGGGCCCGGGTGGTGATCGCCTCGGACGGCGGCCCCCGACAGATCGCCAGCCTCAGCCAGCAGCTGGTCTCCCGGTTCATGTCGGGCATGGTGGTGCAGATCGACCGGCCCGAACGGGCCCTCCGCGAGGCGATCGCCCGCGAGATCGCCCGCCGTCGCGGGCTCGACCTGGACCCCTCGGCCGTCGAGATCGTCGTCAACGAGAGCCACGGCAGTGTTCGCGAGCTCGAGGGGGCGCTCGCACGGGTCGAGGCGCTCGTCCGGCTGGTGCCCGGCGTCACGCCCGCCGACGCTCGGGGGGTGATCACCGGCGGCGTGGTGCGCACGGCGCTCGGCGAGGCGGGCCAGCCGCGGCTGCGCCGGCCGGTGCGTGTAGGCACCGTGATCGAGGCCGCGGCGGAGGCCTTCGGCGTGACGCCTTCCGACGTGCTCGGCACGGGGCGCCACAAGCGCGTGGTGCTCGCCCGGGCGGTGGCCGCCTATCTCGCCCGAACGATGACCAGCCACAGCTTTCCCGAGATCGCCCGGGCCCTCGGCCGGGTTCACCACAGCACGATCGTCACGGCGTTTCAGCGCCTGGCCCGCCAGATCGAGGCCGGCGAGGTCTGCGACGCCGGGCCGGAGTTCGACGGTGTCGCGCTCGCGGACCTGTGCGACCGGGTCAAGGCCGAGGTGCTCCGCCGGTCGGAGACCGCGGCCTAGCCCGCCCGAGCCGCGGGGAGCCCGGGGTACACTGCGAGGATGAAACGAACGCTCTTGCTCTTGGCGGCCGCGGCCTGCCTGCTGGCCGGCGCCGGACCGGCCCCCGATGCCCCAACGGCCGACCAGCTCGAACGCGAGCTCCGCCGGGCCATCGCGGTCCGGGGCGACGGGCGCCACAACGAAGCCCTGGCCGCGCTCCGGCAGCTGCGCGACCCCCGCCTCGAGCCGCTGTTCGCCCAGCTGGCCACCAGCCCGACGGTGGCGCTGCGCCGCCAGGGGATCCTCGGCCTGGCCGAACTGAGCAAGGAGCGGTCGATCAACCTGATGATGGTGGCCGACGTGCGCGACCCTCTCCAGCGGGTCGCGCTGGTGGCCGATGCGCTCAACGCCGACCTCATCGCCGATGACCAGCTCGAGCGCATCCTCGCGCTGCCCGACCTCGACGCCAGCCTGGAGGTGCTCATCCGCGCCAGGATGGCGGCCAAGGGACGCGGCGCCGACCCCGCGCGTCTCGATGCCCTCGAAGCGATCAGGGACCGCCCGGCCGTCGGGGTGCTGGCGGGCCTGTCCGCCGCGCAGGCCGGTAAGCCCGCCGGCGCCGATCGGGCGTGGAAGCGGCTGGGCGAACTGAAGGCCGACGAGCGCGCGGCGGTGACCGAGATCGTGGTGCAGGGCATCACCCGTGAGAAGCTCACGAAGTCGGGTCCGTTTCTCGCGAAGCTGATCCCCACGCTGAAGGACGACCGCGCGGCCGAGGCCCGCGCCGTCGCGGCGCTCATCCGGATCGATCCCGCCGCCGGCGCCAAGGCGTGGAATGAGGCGTTCGCGCGTGCCGACGGCGTGGCCGCGAGAATCCGACTGGCCCTGGTTGCGGTGGACGACGTGCGCTCGATCACCCCGGCCATCGCGGGCAGGCTGGCGAAGGACAAGGAGCCGCTGATCGCCGACCTCGGCCGCGCAGCCGCGGAAATCGCCGGCAAGAAGGACCCGACCGCGAACCTTCTCGCGGTGGTCGACCACCGCCAGGAGCTGGCGACAGCCTGGGCGCTCGGGACCGCCCCGGACTTGCCCAAGGCGCACGCGACGGCATTCCTGATGAAGCTGGTCGAGCGGGCGGAGTCGCGTCCCGACCGCCGGTCGGCCGTGCCCCGCACGGTGTTCGAAGCGGCGCTGAGGCTGGCGCGGATCGACCCGCGTTCGCTCGAAGGGCCTCTGGCCCGTGCCCGCAGCGCTTCGGATCTCTCGATGTGCGAGGCGCTGCTCGATGCGCTCCTGGCCGCCGATGCCAGGGCGCCGCTATGGGAGGTCTCCACCGAGCCCGGGTGGCCCGGCCCCTCGGCACGGGCCCTGGCGGTGCTGCTGGAGGCCCGGTCCGGCGCCGCGTGGTTCGCGGCGCCCGGCAAGTTCCCCGACCGTGCGGCGACCCTCCGGAATGCCGCCCTGGGTTGGGGGGGGCTGCCGCCGGTCTACCGCACGCAGGCGTCGTGGCTGGCCCTGGTGATGGATGGGCAGGACCGCCAGGCCCTGGCCCGGCTGCTGGCCCCCGAGCCCGACTGACGCCGCGGCGCGGCGTCCGAAGCGGGGAAATCGCGGCGGGTCCGCTGAACCCGGGTGGGTTATCGGGTCGATGTTCGGTGGCGGGCGTGGTGCGCGCCCGCTCCGCCCGTCCGAGAGAACGCCGCCATGCTCGAAGAGATCCCCCTCAGCCGCCCCGAGATCACGGACGCCGATGTGCACATGGTCACGTCGGCGCTCAGAAGCGGCCGGCTGTCGATCGGCCCCATGCAGGAGGTCTTCGAGAACATCGTGGCGTCGGAGTGCGGCCGCCGGCACGCGGTGGCGTGCTCGAGCGGCACAGCCGGGCTGCACATGGTGCTTCTGGCGATGGGTATCGGGCCGGGCGATGAGGTGGTGACGACACCGTTCAGCTTCATCGCGAGCTCCAACTGCATCCTCTACGCGGGCGCCAAGCCGGTGTTCGTCGACATCGACCCCAAGAGCCTGAATATGGACCCGGACCTGGTCGAGGCGGCGATCACGCCGCGGACCAAGGCGATCCTGGCGGTGGAGTGCTTCGGCAACCCCAAGCACATGGACGCCTACCGGGCCATCGCGGCGCGGCACGAGATCCGCCTCATCGAGGACTGCTGCGAGGGGCTGGGCGGTCGTCACGGCGATCGCCCGATCGGCTCGTACGGCCACGCCGGCGTGTTCGGCTTCTATCCCAACAAGCAGATCACGACGGGCGAGGGCGGCATGGTGGTGACCGACGACGAGCGTCTGGCGAATCTCTGTCGCTCGCTGCGCAACCAGGGCCGGCCCGTGGGGCAGGCCACCGGGGGCGTCGGCACGTGGATGCAGTTCGAGCGTCTGGGCTACAACTACCGCATGCCCGAGCTGAACGCCGCGCTCGGCGTGGCCCAGGCCAGGCGGCTGGGCGAGATCGTCGGCAAGCGCCAGCGCGTGGCGCAGCGGTATATCGAGCGGCTGCTGGGGAATCCTGATCTGATCGTCCCGACCATCGACGACCGGACGTTCATGAGCTGGTTTGTCTTCGTGGTGCGGCTGACCGACCGCTACTCAGCGGAGGAGCGTAACCGGATCATCGAGGGCATGCACCGGCACGACGTGGGTGCGGCGCCGTACTTCCCCTGCATCCATCTCCAGCCCTTCTACCGCGAGAAGTTCGGCTTCAAGCCGGGCGATTTCCCGATCGCCGAGCGCGTCAGCCAGCGCACGATCGCGCTGCCGTTCTACACCGGCCTCACCGAGCGCGACCAGGAGTTCGCCGCCGCGACTCTCGAGCTCATGATCAACCGCGAGAACATCCGGCGCACCTGAAGCCTCAGCGGCGAGCACCGGCGTCCGGAAGCCGGGCCGCGATGAGGTCCAGCAGCCACGCGGCGAAATCGCGCTTGTCCATGACGCCGGGGGTTTCGGCCACCACGCCCGACGCGGCGAGCACCCACGCCTCGACAGTGGGGGCGTCCATAGTCTCGAGTGGGTTGGCCACGACCAGGTCGACGCCCTTGCGCGCGAGCTTGCGGGTAGCGCTCTCCATCAGGTCGGCCCGGGGCTCGAGCGCGAAGCCCACGAACAGCTGCCCGGGCCGCCGTGAGGCGCTGGTCTCGGCAAGAAGGTCGGGGGTCGACTCGAGCTCGAGGGTGATCGGCCCGTCGGTGCGGCGGAACTTGCCCCCTGACATCGCCGCGTTGGGCTTGGGACGGTAGTCGGCGACCGCGGCGGCCATCACGAGCACGTCGGCCTCGGGGGCGAACCGCCTGAGAAGCCCACGGAGGTCCTCGCAGGTGCGGAACCGTTCGAGCGCCACACCCGTCGGCAGATCCGGTGCCGTGCCGACCGGGCCGAGCAGCAGCGTCACCGGCCAGCCCTTCGCGGCCGCGGCGCCGGCCAGCGCCATGCCCATCCGCCCCGAAGAACGGTTGCCGATGAAGCGCACGGCGTCGATCGGCTCGTGCGTGGGCCCCGCCGTGATGAGCAGGCGGGGAAGGCTGGGCGACAGAGGGCTCAGGGGTGCGCTCCTTGCGGGCGTCGGGGGCAGATCGGGATCGCGGGAGAACCCGGCGCGTCATCGGCGACGGTCGCCGGGACGGGAATCGTACGGATGGCGGAGTCGGCGAACCTCAGCCGGCCGCCGGAGCCGTCGGCAGGAACCTCGGGCCCAGCACCGGGAGTTGGCCGCGGCGGATCACCAGCACCGTGACCGAGGCCGCCAACACCGTGAGTGCCAGCCCGAACAGCAGCCCGCCGTCGTTCCTCACCACGATTCCCAGCTTCGTGAGATGGCTGAAGATTGCACCGGAGATAAGGGCTGCCGACAGCGCCGCCCCCACCGCGGCGGTCCGTGGGGTCAGCAGCATGACCACCGCCACAAGCTCGAGCACCCCGGTGCCGTACCGCCCCCAAGGCTCGGCCCCGAGTGTCGAGAAGATGTACCTGGACTCTTCCGCCCCGGTGAACTTGAAGAACAGCGTCTGGGCCAGAATGGCCGCGGCGAGAATCTGCAGCACCCACGAGGTGGCGGCGAGCTTGGGAGTCAGGTGATGATGCACTTGGGTGCCTCCGTTTCAGGCCGTTTTCTGATGCCCCGGGCTCGGCCCGCGTCACACGGGCTCGGGCGTCGGCCGTGACGGTTGGATGCAGCGTGGCCCACGGGGTCACGGCCGATTCGGTGCGGATGCCTCGGGAGGGCGGCCGTCTAGTGCGGGACTGAGCGAATTCGATGGCAAGAATTCTAGGTGAACGGGCGTTTGACTGGCCGTTTCCACGGCTGTGTGCATCCGGCACGATCGCGCGGCATCCTATTTCCCGGGTTTGTGCCGACCGGTGGGCACCACCGCGAGAGACACGATGATTCGCGAATTCACCAAGCCCGAAACGGCGACGCTCGATGAGGAGTCGCAGTCCGCGTTGGTGGCGCGCATGCGCGCTGGCGACGACACGGCGTTCGATGAACTGGTGCGGTTGGCCGGCGGTCGCATGCTGGCTGTGGCGCGCCGGCTGATGGCGGGCCACGAGTCTGACGCGGAAGACGCTGTGCAGGATGCGTTCGTGAACGCGTTCAAGAATCTCGACCGGTTCGACGGGCGAGCGCAGCTGACCACCTGGCTTCACCGCATCACGGTGAACGCCTGCCTGATGAAGCTGCGGAGCCGCAGAAGGCGGCCGGAGCGGTCGATCGAGGACCTGCTCCCGCGGTTCCAGCCCGACGGGCACCAGTACGAACCGGCCGGCCCCTGGGACCCCAAGGCCGAGTCTGAACTGGAGCGGGAGGAGACCCGGGCTTTGATCCGCCAACAAATCGGGCAACTTCCCGAGTCTTACCGAATCGTCCTGACGCTCCGCGACATCGAAGGGCTGGCCACGGAAGAGACCGCCGAACTGCTCGGCGAGTCGACCAACGCCGTGAAGACCCGACTGCACCGAGCCAGACAAGCCCTCAAGACCCTTCTCGACCCGCACTTTGGCGGCGGAGGAACCCGATGAACCAGCCCTCTCCGAACCCCGCCGAAAGCACCCCTCCTTACCTCACCTGCCGCGAGGTTCTGGACTTCCTGATGGGCTTCCTCGACGGCGAGCTCACCGAGCCGCAGCGTGAGGCGTTCGCCCGTCACCTGGCGGTCTGCCCGTCGTGCGTGAACTACGTCGCCGGGTACCGGACGACGGTCCGGGCGACCAAGGCCGCGACGCTGCCACCGGGAGTCTCCGGCTCCGATCCCGC
The DNA here is from genome assembly GCA_016742075.1 of Phycisphaerales bacterium. Lineage (GTDB taxonomy): Bacteria > Planctomycetota > Phycisphaerae > Phycisphaerales > UBA1924 > JACVCL01. The sequence goes on from JACVCL010000008.1 coordinate 33,272, forward strand.
GGCGGGCGTCGTGCCCGAGGGCCTGATCCGCGCCATCCGTGAGGCAAGGCGGGCGTCGTGACCCACGCGGTCGGAACAGATCCGCCGCACGGGCTGGCGTGCATGGAGATCTGGGGCGGGAGCGGCCCGTTTCGCGGCCGCGTGGCGGTGCCCGGTCATGAGGTGTCGATCGTCAGCGAACCCTACCGGGGCGGGGGCAAATCCGGCGAGGGGGGTGATGTGTACCTCTTGTCCAACTGCGCGGCGGGCCTGATCACCCGCTTTGTGCTGGCCGACGTGTCGGGCCACGGCGAGGAGGCCGCCGTCGTGTCGGCCGCGCTCCGGGGCCTGATGCGGCGGCACATCAACACCGCCGATCAGACGCAGTTCGCGTTCGATCTCAACCGTGCGTTCGACGAATCGGACACCGGCGGCCGCTTCGCCACGGCCCTGCTCGCGACATACTTCGCCCCAACCCGGCACCTGATCCTCTGCAACGCGGGCCACCCGCGGCCGCTCGTTTATCGATCCGAGACCGACCGGTGGGCTCTGGCGGACTTCTCCATCGCCGACGCCGCCGGCGACACGACCTCGCCCGCCCACGGCATCCGGAACCTTCCGCTCGGCGTTCTGCACCCAACGGCCTATCGGCAGGTCGCGATCCCTCTCGCCCCCGGTGACGCCGTGGTGCTCTACACCGACGCGCTCATCGAGAGCAGGCGGCCGGACGGCTCGATGCTCGGTGAGCAGGGCTTGCTTGAACTGGCCCGGGCCCTGACCCCGGCCGAGCGGGCCGACGCCGCGCCGGTGCTCACCGACCGCGTTCGGTCCTTGGGCGGCGGAGGGGCCCTGGCCGACGACGCGACCGCGGTTTCGCTTCATCACCACGGCGGCGAGCCGCCGCGGCCCGGCTGGCGGGAATGGGCCGTGGCGATGGCCCGGTCGCTGGGCCTGGGGCCGATCGAGTCGGGCCCGGCGCTGATCAGGTCCTGAAACCGGTGCCGCCCGGCGGCATCTGAATGGGCGATGACCGTCGCCGACGCCGTCATCCTGTTCGCCGCGTTGTACGCCTCGATCGGCGTGGGCTTCGCCATGCTGTTCGTGGCGCGCGGTGTCGGCCGGGTCGATCCGGTGGCACGATCCGCCGGGGTCGGCTTTCGGCTGGTGATTCTCCCCGGCGCGGCCGTTCTCTGGCCTGTGCTTCTCAGGCTGTGGTGGCGGTCATCGCGGAGGGCGCCGGCATGACGCGCTCCCTCCGCCGGGCGCACTTGGCATGGTGGGCCGTGCTCACCCCGGCCATCATCATGCTGCTGGTGCTGGCGATCGGGGGCCGATCGTGAGCGTCGGCTACCGCGCCGTGCAGTGGAGCCGCCCGAAGCGGCTTTATGACGCCTGCGCAGCCGGTGCCATGCTGGCTTATCTCGCGCTGTTCGTCGGGGCGGGCAAGCTGCTCTGGACGGGCCAGCGATCCATCAGCGACGAGGTGCTGCTCATCCGCGCGACCGGTTCGGGCGCGCTGGCCATGCTGCACGTGCTCCTGGTGATCGGGCCGCTGGCGCGGCTGACGCCCCGGGCACTCCCGCTGCTGTTCAACCGCCGTCACCTCGGTGTGATGACCTTCGCACTCGCGGCGCTCCACGGCACGCTGGTCGTTGGGTACTACCACGGGTTTGGCGCTGTCAACCCGATCCGGTCGCTGCTGGTCAACAACACCCGGTTCGACTCGCTGCGGGCGTTTCCCTTCGAGCTGCTCGGCTTCGCGGCCCTCCTCGTGATGTTCGTGATGGCGGCGACCAGCCATGACTTCTGGCTCAAGAATCTGGGCGCAGCGGCCTGGAAGCGCTTGCACATGCTCGTATACCCGGCGTATGCCCTGCTCGTGGGTCATGTCGCCCTAGGGGCGGTGCAGTCGCCGCGTGCATGGCCCGCCGCCGCGGCGCTCGCGGCCGGCGCGGCGTGCGTCACCGGGTTTCATCTGGCCGCCGGATGGCGATCCCGCGGCCAGGACCGCGCCGCCCCGGTAGCCGACGGCTGGCTCGACGCCGGCCCAGCCGCGGAGATCCCGCTCGATCGCGCCCGGCTCGTGTGCGCCCCCGGCGGCGGTGAGCGCATCGCGGTGTTCCGGCACGCCGGCGGGATATCGGCGGTCACCAACGTCTGCGCCCACCAGGGCGGACCGCTCGGCGAAGGGCGCGTTATCGACGGATGCATCACCTGCCCCTGGCACGGCTGGCAGTACCGCCCCGAAGACGGATGTGCCCCGCCGCCGTTCAAGGAGAAGATTCCGACGCACCAGGTCCGCATCGTGGCCGGGCGCGTCCGGATCGACCCTCGCCCGCTGCCACCGGGCACGGCGACGCCACCCGCCCGGGAGACTTCCGGTGCCTGAGCCCCCCATGACCCCCGCGGACGACGGCCTCTACGTCAACTACCTTCCGGTTCCGGCCGGCGTGCGAAGGTTCCTCCGCCGCGCAACCCCAAGCATGCTCGGTGTGATGCTGCTGTTCGGTGCGGCCTGGGCGTTCTCTCAGCGATCGCCGGGCGAAGCGGTCTGGGACGACGGCAAGCCGCGGACGATCTCCGGGGTGCTCCTCACGCGTCCGTACCCGGTGCTGCTGACCGACGATGGCGTATCGGTGCTGCTCGTGGAGGTCGGCAAGCACGGCCCCCGAGACCTTGCCCACGCCGAGGGCCGGCGGTGCGAGATTGTCGGCTGGCCGCTTGAACGTGAGGGCCGGACCATGATCGAGCTGGAACCCGGCGCCGACGCCGTGCGCCCGGGCTCGGCGCACGGCCCCGTCCCGGCGGCCCGATCCCTCGGCCGGGTGGCGCTGCGCGGCGAGATCGTCGACTCCAAGTGCTATCTCGGGGCGATGAAGCCCGGAGAAGGCAAGACCCACAAAGCCTGCGCCACACTGTGCGTCCGGGGAGGCATTCCCCCGATGCTGGCCGTCGATACACCCGGCGGGCCTCGGTTCGTGCTCGTCGCCGATGCCGATGGCGGTCCGATGCCGGCGGAGTGCACGGCATTCATCGCAGAACCTGTTGAAGTGCGGGGCGAGTTGTTCGAGCGGGGCGGCCTTTACACGATCCGCACACGGGCCGCCGACATGTCCCCGGCGTGGTGACACCTGTGCGACCTCCGCGGCATCCCATGTGGGCATCGTCACCCGATCCCGCCCCCCGGAGCCCGCTATGCACCGCATCCCCGCGCTCGTGACCTGCATCGCCCTGTCGGTGGTGACCCGTCCGGCGCTCGCCGAGCCCGCCGCGTCGCCGCCCCCCGCGCCCGGGGCCGAAGCCTCCGCCGCCGAGCCGGGGCCGTTCACCGTGGGCGATCCCGGCCGCAGATTTGAGTCGTCCTCGGCGCGCGGCCGGTATCTCGTCGTCCATTTCCTGCTCTCCGAAGACTGCCCGCTGTGCAGCAGGCTCGTCTCCGACTATTCCGCGGCGGCTCCGACGCTCGCGGGTGTCACCCAGATCTTCGTGAAGAACACCGACCCGACGCGGTTCAATGCGACGCTTCGATCGCTGAACGCCACCGACGACCTGCCGCTGTACCGCGACGCTGACGGAGCCCTCGCTTCCCGGTTCCGCATCCCCGGTGGGTATAAGTTCTACGGCCGCGAGATCGCCTTCCCTGCCGCCGTGGTCCTCGATCCGGCGGGGAAAGAGGTGTTCCGCTACGTCGGCAAGGCGAACACCGACCGCCTGGCCTTTGGCACGCTCGCATCGACCATCGCCCGTCTCAGCCGCGACGAAGCCTCAGATGAGTCGAACCTCGAGAAGGGCCTGGCGCTCAAGGGCTACGACCCGGTCTCCTACCTCGCCGACGGCCGGGCAGAGGAGGGCAAGGACGCGATCCATTCTTCGTTCAAAGGCATCACCTACCGCTTCGCGTCGGAATCGCACCGCGCGGCGTTCAACACCGAGCCCGACAAGTACGTGCCCGCCTACGGGGGCTGGTGCGCCACGGCGATGGCCGAGGGGCGGAAGGTGGAGATCGATCCCAAGAGCTTCAAGGTGACCAACGGCCGTGTATTCGTGTTCTACAAGGGTCTCTGGGGCAATGCGATCAACGACTGGAATAAGGACGAGCCCGGGCTGACGACCCAGGCCGACGAGCGGTGGTCGAAGCTGGTCGCGAAGAAGGGAGGCCGCCGGTGATCGCAACCTCGGACAGCGTGGCGTGCGGCTGCTGCCGCTCGGCGGCCGTTTCGGTCGCGAAGCCGGTCGGCGACCTGCTCGCGGATCTTCGAACCCTGCTCGGTGCCCTCGACGATCCGGCGTACGCCCGGCCGATGGGCGATCTGTTCCAGAACGCCACGATCGGCGGTCACGTGAGACACTGCCTCGACCATGTGCGGGCGGTGGTCGCCGGCCGCGGCGGCACGCTCGACTACGACGCCCGGGCCCGGGGCACGGCCGTCGAGGCGTCGGTGGAGGCGGCCGCCGCCGAGGTCGACCGCCTGGCCGCCGCGATCTCGGAACTGGCGGAGGCCTCGGCCGACGAGCCGGTGCGCGTGAAGGTGATGCTTCGGCGGGACGGCGTCGGCGGCACCTTCGGCTCGACGCTCGGCCGGGAACTAGCCTTCGTGCTCAGTCACACCATCCACCACTTCGCGACGATCCGCGGTATGGCGGCGGCTCTGGGCGTCGGTGTCTCCTGTTCGTTCGGCTTCGCGCCCTCGACGCTTGCGCATCAGGACGCCCGCCCGTGTGCACGGTGACGATGGTCCGGGTCACGGCACGCGACGGACGGCCGTCGACGCGCATTCTGTGCAATCGCGACGAAAGCCGGCGGCGTGCGCGGTGCCAGGCGGTCCGCGTCGTGCACTGCGGCCCGGTGCGGGTCGCCATGCCGATCGACGGCGAGGCGGGCGGCACGTGGATCGGTGTCAGCGACTCGGGCTTGGTGGCGGTGCTTCTGAACCGAAGCGCACTCGGCATGACGACCACCCCCGGTCGCCGCAGCCGTGGCGAGATTGTGCCGTCCGTGCTCCGCGGCCGGAGTTTCGAGGAAGCCAGCGATATCGCTTCGTCGCTTCCCGCCCCGCTCTACCCGCCATTCCGCCTTCTGCTCGTGAGTTCCGATCGGGCGGCGGTGTTCGGGGCCGATGGCGTGACAATGAAGCCCGATGAGCCCGCCCCGGCCGGCGATACGCTGATCCTGTCGTCATCAGGCTTGGGTGATCAGCTCGTCGAGGGGCCCCGCGCCGGGTTCTTCAGGCAGCTGCTCTCCGAGTGTGCCGACCCGCTCGAAGCCCAGCGTGCCCTGCACGAATCGGTGTGGCCCGGACGGGAACACCTGAGCGTGCTTATGTCCCGACCCGACGCCCGCACCCGCAGCCGGACCGAGGCGGGGCTCGACCCCGGGCGGGGGTGGATCCGCCACACGCCCATCGGCGATGATCTCTGTCCGACCGGCGAAGTGTCGTCCGCAGCGCTCTCCTGGTCCGGAGCGGAGGCCCCGGTTTGAGCTCTTCGCACGCGATGTCTGCCGAGCGTGCTCTGCCCCGCGGTGGGTTCTCCGACCGCCTGCGGGCACGGCTGGCGCGGCTGAGAAAGTGGGAGTACTGGCCCTCGGCGGCGGTGTACGCACCGATGATCCCGTTCTTTCTCGCTCGCGCGTTCGACCGACCGGGCCTGACGGCGTGCCTGAACGTGAACCCACCGATCCCGCTCGGTGGGCTCGTCGGCGAGTCCAAGTCGGCGATTCTCGGTTTGTTCCCGCCCGAGGCGGTCGTGCCGTTCGTCGCCATCGCCCCCGGGCCGGCCGACGAGCGGCTCTTCCGGCTCCGCACGGCAATGAGCGCCCAGGGCTGGGGGTGGCCGCTTGTGCTCAAGCCGGATGTGGGAGAGCGCGGCGAGGCCGTCACACTCGTGCGCGATGAGGCCGCGGCGCGGCGCTGCCTGCTCCGGTGTCCCGACTCGCTGGTGGCCCAGCCCTATCACCCGGGTCCGCTGGAGGTGGGCGTCTTCTACATCCGCATGCCGGGCTGGCGCCGGGGGCGGGTGTTGTCGATCACCGACAAACGGTTCCCGTGCGTCATCGGCGACGGCGTGTCGTCGGTGCGCGAACTCGCGTGGCGGCACGATCGTCACCGGGCGCAGGCCGCGGGCATCATCTCGGGGTACGAGGGCGATCCCGATCGGGTGCCGGCCGCCGGCGAGAGCGTGCCCCTGGGGTTCCGCGGCAACCACTGCCGGGGGGCGATGTTCCTCGACGGCTCGGGCCTCATCACGCCGGCGCTCACCCGCCGGATCGACGCGTGGGCCCGTCACGCCGGAGTGCACTTCGGCCGTTTCGACATCCGCTTCGCGCGACCGGAAGATCTGGCCGAGGGACGCCGCCTGGCCATTGTCGAGTTCAACGGCGTCCTGTCGGAGTCGACGAACATCTACGACCCCTCGACGGGTTTCTGGCGCGCCCAGGCGATCCTCCGCCGCCAGTGGCGATGGGCGTACCGGATCGGCGCGGCGGTCGGGGAGCAGACCAAGACCGAGCCTCCGTCGCTGGGAGCGGTGTGGCGGGCGGTGCGTGGGCATGCGCGGCTGCTGGCGGCCCGGGCGAAGGCCGGAAAGCGCCCCCGGGAGGACTCGAACCTCCAACCGACGGATTAGAAATCCGTTGCTCTGTCCAGTTGAGCTACGGGGGCGTTCACGAAATCCTAGCGGTCCGAGCCACGGGCCGCCGGGCGCTGGTACCTTCGACCGCATGAGCAGTCCGAAGACGTGGCTGGCGATCGTCGTCGTGATGTCGGTCCTGGTGCCCGCGGCGACGGCGACCGGACCGTCCGGGCCCGTCCGGGCGCGCGTGATGACGTTCAACATTCTCGACGCCCGAAGCGACGCCCTCGCGTCCGGGACCGATGCGAGGCTGAAGCGCGTGGCCGCCGTCATCCAGCGTCTGCGGCCCGATGTGCTGCTCCTCAACGAGATCCAGTACGACGCGCCCGACGGCCACAATGCGCAGGCCTTCGCCGACCGGTATCTCGCGGTCTCGCAGGGCCAAGGGCTCGAGCCTCTGAGTCTCACCGCGTTCATGCGGGCCAGCAACACGGGCGTGCCCTCCGGGCTCGATCTCGATAGGAACGGCGCGGTCGACACAACGCCCGGCACCCGGACCTACGGCGGCGACTGCTTCGGCTATGGCGAGTTTCCGGGCCAGTTCGCGATGGGCCTGCTGGTTCGTGCGGATTGGGCCATCGAGGCCGAGCACGTGCGTACGTTTCAGAACTTCCTCTGGCGCGACATGCCCGGCGCCGATCTGCCCCCGCGGCTCGACGCCGCCCGCAAGCCGATCGACGGAGACCTTCTCGCCGGCGAGGGCTGGTACACCGCCGAGGCGCTGGCCAAGTTCCGGCTCAGCAGCAAGAGCCACTGGGATGTTCCGGTGCGCATGGGGGGGGCCGGGGCTCCGGTGATCCACGTCCTGGCCAGCCACCCGACGCCGCCCGCCTTCGACGGCCCCGAGGGCCGCAACCAGCGCCGCAATCACGACGAGATCCGACTGTGGAAGGAGCATCTCAGCGGCGCCCCGTGGCTCACCGACGACAACGGCCTGGGCGGCGGGCTCGATCAACGGGCCTGGTTCGTCATCATGGGCGACCTGAACGCCGACCCCGAGCGGGGCAGCAGCCGCGGCCGGGCGATCGGGCAACTGCTCGCCCACCCGCGTGTCGACGGCGACTTCCGGCCGGTGAGCACGATCGGTCTCCCCCGGCTGCAGCCCCAGGACACCGCCGACTTCAGGCTCCGGGTCGACTACATCCTGCCCGCCAGGGGCATCCGGGTGCTCGCGGGCGGGGTTTGGCGGGGGGCCGCCGACAGCCCGGGCGAGGGCCCCGCCGTTCCGGGGTGGGAGTCGGGCGAGGGGCCGAGCGACCACTTCCCCGTCTGGCTCGACATCGAGGTGCCCGTGGCCGTCGAAGAGCCCAAGGGAAGCGCCAAGCCCTGACGCTCCGCCTATCCTTGCGACCCCGCCCAGGGCGAGCCGGACGCCGCCCGGGCCGGGCACCCGCGACGATCGATGACGCAGCTCAACGCCGAGCCTCTCGCAGCGGTTCAGCCGGTCGAACGGCCGAGCCCCGCCGCGGTCGCGGCGATCGCCGACGGGGTGCCGAGCCTCGGCGAAGCGGCCGGCGGATGGCGCAGCGCCGTCGAGCTCACCAAGCCCGGCATTGTCAAGCTCGTCACGGTCACCTCCGCGGTCGGCTTTGCGCTGGGGGCGTTGCAGAGGGGGTGGGAGGGGTGGAGCTTCATCTGGATGGCCGCGGCGTGCATCGCCGGCACCGCCCTCTCCGCGGCCGGCGCCAACGCGCTCAACCAGGTCATCGAGCGCCGCCGTGACGCCCTGATGCACCGCACCCGCCATCGGCCCATTCCGGGCGGCCGCATCGCCCCGCTGCACGGCCTGGCGCTGGGCACCGCCCTTTCGGTGGTGGGCGTGGTGGCCCTGGGGCTTTCGCTCAACGGGGCCGCGGCCACCGTCTCGGCGGTGACGATCGTCACCTACCTCTTCTGGTACACGCCGCTCAAGCCTCATACGCCGCTGGCCACCCTCGTCGGCGCCATCCCCGGGGCCCTGCCGCCGCTGATCGGGTGGTCGGCCGCGTCGCTCGACCCGTGGGCGTCGATCGTTCCCATCGGCTCGTGGGAACTGCTCCTGGGCGGTTGGTCGGTATTTCTGATCATGTTCGTCTGGCAGGTGCCGCACTTCCTGGCGATCGCGTGGAAGTACCGCGACGACTACGCCCGAGGCGGCCACATGGTGCTGCCGGTGGTCGATCCCGGCGGCGGTCGCACCGCGGCGGCCGTCGTCATGTGGTCGTGGGCGCTGGTCGCGGTCAGCTTCTCCCCCGTGCTCGCCATGCCCGGGCGGATCGGCGTGCTCTACGCCGCCATCGCCTTCGCCGCGGGCATGGGAATGGTCTGGCGGGCCCACAAGCTCGCCCGCGATCGCACCGACGAAGCGGCGCGCGGCCTGTTCTTCGCCTCGATTATCTACCTTCCGGTCGTGCTGCTCATCCTCGTCACCGACGGCGCGATGCATCGCCTGTTCTGACACGGCGAATACCCCGTGACCATGGCTCAACACCCGTCAGAGTCCCCAGCCCCGCGCGACCGCGGTCCTTCGGCGTCAGGGCCGGGCCGCGGCGTCGTGCTGGCCGTGGGCGCGGTGGGCCTCCTCGCAGGGATGGGGATGGTGGTTTCGGTGGTCCTGCCGAGGCTCTTGCCGCCGGGCGGTGCGGGCGAGCCCATTTCGCCGTTCCTCAGCCCCGAGAACCAGGCCCGACTGCGTGAGCTGGTCATCCCCGACTTCAGCCTCACCGCTCAGGACGGGCGAGCGGTCACCAGGGCCGATCTCGAGGGCCGGTGGACCGTCCTGGCCTTTCAGTTCACGCACTGCCCGCTCGCCTGCCCGGTCATGAGCGGTCAGATGCTGCGGCTCACCGAGACACTCAAGGACACCGACGCCCGTTTCCTGAGCGTGAGCGTGGACCCCGAGCGCGACACCCCCCAGCGGCTCACCGAATACCTGGGCCGCCTCGGCGCCGACACCCGCCGCTGGACCTTCTGCACCGGCGATCGAGCAGTCATCCGGGCGCTCGCTGTCGACGCCCTGAAGTTCGCCCTCGACGAGGACCCGAAGGTGGAGATCGAGCTTCCCGAAGGCGGCACCATGCGCAATATCGTGCACCCGCCGCACTTCATCCTGATCGGGCCCGATGTCCGCGTCGCCGCCCTCTACAAGGGCACCGACGAAAAGGAAGTTGACCAGCTGGCCGCCGATCTGCGCGTGCTGATGTCCGCCCGCCGCTAGCGCGGCGTCGGTGCCTTATCGCTGCCGACCCAACAGCCTCCAGCCGGCCGGGAGCAACGCCATGGCCAGGGCGACCTTCACGAACGTGCCCGGCACGAAAGGCCACAGGCCGACGGCCAGCAGCGACGCACCAGCGATCGGCGCGCCGGTCTCGGTGGGCCACGCCATCGCCGCCCACACGCCGAGCACCGCCAAGCCGCCGGCGAAGATCACCGCGTGGCCGATCAGCATCGCCGCGGCGCACCGGATCACCGAGCGATCCCAGCCGCGCTCGGCCAGCGCCCCGATGACGTACGCCGCGGGGATGAACGCCCACAGGTAGCCCGCGGTCGGGCCCAGCAGCACATGGACCCCACCGGTCAGCCCCGCGAACACGGGCAGTCCGATCGCGCCCTGCAGGAGGTACGCGGCCATCGCCGCGGCCCCGCGCCACCGCCCCAGAAGAGCCGCGATCAGGCACACGCCGAACGTCTGCCCGGTGATCGGCACCGGCTGTATCGGCACCACCACCTGCGCCGACGCCGCCATGAGCAGCGAGCCGGCGAGGATCAGCCCCACGTCGAACCAACGGGCCAGCGCGGCATCGCCGGGACGGAACGCATCAGCGGCCACAGACAGCGGACGAACAGCCAGAACGTTCATCGATTCGCTCCTCACCGCCGGAACGTCGAAACCCGCCGGCGGACCGGCCCGCTCATGCTCGCGCGAACCACCGTCGGACGACCCCCGAATTTACCGCAAAGCCGCGCCCGCCCGCAACATTCGGCGGCGTCCGGGGTTCCAACGATTCCGTGGGCCTCGGGCCCGCCGGCTGCTTCATCGCACCTTCGCCAGCACCTGGTTCGCCGAGACCCTTTCTCCTTCCTTCACCGGCAGCTCGCAGACCTCTCCCGACACCGGGAAGCGGAGTGTGCCCGCGAACGTCCGACCGCCCCCCGGCGTCAGCGCGGGCGGGGCCTCGATATCCACCAGCGGATCGCCCACCGACACCCTCGCCCCGATCTTCGCGTGCACCTTCCGGATGGTGCCCTCCACGTGGGTCGTCACGCTTTCGGGGATGTCCCGCGGCTTGGGCGGCTTGGGGGGCTCCGGTGGCGGCGGCTTCTCCGCGGGGATCGCCTGCAGCGCAGGGCGGGGTAGCGGTTCGTCGATCACCTCGGCGTCGACAACGTACACGCGGTCTTCGATGGTGATGCGGAGTTTCACGGGTCTCTCCGGTGGGGTGTGATCGCGGAAGCCGCGAACCGGGCCGGGCTTTAGCGCTCGGCATCGCGGCGGGGATTGCGGTCAAAGGGTTCGTGCGATTCCATGTTCATCCGGCGCCCCCTGGCGATCCAGCGTCCCTGCATCTCCCCGGACGCCTCCTCGCGCAGCGGCATCACCGCCCGGATCCGTGCGCGGCGGCCCAGGACCACCGCGCACGCGGCGAACAACGCCGCGAGATGGTCGTCGGGAATAGCCGGAGTGCCGTTCGTCGCGGGCAGGGTGGCGGGATGGATCAGTTCCTCGGGCATGTCAGGGCCGTGGGGAGGAGGGGTGGCGGAGATGGTGGGGGGCGCAGGTGGTGGT
>JACVCL010000009.1 GCA_016742075.1 Phycisphaerales bacterium
CCTCCCGGCCCCAATCCCGCATCGCCAATCCGACCCCGGCCGCCCTCGCGGCCGGGGTTTTCTTTCCGCTACGCTCCGTGCCGTGACCGAGATCGAGCCCACCCCGAACGCGTCGGCCGCCCGCCTGAGCGGCACCGCGGCCCTCTCGGCCGTGCTGGCCATGGTGAGCCTTGCGGCGTGCGTGACCGCGGCGGCCGCGGCGCTGCTGGGGTTTCCCGCGGCGCTCGCGGCGATCGTGGTCCTGCCCGTGCTGGGGCTGACGGCGGCGGTGCTGGGGTTCACGTCCCTCTCGATCGTGCGGCGGTCGGGCGGGCGGGTGATCGGCCGGGTGCCGGCGCTCATCGGGCTGTTCCTGGGGTTGACGAGCGCGATCATCCAGGGGGCCTTTGCCCTCTCGGTGCTGCGGGTGTACTTCGACCTTCGCAACGCCGCGGCCCCGGCCGTGAGCCGCATGGTCTACGCCGCCGACCGGGGAGACCTCAGCGGGCTGCGGGCCACGCTCTCTGAGAAGGCCAGCGCAGACCTGACCGACGCCCGCGCGGCGGAGTTCGGCGCAGCCCTGCGGCGCGAGGCGGGCACCATCGCCGGCGCCGAGGTGCGCCTGGGCACGCTGATACGGACCTTCGAAGCGGGGCGGCGCGCCGCCCGTTCGGGCAGCGTTCAGCCGCTGGCGGAGGGCGTGCTGCCCAAGCCTGTCGAGATCGTGGGCGACCGGGCGACGCTCCTGGCCTACGTGATCGTGGACCAGGACGCGCTCAAAAAGGAACAGGTGAAGGTGGCCGACCTGCTGGTGGTGCTGCCCGACGGACGCGGGCTCACGCTGATGAACGACGGGCCGGCGTCGTCGGCCGCCGAATCGCTGAATCTGAAGATCGAACGGTGAACGCGCGCGGAAGGCCCGTGGGCGAACGGCCGCTCAGATGAGGCCCAGCACGTGCTCGGCGATCTGCACCGCGTTGAGGGCCGCGCCCTTGCGGATCTGATCGCCGCAGACCAGCAGGTGCCAGCCGCGGTATCGCGTCTCGCCGCCGACAACCTCCTCGCCCTGCGTCGGATCGGGCCGGATGCGGCCGACGAGGATCTCATCGCGCCCACTGGCGGCCAGCGGTGTGGGGAAGCGGTTGGCGGCGCGGTCGTCGACGATGCGGATGCCGGGGGCGCCGTCGAGCGCGGCCCGCACCTCGCTCTCGGTGGCCCAGGCGCCGAGCGTCACGCAGATCGACTCGGTGTGGGCCCGCATCACCGGCACGCGGACGCAGGTGGGGGCCACCTGCACCGACTCGTCGCGCCAGATCTTGCGGGTCTCGTCGATGATCTTCTGCTCCTCGACGTTGCGGCCGGTGTCGGGGTCCACCGCCGAGTCGTGGCTGAAGATGTTGAACGCGCACGGTTCCTTGAACACCCTGGGCTGGGCGGGCCGGCCTTCAAGCACGTCGCGCGCCTGCTGGGCCAGTTCGTCCATAGCGGGGGCGCCGGCGCCGCTCACGGCCTGATAGGTGCTCACGACGATCCGCTCGACGCCGAAGACGCGCCGGAGAGGGTTCAGCGGCACAAGCAGGATGATCGTCGAGCAGTTGGGGTTGGCGACGATGCCCGGCTGCCAGGCGCCTTCGCCCTTCATGCCCGTCAGTTCGTGGGCGTTGATCTCCGGGACGATGAGGGGGACGTCCTTCTCCATCCGAAAAGCCGAGGAGTTGTCGACCACCAGCGCGCCGCTGTCGGCCGCGGCGGGGGCGAAGTCCCTGGCGAGCGCCGCCGACACCCCGAAGAGGGCCACGTCGACGCCCCGCAGGCTCTTCTCGGTGAGTTCCTCGACCACGACCTCGCGCCCCGCGCAGCGCAGGGGCCGCCCGGCCGAGCCGGCCGAGGCCAGCAGCCGCACGTCGGCGTGCGGAAAGCCGCGCTCCTCGATGAGGCGGATGAACTCCTGGCCGACGGCGCCGGTGGCGCCTACGACGGCCACGATCGGGTTATCCGAGGTCCGCGGGGACATGGGGACTTGTTCGTCCGGCGGAGCGGACGGGTTCAGCCCCAGAGAGCCCCCGGGGGTGAAATCCCGGCGAATTCTCTCCCGATCATCCGCCGATCGCCGCCCGCAGCCGCGCCAGCAGGCCGCCGTGGCGGGCGGGGTCGAGGGCGGTGGTCCGATCGGTCCACGCCGAGGCCGGGTAGGACCAGACTGGCTTCGTGCGCAGGTCGTCGGCCTCGTGGGCGTAGCGCGGGAAGACGTGCGCGTGCAGCGCCGGTTCGAGGTTCCCGAGAATCTCGTAGTTCAGCCGGCGCGGCCGGCAGACGGCCAGCACGGCGTCGCCCAGGCGCGCGAGGTCGTCGAGGTACTGGCGCCGGGCGGCGCCGGTGAGGTCGTTGAGCTGGCCGACGACGGGATCGGGCAGGAGCAGCGAGTAGCCCTCGAGGAACTGGGCGTCGCCGAGCACCGCCCACCCGCTGGGCATGCGGGCAATGACCGCCGGGTGCCGCCCGGCGGCACAGTCCTCGACTCGGCGATGGATCGCGGTCGTCATCGGTGGAGATTAGCGGACAGCCCGGCGCCGGCCCCTGTGCTTCTCCAGATTGCCGGGGAAACACCCAGAAAGCCACGGCCTCACCAATTCTTGGCGCGCCCACGCCTTGCCCAGCCGCGTATTGGGGATACGTTCCAATCGCCGCCCCGCCAGGGGAGCGGCCACGTCAAGGTTCTCATTCTCCTCAGGAAGGAAGATTCCGATGCGCACGTCTTTCGCCGCGGCCGCCGCGGCCCTCACGCTCATGACCACCGCCGGCGGGGCCTCGGCCTCGATCGTCGTCGCGCCGTTCGTCGGCGGCGACGCGGCGTTCCTCTCGCTGACCAACAACGGCACGCTCGAGCGAGCCGTCGCCGAAGGTCGGATGGGTGACAACATCCTCACGGGCACGTGGGAGATGGCGATCTGGCAGCAGGGCGGTGTGGGCGTCCCGAAGGCCACCGACAATCTCGTGAACCCCAACGGCACGGGCGTGGCGTTCAGCGTCGTGTGGGACGGGGCGTCGACCGTCACGTACACCGTCGGCGCCACCTCGATCTCGTGGGACGCCGTGGCCGGCGGGTTCACCGACATCTTCATCCGCGTCCGCAGCGTGGCGACCGCCTCGCTCGCCCTTACGAATATGAGCCTCGTCGGCCCTGACGTGAACATCCCGAACCTGGTGGTGAACGGCGCCGGCGTCGACTACCTCCGCATTTCGAGCAGCACGAACCTGCCCGCGTTCACCCTCGTCGGCGTCCAGACGCTCTCGTGGACGGGCGCGGCCCCCACCGGCTCGGCCCTGGCCTACCAGATCAAGCTGACGAATGTGCCGGCGCCAGCGGCGCTGCCGTTGGCCGGCGCCGCCGGCCTGCTGGGCCTGCGCCGCCGCCGCCGCTGACCCCTTCCGGAGCGGTCGGTACGCTCCTTTCAGCGCCCCCGTCTCCGGACGGGGGCGTTTTCTTTACACCCCACGGTGCAGCAGCACGACGACGTGCACCTCAACCGCCCGCCCCTCGCCCACGGCGTCGACCTTCTCGTGCGTCTTGCCCTTGACGTTCACAAACCGCTCGTCGATCCGCAGCTCCCGGGCGAGCGCCGCGCGGATCTGGGCTTTCACCGGCGAGAGCTTCGGCCGCTCGAGAATCACCGTCGCGTCGAGGTTGGCGACGTGGTAGCCCGCGGCGTCCATGCGGCGCACGGCCTCGGCGAGGAACACCCGGGAATCGGCCGCCTCATGGCGCGGGTCGGTATCGGGGAAGAGCTGCCCGATGTCGGGCTCACCGAGCGCGCCCAGAATCGCGTCGGTCACGGCGTGGAACAACGCGTCGGCGTCGGAGTGCCCAACAGGCCCGGCGGTGTGCTCCAGGCGCACCCCCGCCAGAAGGAACGGCCGCCCCTGCCCGGCGGGCGGGAAGGGCTCGATCCGGTGCAGGTCGTAGCCGTGGCCGATCCGGTAGGCCGGGTTGGGATCGATGAACGACATGGCCGAGGGTTTCGACGCCCACCCCGCCCAATGGGCTGGAGGGGCCGGGGGTTTCCGGACGATGTTGGGCTGGGCAGAGCCCCGGCGCGCCGAACCGTCGGCGTGCGATGTCGTATGGTACCGGGCGGCCGTTGTGATCGTCCGATAACCGCGCCGCCTCAGGAGTTCCGCATGATCCGTCCCAGCCTCGCCCTGCCGATGGTCCGCCGAACGCTGCTGCTGACGCTGGCGGCGGCGCCGCTCGGGCTCGGCGGGTGCATCGGCGAGGGCGGGGCGCTCTACTCCAACGACGCGTTCTACTACACGTCGACCGCGTGGCAGCCCAAGACGGCGTTCCTCGAAGACACGCGCACGGGCGAGACCATCTGGTCGGTGGATGTGCCCGTCGGGGGCCACCTGCGCGGCGGGTTCTCCAAGGGCACCGGTCCGAACATCTATCGCCCGGACGAGATTGTGTGGGAGGTGCGCTCCGACGAGCACACGATCCTGACGCCGGAGAACCGCCAGCCGTGCCCGCCGGCCGATGCCCGCCGGTTCGGGTTCAAGATCCGGCCCACGCCGGAAATGCCGAACACTCCCGCGCCGGGCAATCCGTTCCGCAACGGGCAGACGCAGGCGGCGGCGCCGGGTGCGGCTCCGGCCCACGCGCCCGCCCCAGCCCGCCCGCGCGCGGCCGCGCCGGCGACGACGACGCCCGCGCCGGTGGCCCCGGTGCAGCCTCCGCCGCGCAGGCCCAAGGCGCAGCCGGCGCCCGAGGCCGAGCCGGCGAAGCCCGCCGAGGCCCCCAGGCCCGCGGATCCGCCGATCGATCTTCCGAAGTGAGTCAGCGCCCGCCGACGGCCGCGCGGCCGATCGATGCGATGACGGGACCCGCCTGAGTCGGGGATTCCTCGACCGCCGTGTAGTGCCGTGGCAGACGGGGCGAGAGCCTGCAGAGGAGCTCGTGCGCGATGGTTCCGGCCTGGCGCGCGAGCGTGGGCAGGTGGTTCGGGGCGGTGCGGTCGGCCGAGACGATCTCGACCGCCGAGCCGATGCGGACGGAGCCCTCGGGCAGGTCGGTGACGTCCAGCGTGATCTGGTCCATCGAGACGCGGCCGACGACCGGGGCGAAGGCGCGGATCGGGGCGCCGGGGTTTTCCCCGGGCAGGAGCACGCCCACGCGGGCGGCGTTCGACAGCGCGAGGGGGTAGCCGTCGGCGTAGCCCACGGGGACGAGCGCGATCCGCGATGGGCGCGTGGTGCGGAAGGTGCCGCCGTAGCCGACGGGTGTTCCCGAGGGCACTGATTTGAGGTGGACGATGTGGCTCGTCCAGCGGACGGCGGGCGAGAGCTCGGCGGCGAGGTCGGCGAGCTCGAAGTGCTCGGGGTCCGCGAATTCCTCCGCGGCGTAGCCGAGCAGGGCGAGGCCGACGCGCACCATGTTGCGGTGCAGGCCCGGGGTGCGGAAGAGGCCGAAGGTGTTGGCCTGGTGGACCAGGCAGTCGTCGGGGATGAGGTGGGCGTGCTGCTCGAGGAAGCGGTTGAATCGCTCGGCCTGGCGGCGGACCGACTCAGGGTCGCGGTCGGAGGAGGCGCAGTGGGTGAAGATGCCCGCCAGGCGGAGGCGCGGGTGCTCGCGGATGCGGGCGAGGACGCCGGAGGCCTCTTCGGGGGACATGCCGCCGCGGGTCATGCCGGTGTCGACCTCGACGTGGAGGGGGAGGGAGACGCCCAGGGCGTTGCCGCGGTCGATGAGGTGGTTGAGGTTGTCGGTGTCGTGGATGACGAGGTGGAGGCGGCCCTTGGTGGCGGCGCGGTAGAGGACGTCGCTGCGATCGAGATCGCGGACGGGCATAAGGAGGAGGATGGGCGTCTGGACGGCGGCCTCGATGAGGGCGCGGGCCTGATCGGGGGTGTAGACGGCGATCATCTCGACGGCGCCCGAGGAGGCGATCGAGAGGCGCTTGGCGATGCGGGGGGCGCCGAGGCTGTAGGCGTCGGCCTTGAGGACGGCGCAGACGGCGGGGATGGGGCGGCCCTTGGGGAGGTGGGCGGCCAGCGCCCGGCGGACGACGCCGACGTTCCTGTCGATGGCGGTGAGGTCGATGTCGAGTCGGCTGGTGGTCGTCAAGGGCGCACCGGGTGGGGCGTTCGGCAGGGGTGCGTGGGGGGGGGCCGGGCGTGGCCGGGGCGGCTGGGCCTGCGGAGCGCGGGGGTTGTATCGGCCCGACTGCGGCGCTAGCATGACGATAGCGCAGGCCCGTTGCGGGCGTGCGCGGGCTTGGCCGGTTGTCGGCTTGGTCCCAGGCCGCGTCGGGGCTGGTTTCCCGGCGCGGAGCGGCGCATCTCCCGAGGCTCGGCCCCGCGGTTGGCGCGCCCGCACGGATCTCGAGCGTCCGCCGCTCCTGCCGCGTGGCGGGAGGTGAGCGTCGGACGCCTGGGACCCGCGTGGGGCGCGTCAGACGGGGGGCCTCAGATCGGACGGTCTGTCACCCATGGCCCATGGCCTTTGCGCGCACGACGCGGCGGTTTGTTCCCGGATTCTTCTGAGCCCCGATGAGCAGCCCGGAGGCGGAGGGGGCGATAACGCTGCGCCGGAGGCGGGCGGCGGCGGGCCCCAGGGCGGCGTGCCGGACATGGCCGACCCGTCGCGGCGGAAGCGTCGCCGGCGTCGGCGCGGACGCGGGCGCGGAGGTGAGGGCGAGGGTGGCGGTGGCGGGGGCGGTGGTGGTGGGAGCGGCGCGGCCGAGGGAGCGATGCCCACGGCCGGCAGCGAGGATGCCCCGCGCGCGGCGCGGCGGATCCGCAAGGCGGCGCCGGTGGAGGGGGTGTCGAAGTGGGAAGACATCTTCGAGGGCAAGACCTTCGGCGACCTGGGCCTGCGGAACAGCGTGGTCAAGGGGTGCGAGGCGGCGGGGTTCCGCAACCCGACGAAGATCCAGAGCGACCTGATCCCGCTGGTGCTGTCGGGGCGTGACGTGCTGGGGCAGTCGCGGACGGGAACGGGCAAGACGGCGGCGTTCGGGCTGCCGCTGTTCCACATGGCGACGCGGGAATTGCCGTTCCAGTCGATCATCCTGGCGCCGACGCGGGAGCTGGCGATCCAGATCGCCGACGAGCTCTCGGACCTCGGGCGGTTCACGCCGATCAAGGTGTCGGCGGTGTTCGGTGGGCAGGCGGTGAGCTTCCAGGCGAAGCAGCTGGCGCACGGGCCGGAGATCATCGTGGCGACGCCGGGGCGGCTGATGGACATGGTGGAGCGCGGGCACATCACGCTGGCGAACGTGAAGTTCGCGGTGCTCGACGAGGTGGACCGGATGCTGGACATCGGGTTCCGCGACGACATCAAGAAGATTCTCGGGTCGATCAGGACCGCGCACCAGACGGTATTCGTGTCGGCGACGATCTCGGAGGAGATCGAGAAGCTGGCCCGAACGTTCATGAAGGACCCGGCCAAGCTGGTGACGACGGGCACCTCGCTGACGGTGAGCCTGGTGGACCAGCACTACATCAGCGTGAACCACTGGGACAAGCGGAAGATGCTGGTGCACCTGCTGACGCACGAGGACCCGGAGCTGACGCTGGTGTTCTGCCGCACGAAGCGGACGGTGGACGACCTGGCGGAGTATCTCAACAAGAAGGGGATCGAGTCGCACGCCATCCACGGCGACATGTACCAGGGCAAGCGCAACAGCGTGATGAAGAAGATGCGGGCTGGGACGCTGAGCGTGGTGGTGGCGTCGGACCTGGCGGCGCGGGGGCTGGACGTGGACGGCATCAGCCACGTGGTGAACTACGACCTTCCGGAGGACCCGGAGGTATACATCCACCGCATCGGCCGCACGGCCCGCGCGGGCCGGCAGGGCGTGGCGTGGAGCCTGGTGCCGCCGGACCAGGGCGAGCTGCTGACGGCGATCGAGAAGCTCGCGAACATCCACATTCCTGAGAAGAAGTACCCGGACTTCTCGGCCGGTCCGGTTCCTGCCGAGGTGCAGGCGCGGCGCGACGCCGACACGCAGCGCATCGAGAAGAAGCAGCAGCACAGCCGGTTTGACGCGCCGAGCCTGCCGAAGGCGCCGGCGGCCACGGGGCGGGCGCCGAACCCCTCGAAGTTCCCCGGCGGGCTGGTGCCGACGAAGCTGCCGCCGAGGAAGCTCGGCGGCCGTGCGCGGACGGCGCGGTCGATGGAGCTGCCGAAGGACGAGTGACCCGCCGCGGAGGGCGGCGGCTACTTCTTCCTGGGCTTCAGAAGGTCGTTGAGCAGATCGCCGCCGACGTTCCTGATGTTCTCCTCGATGAGCTTGCCGGCGTCGATCGAGATCTTTGGTGAGTCGGTCGGGCCGCTGAGGGTCATGGGGATGGTGGCGCCGGCCTGGGTCTTCTTGCCGCCGAGGATCGACTGGGCCAGCCGCTCGGCGGGCACCAGGATGATCATCTCCTGGATGGTGCTGGTGGGGATGTCGACGGCGGCACGCTCGATGATGAGGTTGAACTCTCCGACGGGGAAGGCGACGTTGCCGTAGCGGGCGACGCCGTTGGTGATGGTGATGTCGAAGGGCTGGATGCGCTGGAAGACCTTGCCGCCGGCCTTGCCGCCCAGGCCGCTGAGCACCTGGCCCATGAACTCTGAGGACTGGAAGCTCATCTCGCCGAGGTCGAAGCGGACCTTGCCGTTGAGGCTGCGGAGGTCGCCGCTGAGCGGGTAGGCGATCGAATCGACGGTGACGACGGTGGGGCGCTCGTCGCCGGGCCGCTTCTCGAAGACGGTGAGGAAGGGCATGATCTTCGAGAACATGCGTCGGGAGAGGTCGGGCGAGATGCGGGTGAGCTTGGCGTCGGTGGGCGGGGCCGAGGTGAAGACGCCGTTGGTGATGCGGCCCGAGATGTCGGCCGAGCCGTAGTCGGTGGCGCGGAAGACGGCGGCGATGGCGCCGCCGTCGCCGGGGGTGGCGGCGGGCTTGAGGGCCAGTTGCTGGGTCTGGATATCGGCGACGACGCGCGGGCCGAGGAGTGCCAGCAGGCGTCCCTGCTGCTTGCCGAGGGCGTCGAGCAGGGCGGTGGGCAGGTCGCCCTTGACCTGGGCGGTGACGCGGGCGGCGTCGGTGCTGAAGTTGCCCGCGGCGTCCTGAAGGCCGACGACCTGTCCGGTGGCGTTGATGCGCGAGGCGTCCGGGCCGGCCGCGTTCTGGAGCTGGAACTGCACGACGCCCGGCCCGGCCGTCTGGGCCGAGCCCTGAAGGGCGCCGAGGGGCACGGGCACGGACGGGGCCTGCTGGGCCCGCGCTCCGGCCCGGGCGCCGCCGAGCTGGCCGAGCACGCCGGCGGGGCCGGAGGCCTGCGGTTCCTCGCGGATGAGGAAGGTGACGGGCGAGGTGGCCAGTTTCGCCGAAAGTTCGAGCCCGCCGCCGCCCTGGGCGAGCGGGAGGGCCAGGCGCTCGACGTTGGCGTCGATGCGGACGGGCTCGTTGATGGCGATGGGTGCGGGCGAGCCGTCACCGGGGGCGAGCAGGGCCTCGGCCACCTGCGGGTCGAGCGTCCACTGGACGCGGGTGTCGCCGGTGCGCTGGATGCTGCCCGGGGCGTACCTCAGGGCCGCGGCGGCCTGGAGCTTGGGCGACTGAACCTTCGCGGCGATGTTCTGGGCGCCGCCGGCGGCGGGGGTGATGCCGGCGTCGAGGCTGAAGGCGCCGCCGAGGGTCTTCTCGATCAGGCCGTTGCGGCGGAGCATGCGGTCGAGGGCGGCGGCGTTGCCGTTGGCGATCTTGAGGTTGAGCGGGGCGCCCGCGTCGATCGGGTAGCGTCCGCCGCCCTCGACCTGCCCGACGGGCTCGCCGGTGGCGGGGTCGAACACCGAAGCGGCGAGGGCGAGGTTGGAGGCTCCGCCGCCGGCCGCGGAAGAGGTGATGCGCAGGCCGCGGAGGCCGAGGTCCCCGGGCTGCTGGCCCAGGGGGAGGTTGCGCAGCACCAGATCGTCGGCCGAGGTGATGGCGGCGGTGGCGGGGATGGGGAGCGGGGCCGGCTGGCCCGGCGGGGTGTTCAGGGCGATCGAGACCGGTGAGGCCTCGACGGTGAGGCGGGCGGGGGCACCGAGGGCCGGGCGTGGCGAGAGGGTGGGGGCGAAGCGGGCGGCGGCGGCGTCAACGAGCCCGGGCGTGACCTGGGCATCGACCTTGGTGGGCCCCACCGAGAGCGCATCGCCGGCGAGGGTGGCCGAGGTGGCGGCCTGCAGGCGCGGGCTCTTGGCGGTGATCTGGGCCGAGCGGGTCGGTCCCGAGGGGCCGGGGCGGGAATCGGCGGCGATGTTGAGGTCGAGGGCCTCGCCGACGAGCTCGCTGACGAGGCGGGTGTTGTCCTTGAGGAACGGCGCGGCGAGGGCCACGGGGACGTTGGCGAGAGTGATGGGCCCGCTGATAGAGGCGGCGGTGGCGTCGATGGCGCCGGCGGCGTTGAGCATGCCGCTGAACTTGAGGTCGGAGCTGATCTGCATCGGCCGGCCGGCGTTCTCGGCGCTGGAGGTGAGCTTCACGGTGCCGGAGCCGCCCCGGGCCCACGCGAGGTCGGCGGTGAGCGAGCGGATGCCGACATCCTGCGGGCCGGCCCCGGGGACGTCGACGGAGGCGCCGAGCTCGGCGACCTCGGCGCGGGCCGCGGCGGTGAACGTGGGCAGGAGCGGGCGGCCGGGCTGATACTCGGCGTCGAGGCCGCTGACGACGAGGCGCACGAGTCCGGCGCCACCGAGTCCGCGGAAGCGGGCGGGCGGGGCCGAACCGGGGGCGGGGGCGGCCGCGACGGCGTTGAGCGCCTCGGCCGGGCGGAGCAGCTCGGCGGTGAAACCGGACTGCTCGGCGGTGCGGATGCGGAGGCCGTTCTCGCCGATCTTCTCGAGGCTGAGGACGCCCGAGGCGTTCAGACCCGGGCTCTGGAGCGAGAGACGGGCGGTGTTGGCGCCCGGTGAGGCGCCGGGCAGACCCTCGACGCGGAGCTGGAGCGCATCGCCCAGCACGGCGCGGGCCTGGCGCTCGGCGTCGGGCCCGGCGAGGGCCGCGAGGCGCGTGGGCACGCCGGTGACCTCGATGGCGCCGACGGGCTGGAGCGGGCCGATGGCGACGGTGCCGGGCTGCTTGCCGGGAACGATCAGGCCGGGCAGGCGCATCTCGCCGAGGGCGCGCATGGGCTGGCCGCCGGAGTCGATGCGCCAGTCGAGCTTCACGGTGGGGTCGGACTTGCCGGGGTCGATGGAGACACGGGTGTCGATGCTCTGAAGGTTCAGGGGCGGCGTGCCGGCGGAGCGGGCGGGGTCGTCGAGCGACAGGCGCAGCTCGCCCACCGCGACGGTGGCGCTGGCGGAGGTGCGGGCGAGGTCGGGCTGGCCCCGGACGATCGGGACGAAGAAGGTGGGCACGTCGATGACGGCCAGGCCGTCGCCGGAGAGGCGGCGGGCGAGGTCGGGGCCGCCGAAGGCGCGAAGCAGGTAGCCCGCGGCCTCGGACTGGACCTTCAGGCCCTTCTCCCGCGACTGCACGCGGTCGATGTCGTACGAGGCGTCGAGCCAGAGGCTGGTTTTGGGCGAGGCGAGAGTGGCGGAGAGGTAGAGCGAGCCGGGCTCGATCTCGGCGAGGGACTTGGCGGCCTCGGGCGAGGTGCCGGAGCGCGACTTGATGTCGGCGGCGGTGACGACGCCGGCCTTGAGCTCGACGGTCACGGCGTCGCCGAGGGCCTGGGCGAGGTCGAGCGGCCGGCCGTCGGAGGCGGTGACCCGGGAGGCGAAAGGCTGGAGCAGGGCGACGGGCACGCGGTCGAGGGTGATCTTGCCGCGGTAGGCGCCCTGGGCGGGCATGCCCTTGTCGCCGATGGCGAGGCGGCCCTGGCTGTCGAGCGGCTCGGCGGCCGAGAGATCGACAGAGATGGCGCCGGCGTCGACACCGTCGTACTGCGTGGTGACGCGGCCGATGAGGCCGAGGCCCGACTTGAGGTCGGGGGTCGAGAGGGTGAACTGGCCGGGGCTGACGCGGAAATTTCTGGGGCGGTCGTCGGCGGGGGTCTTGAGCGTGCCGGCGATGTCGGTGGTGGCGATGACCGCGTTGATGCGCGAGCCGCGGAGATCAACCCCCGCGCCGGCCGAGCCCGGGCGGAGGGGCACGTCGAGCTCGGTGACGGTGAAGCTGACGCCGGGCCTGCCGGAGAAGGCGACGGTGATCTCGCCCTGCGAGGCCGAGCGGAGCGCGGCGTCGGGGACGAGGGTTCGGACGGTGAAGGGCTTGGCCGGGTCGGCCAGGACGAGGCGGCCGTTGCTGATGCGGACGCCGCCGGAGACCTCCAGCGACTGGTCGGCGGGCGCCGCGGCCACGGGGGGGGCGCCGGCCGGGGCGGCGAGGAACATGCCGGCGAGGGCGTCGACGTCGGTGGCGGCCATGCCCGCCGAGATGCTCGCGTCGAGGGTGGCGGAGTCGAGGGCGAGCGAGCCGTCGGGGTTGGTGAGCTTGTCGGCCTTCAGCGTGGCGCTGAGGGGCCGGGGCTGGGCGCCGACGACCTGGCCCTTGATCTCGGCCGTCACCGGAGAGGCGTTGGCGAAGGCGGCGCTGGCGGTGAGGTCCTTGACGCCGATGACCCGCGAGGGCTGGCCGGCCTTGGCGGCGGTGGTGAAGGTGGCTTCGAGCTTGTCAACGTCGACGCGGAACCTCAGATCTTTGGGAAGGCGGAAGGGCTCGGCGGGCGTGGAGGTCGCGGGCGGCGCGGCGCCGGGACCGGTCGCGGGGCCGGGGCGGGCCGCGATGGCGCGCTGGAGGTTGGTCCCGCCGGCGGGGTCCTCCTTCACGTCGAGCTTGCCGGAGAGCTTGATGGCGCCGAGGTCTCGCCCGCCGAGGGCCACGCCGATGAGCGAGGTGGAAGCGTCGAGGTCGAAGGTGCCGACGACGGCGCCCGCGGGGTCGCGGAGCACGACGTTGCCGACGCGCTGCGGGCCCGTCCAGGCGAGATCGATCGAGCCGACGTCGACCCGCCCCTGGATGCTGTTGCCGGCGGCGCTCTCGATCGCGGACTTCACGAAGCCGGAGGCGATCCGGAGGCCGAAGAGCCACACCCCGGCGACGAGCAGCACGATCGCCACGACGATGCCGACGAGGAGCTTCTTGAGCACCCCGCCGCGACGCGCGGGGGATGCGGGGGTCTTGGTCGCCATGGGGAACCTCCGAAAAAGCCGCACCTCGGGGCCGACCGGCCGCGGGACCGGAGATCCGTACAGAATCCGACCGATCGTCCGCCAGAGCGGGCGCGTGAGCCGACTGTAGTTCTACCGGTTGGCGGGCGGCGCGGGGGTGCGGGGCGGCGTCGGACCGGGGGGGAAGTTTGCGGGTTAGTCGACGGCCACCTTGGCCTTGCCTGAGAGCCTGAGCATGCGGTCGAGGGCCAGCAGCGCCGGGGCGCGGGCGTCGTCGTGCACTTTCACCTGGTTGACGACCTTGCCCTCGGCCAGATGGTCGAGGGCCCAGAGCAGGTGGGGCTCATCGATGCGGTACATGGTGGTGCAAAGGCACTGGCAGTCGCTGAGGATGCGGACGTGCACGCCCCGCGGCTCGGCCTCGCGGGCCAGGCGGTTGACCAGGTGCACCTCGGTGCCCACGGCCCAGCGCGAGCCCGCCTGGGCCTTGCGGATCGTTTCGATGATGAACTCGGTCGAGCCGGCGAGGTCGGCGAGGTCGACTACTTCTTTGCAGCACTCGGGGTGGACGAGAATCTTCGCGGCCGGATCTCTCTCCCGGATCTCGCGGCAGTGCTCGGGACGGAAGAGCTTGTGCACCGAGCAGTGCCCGGCCCAGAGGATGACCTTGGCCGAGGCCAGGGCCTCGGGGGTTGCGCCGCCGAGCTTCTTGCCGCGGCGGCTGGCCTTGGGGTCGTAGAGGACGGCTTCGCGGGCGACATCGAGGCCGAATCCCACGGCGGTGTTTCGGCCCAGGTGCTGGTCGGGCAGGAAGAGGATTTTGAGCTGCTCTCCCGAGCCCAGGGGCTGGTCGCCGCCGGCCAGAGCCCACCGGAAGACCTGCCTGGCGTTGCTCGATGTGCAGCAGGCCCCGCCGTGGGCGCCGACGAAGGCCTTGATGGCCGCGGTGGAGTTCACGTACGTGATGGGGATGATCCGGCCGGACCAGCCTTGCTCGGCGAGGGCCTCGTGGATGGACCCCCAGGCCTCGACGGCGTCGTCGTAGGCGGCCATGTCGGCCATCGAGCAGCCGGCCGACAGGTCGGGCAGGATGACCTTGGTGCCCGGAGGGGCGAGCAGGTCGGCGGATTCGGCCATGAAGTGGACGCCGCAGAACACCACGAACTCGGCCTTCTGCTGGCGGACCCGCTCGGCGGCGAGCTGGCTGAGTTTGAGGGAGTCGCCGGTGAAATCGGCGTGGCGGATGATCTCGTCCACCTGATAATGGTGCCCGAGGATGACCAGCCGGTGGCCGAGTTCCTGCCGACGGCGCGCGATGGCCTCGGCCCGCTCGTCGGGCCCCATCCGGAGGTATCGGTCGGGCAAGGCCGGCTGCCAGAGGTGCATCGGCAGAGGTTAGGCGCGCGGTGCGGAGGGCCCCGCGGCGGGGTGCCGGCGCCGATGGGGCCGAGCCGGTGCGGATCGGGAGGTGTGCGGGCGCGCCGGGAGGCGTTCAGGCGGCGCGGCGGGCCGACTGGGGCGCGACGAACTCGACCCCGATGGCCTGGTGGGCGTCATCGATCACCGTGACCCGGCGGACGACGGCGCGGACGAGGCTGGAGTCGGCGAGGACGGGCTGATGGCTCCAGGCGACGGCGACATCGAGCTCGTCGCCCGGAGCAAAGGGGCGGCCGCGGTCGATGCGGAGGAGGGCGCCGCCGTCGGAGACGTCGGCGGTCTCGCCGGGCGAGAAGCGGAGCGAGCGGCGGTCGAGCACCTTGCAGGGCCGGGCGACCGCGGTGCGGGCGGAGCGTCGCCGCTCGGGCGGGGCGGTGCGATCAGCGGGGTCTTCATGGTTGGGCATGCGCGGGCTCCGCGGCGGGCTTCGGCCCGGTCGGAGCGGCCGGGCCGAGGCCCGAGTGGCTTATCGACCCGCCGGGGGGCCTGGATCAGCGGCGGCGGGCGGTTTTTCCGGGTCTTTTGACCGGTCCGGGGTTGCCGGGCGGGGGTGGGAGGGCGGGCGGTGGATCGTGGGAGGGCTGATTTTCAAGGGTTTTTGCCCCTGCGATCGGTCCTGGAGGCCAAAAACATCGGGGAAAACAGCAGTTTTTGTTGCTGGGCGGTCGAAAACCCCTTGTCATCCCGGAGAAACCCGCGTAGATACGAGGGATCAGAGGAAGCGCACGGAGTTGTGCGCCTGAGAGTCCGGTGCCAAGGACGCCAAGTCCAAACGGAGTTGAACATGGCCGCCAAGACCAAGAAGCCCGCCAAGAAAGCCGCCACCGCCGCCCCGAAGCTCGACCTGAAGAAGCCCGTGAAGATCACGCCGGCCTCCAAGGCCCGCACCAAGGGCGAGGTCTACAAGACCATCGCCGCGCACGCCGGCCTGCACCACCGCGACGTGCAGGGCGTTCTGCACGTGATGGGCTCGATGATCGCGGCCGACCTCTCGAAGAACGGCCCCGGCGTGTTCAACGTGCCGGGCATGATGCGCGTCATGGTGCAGCGCAAGCCCGCGACCAAGGCCCGCGAGGGTGTCAACCCCTTCACGGGCGAGAAGATGATGTTCAAGGCCAAGCCGGCCCGGAACGTCGTCAAGGTCCGCCCCCTCAAGGGCCTGAAGGACATGGTCTGACCGTCGGCTGACCGCGGACGCCCGGGCTTGTACCGGGCTCCAATTCGGAATTCCACCAGCCCGGCCGCCCCGCGCGGCCGGGCCGTGTTTTTGCCGGTGCGCATCGGCGCGGGCCGATGTTCCGGGAATGCACGCCGCGTCTTCCCAGGCCGCGAGCCCGCTGTGGGCGCGCCCGCACGCCCCCGCCACCGCCGGGCCCGGGCGCCCCGTGCCGGCGGAGGAGGTGCTGGGGGTGCTGCGGTGGAACCTGGCGGCCCTGCGCGGCCGGGCTCCGGAGGGGCTGGCGCTCGCCGAGGCCGCGGCCGAGCTGTTCCGGGAGCGGGTCCGACGCGGGGAAATCCGGGCCGTCGCGGCCGCCGACGGGGGTGTTGACTGGAGCGACGACCGGGGCGTGATGGGCATGGGTGAGGCGCGGGCCCACGCCCGGGGCGCGACGCTCGACTTTCTGACCGCCGGCGCATCGCAGCCCGCGGCGGCCGAGCGGGCCCCCAAGCCGATTGTCATCGACGGGCTGAACCCCCCCACTCTTCTGCGGCGGATCTTCGACGGCACCCCGACGCTGCCCGACGGGTACGCCCCGCGCCTGCTGGTGGCGGTGCGCGACGCCGGCGAACTGGCGCGGGCGCTGGCCTCTGAGCCGCTGGGGGATGTGCTGGCGTCGGAGCGCGTGGAACTGTTCATCGGCCCCGATGCGCCAGCGCGGCTCTCGGCGTGGCTCGATGGGCGGGCCGGCTGCGCGATGCCCGAGCAGCTCGTGCAGACCCCCGGGGCCGAGGGCCTCTTCGGCCGGACGCTGGTGCTGGCCGTGGAAGCCGCGCGCGAGCGGCAGGTGGCCTTGGCCGAGCGGCTGACGCGCGAGGTGAATGCGGTGTACGGGCCGCGCGACCGGGCGTGGTGGGCCGGACGGTTCGAGCGGGCCCTCGGCGGCGGGGGCGAGCCGCTGCGGGTGCTGCTGCCGATATCACGGTTCTCGACCTACGTCCGGCACGCGGTGGCTGACCTGGCGGAGGCGCTCTCGGCGCAGGGCTGCGAGACCCGCGTGCTGAGCGAGCCCGACGACCACTCGAAGCTGGCGACACCCGCGTATCTGTGGGCGTTCGCGGAGTTTCAGCCCGACCTGGTCGTGATGACCAACTTCACCCGGGCGCAGCTGGGGGGGGCGGCGCCCGCGAACGTGCCGCTGGTGTGCTGGATCCAGGACGCGATGCAGCACCTCTTCGGCGATCAGGCGGGGCGCTCGCAGACCGACCTTGACTTCCTGGCCGGCTACATCATCTGGGACCTCACCAACCGCCTGGGCTACCCGCGGGAGCGCGCGCTGCCGTTCCCGATCGTGGCGTCGTCGCGCAAGTTCCGGCCCGAGGCCGCGCCCGCCGAGGCGAGGCGGCGCGCCGAGTGCGAGATCGGGTACATCAGCCACCACAGCGAGCCCCCCGAACCGATGCTGGAGCGCCTGCGGCAGGCGGCCGGGGCGAACCCCGCGTTCCTCAAGGCGTTCGAGGGCCTGCTGCCGGTGATCGAGCGCATCACCGACGACCCGATGGCCGAGCGGCCGCTCGCCGCGATCTCGGCCGCGGTCGACGCGGCGGTCGACGCCGTGGCGGGGCCGGGGAGCGCCCAGCCCGTCCGCTCCACCCTGCGGCACCAGTTCGCCGTGCCGTACGCCGAGCGGCTGCTGCGGCACAAGACGCTGCGCTGGGCGGCGGCGATCGCGCGGCGGCGGGGCTGGCGGATGAAGCTGTTCGGGCGTGGCTGGGATCGGCACCCCGAGTTCGCGCCGTTCGCGGCGGGGCCGCTGGGCCACGGCGAGGAGCTGAGGGCCGCGTGCCAGGCGTCGGCGGTGCAGCTGCACGTGTCGGTGAACGGGCTCGTCCATCAGCGGGTAATTGAGTGCGCGATGTCGGGCGGTCTTCCCGCCTGCCGGCTGCACGCCGAGGAGCTGTACCTGGCCGAGCTGTGGGCCGCGCACAATGTGACGCGTTCGGACACCGTCGAGGATCGGGTGACACTCCCCCACTACGGGCGTGTGTTCCGCTGGTGCGACCATCCCGAGCTGTGGCGGCTGGGGATGCTGCGGCAGCGGCTGGGCCTGGCGCTGGACGAGGCCGGCTTCGAGGCCACCGGCTGGCACCGGCACGCGGTGGGATCGGGCCTGCTGGTGGCCCGCCCGCAGGCGGCGGAGTGGCTGCTGCAGGACCTGGCCGAGACGACGTTCCGGTCGCCCGAGGAACTGGAGTCGCTGGTGGAGCGGGCGACCGGCGACGCCGAGTGGCGGGCGGGGTACGCCCGGGCCATCGGGGACCGGTGCCGCCGCTACCTGACGCACGATGCGCTGGCGGACGCGATGCTGAACATGCTCCGAACCCGGCTGTCGGCGTAAAGGGCCGAACGGGGGAAACGCCGGGGGGCGGCGGCGGCCGGAACTTTGCCCAAGTGACCCCCTCCAGAAGCCGATAACTGCTGGCGGGAGAACCTGGGAGCCACGATGTCCACCGCCGTCTCGGCCGCTGTCAAGCTCGTTCCGTCGCACCCGCAGACGGACCACTTCTTGGGGGTGGGTGCGGCGCTGACGGCGCTGGGGGTGACCTGGGGCGACACCTGCGACATCCGCCTGACGACCTGGATCGAGCCGCAGACCTCGGCGGTGGTGGTCTCCAACTGCGAGTGCGAGCGGAGCCTGAGGGCTCTTCGGGAGTGCCAGAAGCTGGGGGTGGCCTCGCTGCTGGTGATGGACGGCATCACCGAGTGGCGGAACACGTTCATCAACCCTCGCGTCGGCGCGGGCTTTCTGAAGCCGGCGCCCGCCGACCGGGTTCTGTGCGCCGGGGAGCTCGACGAGGCGGTGCTGCGGGCGCTGGGCAACGACGCGGCGGCGACGGGCCTGCCGCGGATCGTGGGCGCTGTGCCGGCCGGAGGGATGGCCCCGGCGGCTGGGGGCTCGGCGGTGCTGGTGTGCACGGCGAACCAGCCGTACTTCCTGGATGACGAGAAGCCGCGGTTGCTGGCGGCGCTGGCCGAGCTGCGCGACGCGCTTCGGTCGGCGGGTGTGCCGGGGCTGTGGCGGGTGCGCGAGGATCTGGCCGCGGAGCTGGGAGTGGAGCGTGCCGCGGGGACGCTGGCGGAGAACCTGCGTGCGGCCGCGGCGGTCGTGACGACACCCTCGACGGTGATGGTGGAGGCGATGCGCGCGGGACGGCCGGTGGGGCTGCTGCATCCGCAGCCGACGCCCCTCTGGCAGACCGCGGCGTTCGGCTACCGCGGCGCCGCGGGGTCGATGGCGCCGGCGCACGATCCGCGTCCGGACGCCACCGCGGCGGCGAAGGCCGTGCTGGAGCGGCGCGGGCTGCCGGCGCTGGACGAGCTGGCCGCGCCGACGGCGCGGGCGTTCGTCGATGAACTGCTGGCGCCCCCCGCAGAACGGATGGCGCTGCAGGGGCAGGTGCTCGGGGTGCTTCACCACGAGGCGGAGCCCGCGGCCGAAGCGGTGGCCCGGGCGATCGCCGAGGCGGTGAAGTGCCCGCCGGTGCGCCGGGCGCCGTCGCCGGCGACGAGCATCGGATCGAGCCGGCGCCTGCCGCCGCGGGTGCCGAAGACGCCCGGCAAGCCACGGGTGCTGAACTGCCTGTTCCTGGAGCAGTCGCCGGTGGGCGGGGTGACGGTGTGGGCGCAGCGGCTGGCCCGCGAGTTCGCCGAGCGGAACCGGCGGTACGACGTGCGGACGCTGATGATGTCGTTCGTTGAGATGCCCCGTCCCGACGAGCTGACCGAGATGTGCGTGCTGGACCCGACCGACGACCACACCGAGCTGCTGCGCTCGGCGCGGGAGGCCATCGAGCGGCTGGAGCCGGACATCGTGCTGCCGAACTACTCGGACATCACCTACTGCCCTGCGCAGCTGCTGCACCGGCGCGGGGTGCGGGTGGTGAGCATCGCGCACACCGACGAGCCGTACTACCGGATGCTGGCCGAGACCTACCGCGCGGCCGACGCGTACGTGGGCGTGTCGAGGGCGACGGAGGAGTGGCTGCGGCCGATCGCTGGCGAGAGGCCGCTGGAGCGGATCGTGTACGCGGTGCCGGTGGCCGAGCGGCCGCGTGATGTGCCGCGATCGGGCCCGCTGCGGATCGCGTACATCGGGCGGATGATCGAGTGGCAGAAGCGGCTGTCGGACTTCCTGACGCTGGTGGACCATCTCGAGGACCGCCGCTGCGACTACGAGCTGCACATGGTGGGCGACGGGATGGACTACGACCGGTTCCTGCAGTCGCTGTGGGCCAAGGGCCCGCTGCGTGGCCGGGTTGTGACGCACGGCCGCAAGACGCCCGAGTGGGTGCAGGCGTTCCTGCCGACGATCGACGTGTCGGTGCTGCTCTCCGAGTACGAGGGGACGAGCATCACCATGCTGGAGGCGATGGCCTTCGGGGTGGTGCCGGCGGTGACGACGGTGTCGAGCGGTGTGGATGAGTGGGTGCGAGACGACGAGAACGGGGTGACCGCGCCGGTGGGTGCGCCGCGCGTGATGGCCGAGCGGCTGTGGCTGCTGTCGCGCCGGCGCGACGAGCTGGCGCGGCTGGGCCGGGCGGCGTGGGAGACGGCCCGGGCGAAGATCTCGATGCAGGCGATGGGCGACCGCTACGAGGCGCTGTTCGACCGCGTGATGGCCTCGCCGCATCCGAGCCCGATTTCCGACGCGTGCCTGCGGCTGGTCGACACGTTCCGATGGCGCAAGGACTGGTCCGACGACCCGCGGAAGGCCGAGGCGCTCGCCGAGGCGTGGCTGCGCGAGGCGGGGTTCCGTGCAATCGCCCGCGAGCGGCCGGAGCCGGGCTGCGACGCGGTGCTGGTTCCGACCAACGGTCGCGTGCCCCGGAAAGAAGAGCTGGAAGCCTGGCGGGCGAGCGGGCTGGGTGTGGCGGTGGCGCCGCACCTGATGGAAACCAATACCGCCGACCTTCTGGCCGAGCAGGTGTCGGCGCTGCAGCGCCGCGGGTGCCGGCGGATCGGGATCTTCGGGATCGGCAACCACACGCTGCGGGCCCGGGGGCTGTTCCGCCGCGGGCTGCCGATCGTGGCGTTCCTGGACGATCGGCCGCCGCCCTCGGGCCGGTTCTTCGGCCTGCCGGTGGAGGTGCCGGAAGAGGCGGTGGCGCGGCTCGGCGTCGACGGCATCGTGCTGTCGAGCGATGCGTTCGAAGCCAAGCTGTGGGCCCGGACGGCCGGGCTTCGGCGGCGGGGCATCCCGGTGGTGGCGATCTACGGGTCGTACGACGAAGAGGCCGCCCGCGCCGCGTCGGCGCTGCCCTCGGCCGCTTAAAGGGGAACGAAGGATCGCCGGACGCCGCACGCCGATGAACCCCGCCGTTGCCATCGTGAGCCGCGAGTACCCGCCCCACTTCGGCGGCGGTATCGGCACCTACGCGCGGCACATCGTGCCGGCGCTGGCCGAGGCGGGCTGCCGGGTGCACGTGATCACGCTGGCCTACGACGACACGCACCCCCGCCTGGCCGCCGAGGGCCCGGTGACGGTGCACCGGCTGCCGCTGCGCGAGGCGCAGACGAACTGGACGGCCGCGGCGGCGAGGTTCTCGGCCGAGGCAGCGCTGCTTCTGGCCCGCCTGCACGCGCGGGGTGAGATCGATGTGGCCGAGTTCGCGGAGTTCGAGGGCGCCGGCACGATGATGGTGGCCGCGCAGCGGATCGCCGGGCCCGACCGCGGCCGCCTGCCGTGCGTGGTGCACCTGCACACGCCGACCGAACTCATCTTCGCCCTGCGGAGCATGGGTATTGCGCACATGAGCCCGACGTTCGCGGGGCACCTGCTCTTCGAGCGCGCGGGGCTGCTGAACGCCGATGCGATCACCGCGCCGTCGCGCTTCATCGCCGACTGGGCGACCGAGCACTACGGCCTGGCACGCCAGCCGGTGGTCATCCCCTACGCCTTGCCGCTGCCGGCGCCGGCGCCGCGTCCGGGCCGCGGCGCGGGGCGCACGCTCCTGTACGTCGGGCGCATCGAGCCCCGAAAGGGCGTTGAGCCGCTGATCGAGGCGTGGAACGCTGTTGCGCCGTCGTTCCCGGATTGGACGCTGCGGCTGGTGGGCGCAGACACGAGCACCTGCCCCCGTGGGCGATCG
Organism: Phycisphaerales bacterium; assembly: GCA_016742075.1. Taxonomy (GTDB): domain Bacteria; phylum Planctomycetota; class Phycisphaerae; order Phycisphaerales; family UBA1924; genus JACVCL01. The sequence continues at coordinate 21,869 of JACVCL010000009.1, forward strand.
CTGACCGAACACCTGCTGGGCCGATGCGGCGAGAAGGTGCGGGGGCGCACGGTGTTCGCGGGGCCGCGTCCGCACGAGGAACTGGCCGTCGAGTATGCCGCGGCCGACCTGTGCGTCGTGCCGTCGCTGTGGGAGAACTACCCCTGCGTGTGCGCCGAGGCGATGGGGCACGGCAAAGCGGTGCTCGCCTCGGACCACGGCGGGATGAGCGAGATGTTCGGCGGATCGCGCGCGGGGGTGACCTTCTCCAGTGGCCGGCCCGACGACCTGGCCGAGCAGCTCCGCCGTCTGCTCGCCGAAAGCCCCGACCAACTGGCCGATCGCGGGGCGGAGGCACGGCGCCGCATCGCGTCGCAGTGCGACCCCGCGCGGGTGGCGCGGCAGCGCATCGCCGTGTACCGGGAGCTGGCGACGTCGGCCGATCCGCCGCGCTCGGCCGATCGGGCCCGGCAGAACCTCCGGCTGTGGCGGGCGCTGGAGCGCCTTGGCGGCGGCGATGAGAACATCGGCATCCCCGTGCTCGAGCCCGAGATCGCCCGGTGGATCGAACGGGCCGCTCCACCGAAGGATGGATCGCCGGCGGAGGCCCGGGCATGAGCAGGACGTTCCCCCATGACGTTGCCGGCGGCAGCGCACACGCCGCGGCCGGCATCCTCCGCGTGGCGGTGGGCGATCATGCGCCGGGCGGGTGCGACCTGCGCATCGGGCTGTCGGTCGGCGGGCCCTGGAGCGGCTTCCTCGGCGGCTGGCCGCTGCCGGGGGCCGGTGCCATCGAGCTGATGGACGAAGCGGTCTCGCGGGCGATGCCGGGATTGGATCGCATCGAGCTCATCGGCTGCCCGTCGGCGTGCCTGCTGCCGGCGCTCTGGGCCCGGAGCATCTGGCTGCCGCCGGGTGTCGGCGCGATCGCGCTCGACTGGCGCACGATCGCCCCGCCCGCCGCGGGGGACGACGCCGGGCGACAGACCCTGGCGGCGCAGCTCTGCGTGCGCGTGGTCGATGAACTGCGGTGCACCGACCCGGGCTCGGCGGCCCGGCTGTGGGGCATCGGACCGTCGGTACGCACGGCCTCGGCTGATCCTTCGGCGCTGATTGAAGGGTTCCAGGGTCTGATCGACGCGTGGTCGCTGTCGCGCGATCGCGGGCCGAGGAACGTGGAATCGGACTGGCGGGCACGCACCAAGGCGGCGCTCGATGAACTGGCCAAGCGCGGGGTCACGCGCGTGGCGCTGTATGGCGCGGGCACGCACACCCGGTCGCTGGGACCGGTGCTCATGCAGCCGCCGGTGCAGATCGTGGCGATCCTCGACGACAACCACTTCAATCACGGCCGAACGATGTGGGGCTATCCGATCAGGCCCCGGAGCGATGCGCTCAGCCTGGGTGTTCAGGCCGTGGTGCTCTCGGCGAACATGCACGAGCCGACGCTGTGGGAGGCCAGCGCCGACCTGAGGGCGGCGGGCATCGAGGTGATCAGGCTCTACACGGCCGGCGGCCGCTGAGCCGACGGCGACGGCGACGGCGACGGCGGGGGGCGGGGGGGCGCCGACGCTCAGCCTGAGACCGACACCGACGGGGGGGCCGGAGTGGGGCGGCCGTAGGTGGCTCGCGGCGGGTGGGCCGGCGCCGCCGGGGCGGCCGCGGGTGCCGCCGGAGCGGCCGAGGCCGCGGCGGGCGACTGGCCGCGTTCGGCCGCGAGCTTGTCCATGAGCATGACCCAGGTCTCGCGGTCGTACTCCAGGAGCTCGATCACCTCGTCGGCCTTGGCGAGATCCTTCTCAAAGCTCGCCTCGACGAGCCGGTTGAACATGTAGGTGTAGAGGCCGTGCAGCCTCGAGCACAGGGCCGGGTCGATCTCGTGCCGCAGGCTGTTCATGAGCTCGACGAGGATGTTGCGGGTGTTGGTGAACTGCTCGTAGACCTGCTCCCAGTTCTTGGCGGCCAGCGCGTCGCGCCCGGCGCGGCAGAAGTGGACCGCCCCCTCGAGCAGCATGAGCCTGAGCTGCTCGGGCGAGGCGGTGAGCACCTTGGTTCGGAAGTACGGGTTGTTGACGTCGAAGGCCATGCTGGAGTGATCGGGTCTCTGAGGCTCCGGGTTGAGGATCGGCCGGTGTCCCGTTTGCGTCGGTCGGGCGCCGGATCCGGGGGTTCGGCGGCGCGGGCGGCCCGGGCCGCGGCGGCCACCCCCGGGGGGGGCATCAGCCGGCGGTGGAGAGGCCCGAGAGGCCGCCCAGCGCCCGCTGCTGCTGCTGGAGCTGGCCGATCGCGGCCTCCATCTGCTGGAACTGGGTTTCCAGCTGCTGGCGGCGGGAGGCCAGCCGCTGATCGATCTGCCCGATGCGGGTGTTCTGGGCGGTGATCAGGCCCGCCAGCGAGCGGTCGCGCCGCGTGAGCACGCCGTCGACGCTGTTGGTGACCTTGTCGGCGAGGGTCGCGATCATCTCCATCACGCCCTGGGTGGTGATGCTCTCCTTGCTCTCGCTGACGCTGGCGCCGTTGCCCAGGTCGGTGCTCGTGCTGGTGGTCGAGGCGAATCCGGCGACGAGGTTCCTCACGCCGTCGGGGTCGCGGGCGAAAGCGTCGCGGAACCGCGCGGTGTCGAACGACAGCTTGCCACCGGCCCCGAGCCTGACGCCGATCTGCGAGAGGAACTGCAGATCGCCGCCGACGCCCTTGGCCCGGCCCTGGACGGTGGAGGAGAGACCGGCCCGCAGCTGGGCCAGGGTCGAATCGCCGAGCAGGGTGCCGCGCTTGTTGGTGTCGGCGTTGTAGGTGTCGTACTTGGCGAAGGCCGCGACGGCCTCGTTGTAGGCGCCGACAAAATCGTTGATGGCTTTCTCGATCCGGCTGTTGTCGCGCGTGACGCTGACGGTCACCGGCGCAGCGCTGGTGGCTCGGAGGTCGAGCCTCAGTCCGGGCGAGACGTTGTCGAGCGTGTTGGTCGAGCTGGTGAGCAGGATGGCCCGGGAGGGGTCGTCGGAACCGAAGAAGACTCGGGCGTCGTCGCCGCGGATCAGGGAAGAGAACCCGAGGTCGGCATCGCCCGTATCGATGACGGCCCGCCCCGCGGCGCCGCTGAACTTGCTGGTGAGCTGAAGCCGGTAGCCCGTGCCGGCGCTGCCGTCGCGGATGATCGACGCCTGCACGGGCGAGTTGGCCGAGTTGTTGATCTTGTCGGCGACCTGCTGGAGCGTGTCGGTGGCGTTCAGCGCGATGGTGCGCTCGTATGAGCCGTCGATGACGATGTCGCCGCCGCCCTGCGGCCGCGTGGCCGACCCGGCCAGGTTGAGAGAGCGCGCCACGGTGCCCGAAACGTCCTCGATGCGCAGCGTGCCGCTGCCGCCGGACGTGTCCTTGACCGAGAGCCCATCGCCCTTGGCGTTCACCGATACCTCGACCTGGGCGCCGCCGGTCTGGAGGAACCGCACCAGCTCGTCGACCGTCTTGATGCTGCTGCCGACCGTGAGCGTCGACTGCTTGCCCGAGGCGTCGGTGATGCGGACGGTGCCGGCGCCGATGCCGCGGCCGTTGTTGAGCTTGGACACCTCGGTGGCCAGGCCGATCCACCGGGCGTCGAGGTTCGAACCGTTCACGGCCGTGGAAGCCACGCCGCCCGCGGCGGTCGCGATGCCGAGCTGCTGGGCGGCCGCGCCGACCACCGTGAGGTTCCCGGTGCCGCCCGAGGTGTCGCGCACCGAGAGCCCGTTGCCCGCGCGGTTCAGCCCGACGGTCGCCCGCACGCCGTTCGCGGCCAGCTGCTGGTTCATCTCGTCGATCATGTCGGAGATCGAGCCCGCGCGGGCCGCGGCCGACAGCCTGAACGCGAAGGTGTTGCCCGCGCGGTCGGTGAACGTGAGATCTTCGGCCGTGACACCCTGGCCGCCGCGGAGGTTGCGGCTCATCGAAGAGTTGAGCGCCGAGATGATGCGGCGGCCGGCGAGCACGTCGGCCGCGACGCCGGCGCCGGCGGTGGAGATGCCCAGGTCCTCGGCGGTGGTCCGGCCGCTGAGCGACGAGACCGACACGTTGCCCGTTCCACCCGTGCTGTCGGTGAGGGTGATCCCCGTGCCGTCGGCGTTGACGCTGGCCCGGACGCCCTTGCCTGTTCCGGCGTTGTAGGCGGTCTTATTGATGATGTCGATGACGTCCTGGACCGTGGTGGCGCGCTGCTGGGTCACGGTGGTGACCGGGGGCGTGCCGCTGGTCTGCGTCACCTGCCCGAGCGAGATGTCGTAGACGGTCCCGTCTCGGGCGGTGATGCGGAAGTCCGGCGAGCCGTCGCGGATGTTCACGCCGTTGCCGTCGTTGAGCGTCGAGAGGGCGGTGCGGCCCGAGAGGGTTCGGATCCGGGCGCCGGTGATGGCGGTGTCGGCGCCGCTGGTGGTGCCGGCGATGCCGAGCGAGTCGGCGGCGGTCGACCCCGACGCGTTGGAGACCATCAGGTTGCCGGCGCCGCCCGAGCCGTCGGTGATCACCAGCCGGTCGCCCTGCACCGAGGCGCGGACGGTGACGCCCGAGGCGTTGTTGAACGCGTCGAGCACGTCGCCAACGGTCGCGGCCTTGGAGAGGTCGATCGTGGCGGTGGCGCCCGACTTGTCGCGCACCTGAACTTTGCCGCGGGCCACCCCCTGGCCGCCGTTGAGCTCGCCGAGCGCGGTGTCGCGCGCCAGCGAGCCGCCGCCGACCTCGAGCGTGATGCCCGAGGCGCCCACGGCGCCCGTGTCCTTGTCGGCGAAGCCGCGCGAGAGCACGCTCTGCGTGCTCACCAATCGATCGACGATGAACTGGAACGTGCCGACCGACGCGCCGGTGGAGGCGGTGGCCCGAAGCACGTCGGCGTTGCTGGGCGTGGCGGCGCTGCTGTCGAACAGCCGGTCGCGCCGGAACGCGGCGGCGGTGGTCTTCAGCGCCAGGAAGTCGGAGTTGATGTCGAGAAACGCCGCCCGCTGCTGCTGCAGCTGCGTCACCCGCTGCTGGATCTGGATCTTCGGCCGGGCCTCGATCGACAGCAGCTGCTCGATCAGCGCACCGGTGTTGATGCCGCTGAAGATGCCCACCTGCGACTGGATGCCGCCCATGGCCGGACCCTCCCGGAGCCGCCGGCCACGAGAGTGGCCGATGCGCTCCGATTGCGAGCGCCGCCGATCGCTCGGCGGCTGCAAGCCTCCGGCCTGCCGTACCGTCTCCGGGCCTCCGGCCCGTCCCCCCGTTCACCCCGGCCCACCCACCTCAGTTCATCGGCTCGCCGTGCGCTGAGGGTGCACATCCGATCAGATACCGAATATGGCGGCGGGGGTGCGAGCGGATGCCCGAGCATCCGGGGTAACCCGCCTGTCAAGGCGGAATCGAACCGCAACGTGCGCGCCGCGCCGTTACAGGCCGCGCAGCCAGCCCACCCGCACCTCGGGTCGCGGGACCGAGTGTTTGCCCCCCTCTGCCGTGTGCCTTATCTATGCCGAGTATGCCGCCTCCCCCGACCCCCCCTGCTCCTTCCACCCCCTCGAATCCGGGCGGTCTCCGCCCCAGCCCACGGGCCCAGGTGGTCCCGCCGCCGGAGATTCCCCCGGGGCTGGTCGTCGGTGGAATGTTGCGCGTTCCGGCGGGGCCGTTCGGCATGAATCACCAGCGGAATCTGCACCCGCTGATCGACGCCGAGTGGGTCCTGCCGACCGGCAACGGCGGCTTTGCGATGGGCACCGGGCTGGGGCTTCCCCGGCGCAAGTACCACTGCTACCTCATCGGGTCGTGCCACCCGCCGGTGGAGCGCGTGGCGCTGCTCAACACGCTCGAGGACCAGCTGGTGCTCTACCCCGGCTCGCGCCAGGAGCAGACGGTCGATCTGGCGACCTATCGCGTGGTGGCGGGGGGATCCTCGGCGGGGATCCTGCGGCCGTCGGGGTACGACCGGCTGATCCGCTTTGAGAAAGAGGCCGACACGGCCCGGTGGATCATCCGCGTGGGCACCGTGGAGATCGTGAAGGAACTGCGGATGGGGTGGCGGCGCAACAGCTGCACCGTGCGCTACACCGTGCGCACCGACCGCGACGTTCGGCTGCAGGTGCGGCCGCGCGTGACGCTCCGCGACTTCCACGACACGCTGGGCCCCGGCGGGTCGGCGGGGGACACCCCGATTGGCGACGACCGCCTCCGCGCCCGGGCGATCGAACGGGGTGTCGAGGTGTCGGACCCGGCGGCGCCCAAGCTCACCACGCGGATCGTCTCCGACAAGGCGGCGTACGCGCCGGCGCCGCACACGCTGCGCGGCGTGGTGTACGACCTCGAGGCCGATCGCCACCAGCCCGACCGCGAGGACCTGTTCTCTCCCGGGGTCTTCTCGTTCGATGTGAAGGCCTCCGGCGGGGCCGGGGTATTCACCATCGCCGCGGCCATGGCCCCCGACGAGGCCGACCCGGCCGATTTCGACCGCCGCGAGCGGGCCGAGCACCTCTCGCGCATCGCGGCCCGGATGGAGACGGAGCGGCCCGGGGCGTCGTCGCTGGCGCCGCTGGCGGCGGCGGCCGATGACTTCCTGGTTCCGCGCCGGGTGGGCGGCAAACCGCTGATGACCGTGCTGGCGGGCTTCCCGTGGTTCGCCGACTGGGGCCGCGACACCATGATCTCGCTGGTGGGGCTGATGATCGCGACGCGCCGGCTCGACGATGCGCTGGGGTGCCTGGAGACCTTCGCCCGGCACACCTCGCAGGGGATGATCCCCAACCGCTTCGACGACTACACCAGCGAGCCGCACTACAACACCGTCGACGCGTCGCTGTGGTTCCTGCACGCCTGCCGCGAATACGTGCGGGCGTCGGGCGACCGCGACGGGTTCGACCGCCTGCTGCGGCCCGCGTGCGAGGAGATCGTGGAGTTCTACGAGCGCGGCACGCGGTTCAACATCCGTGCCGACCCGGAGGATGGCCTGATCATCGCCGGCGACGAGACCACCCAGCTCACGTGGATGGACGCGAAGCGCAATGGCATCGTTTTCACGCCGCGCCACGGCAAGTGCGTGGAGATCAACGCGCTCTGGCACCACGGCCTGCTGTGCCTGGCGGATCTCTCCGGCCGCGCCGAGCTGTCGGCGCGGGCCGCGCGTGTGCGCGAGAGCTTCAACCGTGCCTTCTGGGACGCCGCGAACAGCCGCCTGCACGACTGCCTGCGCCCCGACGGGCGAGGCGGCCACGCCCCCACGGGCGAGGTTCGGCCCAACCAGATCTTCGCGGTCTCGCTCGAGTTCTCGCCGCTCGACGCCGAACGGCAGAGGCTGGTGGTCGCCGACGTGCGCCGGCACTTGCTGACGCCGATGGGCCTGCGCACCCTGGCCCCCGGGCAGCCCAACTACCAGGCACGCTTTGAGGGCGACATGATGAAGCGCGACAACGCCTACCACAACGGCACGGTGTGGCCGTGGCTCATCGGCCCCTTCGCGGAGGCGGTGCTCCGGACCGGCGGGTTCTCGCCGGCATCGCGCGACGAGGCCCGCAGGCTGATCGCCCCGCTCATCGCCACCATCACCGGGCCCAACGCCGGGGGGCTGGGGTGCTGCCTGGGTCAGATCGCCGAGGTGTACGACGGCGACGATCCCCGGCGGGCCCAGGGGTGCATGGCCCAGGCGTGGTCGGTGGCCGAGCCGCTGCGGATAGCGTCGATGCTGCTCTAGCGCCCGGGCGCCGGGGGCTCGGCGAGCAGAAGGGGCCGGTGCAGCGTCACCCGGTCGTGGATCGGCCCCTGCTCGCCGGGATCGAGCGTGATGGTGAGCAATGACGGCGAGCCCGGCGAGGCGGGCAGCACCACGTTCACGGCCGCCGCGGGCCGGTCGATGTTCAGCCGCTGGCGGGCCAGTTCGCGGCCGCCCATCGAGACGATCAGCACCGCGTCGCCCCACGGTGCCGCCGAGGTGTCGATCGACGCGGTGAACGCCAGGCGGCCCGCGCGCAGGTCGGCGGGCAGGGTGTACACCACCGTCATGGGCCCGGGCAGAAGGATGTCCCACGCGCTCAGGGCCGGCGGGACGCCGAAGGCCGGATCATCCGGGTGGCGCCGGAGCGAGATCGGATCGGCGAACCGACGGCCCGGCGGCGGGGTCTGCGACGTCGGGGCAAGCGACGAGAGCGGCACCAGCCGCTCGGCACGCGGCACGAACGCGCGGAGGCCCACCGGCAGCGGTGCGGGGTCGGCGCCGCCCGGCGGCCCCAGCACCAGACCGTCGGGCCCCAGCGTCATCGCGTCGACGGCGACCACCGAGCCCTCGGCCAGAAACGCCATCGCGCCGGAAGGCCGCTTGCGGCGGTTGGCCAGCGTGATCGACGCGACGCGCTCGAACGGCAGCGTCAGGGTGGCTTTTTCTGCCTGCTCGAGCTCGACGGCCGCGCCGGCCGAGAGCACGAACCCGGTGAGCTGATCGCCGTTGGCCAGGCGCACCTCATCGGCGGCCGGCGCCGGCGCCGGCTGAGCCGAGGCGGCGCCGGCGGCCGCGGGAGACACGATCCGCGCAACCCCGTCGAGCGGGACCGCGCGCACGCCCAGCATGGGCTGCGACCACCACACCGCGTCCTTCACCGCCTTGCGGTCGGCATCGGGAGCGGGCGCGGCTACGGGGCCGCCCATCAGACGCTCGCCGGCGACGGTCTCGAGAAAACCAACGGGCTCGGCGAGCAGCCGTCGGCGCGTGCGCTCGACAGGCTCGATGCGCGCACCGCCCGGCGACACCGCGCCCACGCCGAACGCCGGGTCGGCGTCCGCCGCCGCGGCGAACACCGCGAGCACCTGCGACATCGGCAGCGGCGTGCGCCGGCCCGACTCATCCTGCAGGGTGACCTGCCGCGCATCGATCGCCACCAGCACGCCGCGCCGCGCCTGAAGCTGGGTGTCGAGCACGAACACCGTCGCTTCGTCGGCGTCCTGGCGAGCAGGCTCGGCCCCCGGCGCCGGGGCCGCGAGGGCCGCCAACAGCCCGGCCGCGGCCAGCAGGGCCCGCGGCGACCAGCGGACGGTCTGGGGGCTCATCACGCTCATTTCTGGAAGATCGGCAGATACCGCTTGGGCATCTGAAGGATGATCAGGGCCATGGCGGTTCCGTACGCCGTGCCGGCCGAGCTGTCGCCCCACGTGCCGTCGCTCTCCTGCTTGGCGATCAGCTCGTCGCGGATGGCCGGCCACCACCGGCCCCAGTAGTCGCCGCCGGCCAGGTACATCGTCTGCACCGAGTAGTAGTGCCCGTAGAAGTAATGGGCCTGCGACGACTCGCGCCCCGGGAACGCCTCGTTGGCGAGGTAGTCCAGCCCGCGGGTCAGCGCGTCGTCGCGGTAGATGCCGGCGTAGTAGAGGCTGGCCACCCCGGCGGCGGAACGGGGCCACAGCGAGGGGCCGCGGGGCAGCTGGTACATGAACCCGCCGTCGGCGTTCTGGCACGCCCGGACGTATTCCACGGCGCGGTCGATGGTCGTCGCCGGCACGTCGATGCCCGCGTTGCGCGCCGAGCGCAGCGCCATGATCTGGCAGATCGTGACCGAGATGTCGGCGTCGTTGGGCACCGGGTTGTAGCGCCAGCCGCCCTCGGCGTTCTGCGTCTGGACGATGAGCCGGACCGCCCGGGTGAGCGCGTCGTGGGTGCGCGAGGCCAGCTCGGCGTCGGGGCCGCCGGCCGTCATGCCGTACACCTCGCCCAGGAACAGCGTGGCGAAGCCGTGCCCGTACATCGGGCCATGCGACTGATCGGCCGAGACCAGCCCCGTCTCGGTGACGTTGGACAGGATGAACTTGAGCGCCTTCTCAACGTTCGGTCCGTACCGCCCGCGGCCGGGGACGTGCCCGTCGGCCATGAACGCCAGCGCCGACAGCGCCGTGATGCCCGAGTGCTTGCCGTAGCGGTCGGTCGGGAAGGCGCCGTCCTCGCTCTGCAGGGCGGCCAGTGCGGCCAGGCCACGATCGACGGCGCGTTCGAGGGCCGGGGTGATCTCGTCGGCGAGCGCCGCGTTCTGGGCGCTGCGCGAGCCGTCGGGCCGGACCGACGGATCGGCCTTGCCCGCCGGGGCGGGCGCCCCGGGGGCCGCCGGCGGCGCCGCGGGTGCCGGCTCCTCGCCCGCGGGCTGGGCCGCGGCGAGAAGGGCCGAGAGACCCGACGAGAGAATCAGCCCCGAGATCGAGCTCATGGCTGGCGGCCTCGGGCCTGCTCGGCCAGGCGGCGGTAGTACGCCTCGGTCATCGACTGATAAAGCGCGCTGAAGGGGTCGCTGGACCCCTGGATGAGCGTGTCGCGGAGCCGCGGCGGCAGCGCACCCCAGGCGGCACGGGCGGTGTCGAGCTGGTTGTTGAGCTGGGCCTGCTCCGGATCGGGCGGGGTCAGCTGGTCGCTGGTGTTGGTGCCCCCCTGCTGACGCTGCGAGCCCTGCTGCTGCCGGGCGCCGGCGTTGCGCTGGTTCTGGCCGCGCTGGTCCTGATCGCCCTGCGCGTTCCGCTGCCCGCTGCTGCTCGAAGATGACGAGGAGGACGAAGACGACGAACTGCTCGACGAGCTCTGGTTCTGCTCGCTGTTCTTGATGAGCACGTCGAGGTTCTTCAGGATCTCTTCGTGCAGGCGCTGGGTGACGACGCCGGTGTCGCGCACCTTGCCCAGGCGGTCGGCGGTCTCCTCCATCTGCTGCACGGCCCGCTTGAACCGATCGGCGGCCTCGGCGGCGGTCAGCCGGCGCTCGAGCTCGCGGCGGTTGGTGTCAGCGACCGCGGGCTTCTGCGCGTCGGGCAGCGCCGGCGGCTCACCCTGGGCGGGAGGGGGGGCGGGCTTCTTGCCGTCTTTGGGCAGGCCGAGCAGCTCGTCGAGGTCCGGCAGCTTCGGCGCCGGCGCAGCGGGCTTGGTTGCTTCCTTCGACGGTTCGGCCTTGGGCGTGGCCGCCGGCGCCGGCGGGGCGGGCTGCGCGGGCTCGGCCTGCGCCGCGGCGGAAAGCGAGACCCAAACCGCGGCGGTCCGCAGCATGCCGCCGAGCATGGAGTGTTGGCTCATGGCTGGGGCTCCTTGGGCTGGCCGGGCTTGGGGCCGGGGGCCGCGGGGTCAAAGTTGGCAGGGGGTTCCTTGGAGTTCAGACGGTCGACGAGATCTCGCGCCAGGTCGGCGAGCTCGCGCTGCCGGGCGGCCAGAGCCTTGAGCCCCTCGCCATCGGCCTGGGCCGCGGCGTCGAGCTCGACCGTTCGCGCCGCGACCCCCTGCTGCATCTTGCGGAGCAGCCGCAGTTCCTTCAGGGGCGGCACGAGCTGGTTCTGGCCCTGCCCGCCCGCGCCGCCGCCCCCGCCCTCGCCCTCGCCCCGCTCGCCCTCGTTGAACTTCTGGTCGTTCTCGTCGGCCGAGGGGTCGCCCAGGGCGTCGATGAGGTCGCGCAGGGTGGCGATGGCGCTGTCCTGCCGGGCGGCGGCGGGACGCGGCTCGCCGGCGGCCAGCCGCTCGGCGCTCGCGCCGAGGTCGGCGTCGATACCGTCGATCGCGAAGACCACCACCTTGGCCTCCTCGATGCCCGCCGCTTCCTTCCGGGCCGAGTCCATCCTTGTGCGTACCTCGCCCTGGCGCTCGCCGATGCGGCGGAGCTCGGCCCGGTCGCGCCGCGAGACCTCGCCGCCCGCGGCATCGGCGGCCTTGGCGACGGTCTCGGTCTCGGCCCGGACGAGGAGCTGGGCGTCGAGGACGTCGCGGAAGGCCCTCCGCAGCTCGGCCTGCCGGCGGCGCTGCTCGTTGCGCTCCATCTGCTTGTCGAGCTCGCGGGCTTTGTCGCGGGCCTGCGTGAGCAGATCGAGCGAGCGCACCTCGTGCTCGCGGGCCTTGCCGCCCTCGAGCTCGCCGGCGGGCTTGCGGAGCTCGCGGATGGCCCGGCCCTGGGCGTCGGCGGCCGACTGCAGCAGCGGGGTGACGGGCGCGGCCTGGGCCCCGCCGCCGCGGGCCAGGTCGACGACCGCCAGGGTGTTCGTGTTCAGGGCGATCATGCCGCGGTCGAGCCCGCTGTAGTCGCCGGCCTGCTGGGCCTTCTCCAGGGCCGCGATCTCGTCTTTCTGACGCTCGATGAGCTGCTCGATGGACTGGATGAGCGACGAGAGCATGCGGCGGAGGATCTGCTCGCGGTTGCGCTCGCCGCGGGCCATGTCCTGCAGCATCTGCTCGAGCGCCTGCTCGGCGCGGGCCTGCTGCTGCCCGGCCTGCTGCATCTGGTTCTGGCCCGCCTGCTGGGCGGCGCTTTGCTGGGCCTGGCTGACCTGCTGCTGCTCGCCGCGTTCGCGGGCCTGCTGCACGGCCATCGACGCCGCGGGATCGGACTGGCGGAGCTGCTGCTCCTTCTGCCGCATCTCGCGGAGCATCTGGCGCGTCTGCTCGGCCAGCTGCTGCTGGCGCTCGACGATCTTCTGCAGGTCGGACTTTTCCTGGGGCGAGAGCTGCTCGGGCGTCTTGCCGGCGGTCTGCTGGCCTGCGGCGCGGGTCTGGCGTGAGAGCTCCTGCTGATCGCGAAGGGCCCGCTCGATGCCGTTGCGGACCGCCCACGCGTCTTCGCCGCGGTCGAGCAGCGAGATGAGCCGCGACAGTTCTTCGCGGACACGCTCCTGGGCTTTGCGGGCCTGCTCGCCCTCGTTCTCCGTGAGCGGAACCGTCGGCTCCTGCGGCTGGGGGTCGGCCTGTTGGGGCTCCTGCGGCGGCTTGGGGGCTTCTCCGCCGGGTCCGCTCGGACCCTGATCGCCGGCCTGCGGCCGCTTCTCGCCGGCGGGCTGCCCAGCTTGATCTCCACCCTGTCGTCCCCCCCGCCGGCCGCCCTGCTGCTCGGCTCGATCGGACTCGCCCTGCGGTCGTGAGGGCTCGCCGGCCTCGGGCCGGGGCCGCTGCTCACCCGGCTGCGGCTCGCGCCGGTCCGGCGGGGCGGCCTCGTGGCGGGCGGCCGCTTCGTCGAGGGTGCGCGCCGCCTCCGACGAGGCCTTGCCCGCCTCGGCCACCGCCTGGCGGGCGCCGTCGAGCAGGCCGCGGAGGGTCTGGTCGCTCAGCCGGTTTTCCTCGACACGCTCGGCGATCCGCTGCACGCTCTCGGCCTGCCGGGCCAGCCGCTCGGAGATCTGCGCCTGCCCGCGCCGGGGCTGGGAAGCGGCACCCTGGCGGCCCGTGCGCTCCGCGGTCTCGGCCTGCTGCTGGTCGATGCGGATGGCCGCCTGCCGCACCTCGGCGAGCTGGCGGCGGAGCTCGCTCACGAAATCGGCCTCGCCGATGATCCGCAGCGTGCGCACGCTCGAACGCGTGGGGGCACGGAACGCGGGGGCGCCGTCGCCCCCCGGGGTCGCGAACAGATCCCCCGCCAGCGCCGTGACGCGGACCTCATCGCCCGGGCGCAGGGCCAGCGGGGCCAGGTCGAGCTCGGTGCGGGCCGAGGTGGTCTTCTGCACGGCGTCGGCCGGCACGTCGACGCGGGCGGCCTCCACGGGATCGCCCGAGGGGGCCAGCGCCCCGCCGGGGCCCGACCGTTCGCCGCCGGCGCGACCCTCGGGGCGGAAGGTCTGGCGCTCGATCGAGACGAAGCGCAGGCCGACATCGTCGCGGCCCTCGCCGGCGATGGCGACGACCGCGCTGGGCAGCACGGCGCGGTCGGCCGGGGGCTGCGTGATGGTCGCGGCGGGCGGGGCGTCGGTGATGGCCTCGAGCCGGTAGACCGCGTCGTCGACGCTCTCGATGCCGAACTCGTCGATGAGGCGCACCGGGACGCGGGCCGATGCGCCGAGGGTGAACGCGGCGCGGATGGTGGTGGGCGTCGGGTTCTCGACGCGTGCGGCGGGATCGGCGCCGGCGAGCAGCGAGGCGAGCGGCGCGTCGGTCCGCGCGGGCTTGGTCAGCTCGATCGTCCACTCGATGCGCGACCCGGCCAGGGTGGAGGGCAGCACCGCGCGGTCGTCGGTGCCGGGGCCGAGCTCGATGGGCCCGCCGGTCTCGACTCCGCCCGCCGCCAGGGCCCGCTCGGCGTAGGCCGGGGGCGTGACCGTGACGCTCGCCGACTTCACGGCCGGGGGCGGCACGAACCGCACGCGGCGCCAGGGGGTCTCGTCGTCGGCGGTGGTGAAGCGGTACTCGACGCCGCCGCCCTGCGGGTCGATCAGCCGCTCGAAGAGCTCGCCGGCGGGGCGCTCGCCGCTCGCGGGGGCGGGTCGGTTCTGGAACGTGAGCAGCTCGCGCCGGGAGGCGCCGGCCCGGCCCGACTCGTCCACGAATCGGTACTGGACCGTAACGTCGGTCTCGTGCGGGTCGCGCGGCGAGCGAAGGAGCGAGGCCTGCAGCGGCAGGGCCTTGCCCATGGGGTGCACCTCGCGCGGGTTGGTCACGTCGGCCACGGCGGTGCGCTTGGGCCACTCGGCGCCGGTCCAGGGCATCAGCAGCCGGCGGGCGCCGATGCCGAACATGGCGGGCGTCAGCGCCGCGCAGGCGACCACCGCCGCCAGCGTGGCCGCGGCGGCCCCGCCCGCCCGTGCCGCCCGTCGCGACGACAGCAGGCCCGACGCCTGCTGGGGCCGGAACGTTCGGGCGGCCTCGTCGATGACCCGATCGGCCAGCGCCCGGGCGACGGGCGTGGCGGCGTCGGTGCCGGTCGAGGCCGGGTCGCTGAAGTCGACCGCCGAGGCCAGCCGGCCCCGCAACTCGGGCCGCGAACGCTCCAGCCGCAGCGCGAGGCTGGTGAGCGACGGGCGGAACCGGATCGCCGGGAGCAGGAAGCGCCAGATCAGGAACCCGAGCAGGGCGAGCCCCGCCACGAGGTTGATCGCCCGGATGCCCCGCGGCAGGCGGAGGAGCGCGTCGATCGCGCCAAAGGTCAGGGCCAGACCGAGAAGCGCGGCCACGATCAGGGCCGTCCGCTCGACGATCAGCAGGCCGCGCATCCGCCCGCGCAGCGACAGAAGGGCCCGGCTCACCGAGCCGAAGCCCGGGGCGGCGGGAGTCTTGGCGAGACTTCCCCGGTGCCCCTCGCCCCCGACGGGTCCCTCGGCTGGGCGGTTGCTGAACGTCAGCGGGTACCTCCGAACGCTTGGCATCGGCGGGCGCAGCGGACCACCCACGCCGACGCGAGCCCCGTCGGGCTCGACCTTGTGTCTACCGGATGCATCGGTCTGAGAGACGCCTGACACCGACCGGGATCACGTTATTCCGCCGAACGCCCGGCCAAGCCGGGGAATGCCGCCGCGGGCCGAAGAAAGTTGGATTTTGTGCGGTATCAGTGCCCCCTGAGCGCTCAGCGGGCAGCGATCGGCACCGCGATTTACACTCGCCCCCCATGCAGGGCGATCCGGGTTTGGTGGATGCAGGGATGAAATCTCGGCCAGAGGTGTTCCGCCCGGCCCGTCGGGGCGTGTGGGCGGCCGGGTGGGCGGCGCTGGGGCTGCTGCTGGCCGACGCGGCGGCGGGTGCCGCGCCATGGTGGGCGGCACTGATCGGGGGCGGGGTGGCCGGGGTGCTGGCGCTGGTGGCCCGCGGATGGGCGTGCCGCGTGCTGTTGGCGCTCGCGCTGGTGCTCGGGGCTTGGGGATGGCACGACTGGCGGACGCGGGCGACGCTGCCTGATGACGTCGGCGTGCTGCTGAGCGCCGAACCGGGGGCGGGAGCCCCGATGGCCGTGGAGGGGATCGTCGCGACCTCGCCGCGGGTGGTTCGGGCGGTGACCGGCCGGCTGGCGTCGCTGATGCCGGCCCCGGTGAGCGAACGGCGGGTGACGCGGTTTGAATTGTCGGCCCGATCGATGGGTGGCCAACCTGTATCAGGGGGGCTATGGGTGCGGGTTGGGGGCGTGCTGGAGGGCGTCCGCGCCGGGGATGTGGTCCGAGTGACCGGGAGCGCGGCGGGGCTGGGCCCGCCCGACAACCCGGGCGAGCGCGATATCCGACCGATGGCGCGCGAGCGGGGAGTTTCGGGGCGGATGCTCTGTGCCGCGCCGGCGGCGGTGGTGCGGGTTGAGGGTGTGTCGCTGTCGGTGGGCGACCGATGCTGGACGGCGGTGCTCCGGGCGCAGGAGCGGCTGCGGGCGGCGGCGCGGGCGTTCATCGATCCGCCCGAGGCCGACCCCGGGGAAGCCCCGGCCCGGGCCCTGCTGGTGGGGATGCTGCTCGGCGTGCGCGAAGAGGGCCTGCGCGATACGGGTGATGCGTTCGTGCGCGTGGGGCTGGCCCACGTGCTGGCGGTGAGCGGAGCGCACCTGGCGGTGTTCGCGGGGTTCTTGGCGGTGGGCCTGCGGGTGCTCTCGGGGGTGATGGGCGTGGGGCCGCGGACGAGCGCGGCGATGCTTGCGTTGATGGTGGTGGTGTATCTGCTGCTGGTGCCGGCGGAGGCGCCGATCGTGCGGTCGGCGCTGATGATTTTGGTGTTCATCGCCGGCGAGGCCGCGGGCCGGCGGTACGACCGGCTGAACATTCTCGGGTGGACAGCGGTGCTGGTGCTGCTGTGGCGGCCGACGCAACTGTGGGACCCGGGCTGCCAATTGTCGTTCGCGGCGGTGGCGGGGCTGATTCTGTTCACGCGCCGGCTTCGCGAGCGGGTGATGGGGCCCGCTCGCTCGCCGGACGAAGCGGGGCTGTGGCGGCGGCTCGGCGGGCGGCTGGCCGACGCGGCCGCGGCCTCGGTGGTGGCGTGGGCGGTGACATCGCCGATCGCGGCGTTTCACATGGGCACCTTCTCGCCGCTGGCGGCCCCCGCGACGCTCGTGACGCTGCCGGTGGTGTCAGCACTTCTGGGGATCGGGTATCTGGCGTTCTTCGCGTCGCTGGTGGTGCCGGCGGTGGCGGTGGCGGCCGAGCCGGTGCTGGGCTGGTGCGCCGGGGCGCTCTCGTGGCTGGTGTTCGCGATCGACGGGCTGCCGGGAACGGTGGTGTACGTGCCGCCGCTGGGGTTGTGGGCGACGGCCGCGCTGCTGGGGGCGGTATGCGTGTGGCTGTGGGCGGGGATGACACGCTGGTCGGCGGCGGCTCTGGCGGGCGCGCTCGTCTGGGCGGGAGCCGCGACGCTGCCGAGGGCGGACCTTCCCGATGGGCAACTGCTGCGGTGGGACGCGCTGGCGGTGGGCGACGGGGCGGCCCACCTGCTGCGCTCGGGGGGTGAGGCGGTGCTGTACGACTGCGGCTCGCTGTACCTGGACATCGGCCGGTGGGAGATGCCGCGGAGCCTGCGGGCGCTGGGCGTCGGCGGCGGGTTCGGCGGGCGGCGGGTGCGCACGGCGGTGGTGACGCACCCGGACATCGATCACTTCGCGGCGCTGCTCGACCTCGTGGGGCCGATGGGGATCGAGCGGGTGGTGGTGGGGCGGCGCTTCGTGGAGCAGGGCGAGGCTTCGCCGGACGGGCCGGCGGGGTTCGTCTTGGGCGAACTGCGCCGGCTGGGTGTGCGGGTTGAGGTCGCCGGGGCGGGCTCGCGCGTGGCGCTGGGCCGGCTGGAGATTGAATTCCTTTCTCCCGCCGACGATGCGCGGTTCCGATCCGACAACGACTGGTCGCTGGTGGGGCGGGTGCGTGTGGGCACGGAGGCGGGCGAGCGCGTGGTTCTGCTCACGAGCGACATCGAGAGCGAGGCGATCCGGGCTCTGGCCGAGGAGTACCCCGATCTTCGGGCGCACGCGCTGGAGCTGCCGCACCACGGGACCGCGATCCCCGATGCGCTGCGGTGGGTCGGTCGTCTGGACCCGGCGGTGATCGTGCAGTCGACCGGCGCGCGTCGGCTGAACGATGGGCGGTGGGATCGGCTGCGCGACGGGAGGGTGTGGCTGACGACCGCGGCCGGCGGCGCCGCGGCGGTGGTCATCCGGAGCGACGGCGCGATCGAGGCCGGGCCGGTGCGCGGGGCGGTCCGGACGGCTTTGGCCCCGACGCTCAGCGCCCCGGCGGCGGAGCAGCGCCCGTCGGCCCCGTTGCCGCAGGGGCCCCCGGGCCCGCCGGCGCAGCCGGCGCCGCGGGGGCCGTTCCCGCTGGCGCCGCCGGCGAAGCCGCGGCGGGCGGAGGTGGGGCGGGGACGGGGGGCGTGGTGGGCGTTGGCGAGGCGGGGCCGGTCGGGCCGGTGGCGCCGGTCGCACCCTCCGGGGCTTCGGGCGCGACGCGGGCCTTGACCATGGCGGGGAACTCGGCCCGGGCGGGTACGCGCCGGGGGTCGGGGCCGGGGCTGGCCTCGGCCGAGCCGCTGACTCCGGCGCTGGGGCGGCGCAGGCGGAGGTCGTAGAGAGTCTCGGCGAAGGCCCCCGGGATCAGGTAGGCCTGCGAGCCGTTGACGCGGACGGTGACGGGCCCATCGGGCATCGTTCCCGGAAACGCGGCGGGAAGCCAGAACGTGACGGTGGAGCGGGGGGCGAGCACGGCCTCGGCCGACCGCTCGCCTCGAAAGACCTCGCGGCCGCCGGCCGAGACGGTGTACTCGACGTTGCGGAGGGGGAGGATCTCGTCGCCGGGGTTGGTCCCGTCGACCGAGAGCACCACGGCGGCGCCGGTGTCGGTGCGGTCGACGATCTTCGCGCCCGTCACGGTGAAGGTGGGCGTGGGGCCGCAGCCGGAGACCGCGCCCGCCAGCGCCGCGACGAGGAGGGCGCACCGGGCGGATGCGGCGGGACGTTCGTGCTTCATGCGGGTGAGACTACCATCCGGCCGTGAGCGGAGGAGCAGATCAAGGTTCATCGGAGAAGACGACGGCCGCGCCGGCCATCCCGGTGGGGGTGCTGGTGCGGCGGCTGGGCGCCTTGGCGTGGCGGCACCGGTGGATCGCGCTGCCGACGCTGTTGATCTCGACGGCCGCGCAGCTCATCACCATCCTGGGCCTGGCGGGGCAGGGCCTGGCGATCGACGTGATCCGCTCGGAACTGGACCGGTCGGCGCCGAGCCCGCACTGGCCACTGGGGCTGGGACCGGGGGCGGACTGGGGATTCCTCGCGAAGGTGGGGCTGGTGTCGGGGTTCATCCTGGCGGTGGCGCTGGTGAACGCGGCGCTGCGGTTTTCCCAGCGGCTGACCGACGAGCTGTTCGTGCAGGCGTGCGTGGTGAGCCTGCGGTCGGACCTTTACGACAAACTGCAGAGGCTGCCGTTCAGCTTCTTCGACACGCACGACACCGGGCAGGTGATCAACCGGGTGGCGGGCGACACGCAGGCGGTGCGGGCGTTCATCCAGGGGGTCATGATCCGGTCGGTGATCGCGGGGATCACGCTGGCGGTGTTCCTGGTGTTCATGCTGCGGACGCACACGTGGCTGACGCTGGCGTGCCTGTCGGTGCTGCCGTTCCAGGTGTGGCTCATGACGCGGTACGGGCGGATCACCAAGCCCAAGTTCCTGGAGCAGTCGCGGCTGGTGGACGTGGTGGTCAAGACGTTCCAGGAGTCGATCGCCGGGGTGCGGGTGATCCGGGCGTTCGGGCAGGAGCGGCAGATGACCGAGCGGTACGACGCGCACGCGGGCGCGGCCCGGGACCAGCGCATCGAGATCGCCCGCGACCAGGGGCGCTACCAGCCGTTCGTGCAGGCCAGCAACTTCGCCTCGATGGGCGTGCTGCTGGGCTTCGGGGGCTACCTGGTGCACCTGGGGCCGGTGCAGGGGGGCATCGCGCTGGGGACGCTGTGGATCTTCCGCGGGCTGCTGGAGCAGCTGGCGGGGCAGGCCGAGGCGATCGTGCAGATCATCGCCTCGGCCCCCGAGAGCCTGGCGGGGGCCGAGCGGGTGTTCAAGATGCTCGATGAGCCGGTGAAGATCGCCTCGCGGCCGGGTGCGAGGGCGCCTTCCCCGATCCGGGGGCGCTTGGAATTCCGGGGTGTGGGCTTCACGTACGCGTCGCGCCCGCCCGGTGAGCGGGCCGAGAGCCAGTTCGCGCCGGCGGGCCGGGCGGAGGAGGAGCGGCCGGCGGTCGAGAACCCGCCGGCGCTGTCGGGGGTGTCAATCGCGGTGAGCCCGGGCGAGACGATCGCGGTGGTGGGGCCGGTGGGCTCGGGCAAGTCGACGCTGCTGAGCCTGCTGGGCCGGTTCCACGACCCGACGGAGGGGGCGGTGCTCGTGGACGGCACGGACCTGCGCGACTGGCCGCTGGAGGCCCTGCGGGCGTCGATCGGCTACGTGTTCCAGGAGCCGTTCCTGTTCTCGAACACGGTGCGGAACAACATCGCCTTCGGGCGTCCGGACGCGACGGACGACGAGGTGATCGCGGCGGCGGGGGCGGCGGGGGCGTGGGAGTTCATCGAGCGGCTGCCGCAGGGGCTTTCCACGGTGATCGGGGAGCGGGGCGTGTCACTCTCGGGCGGCCAGCGTCAGCGGCTGACGATCGCCCGGGCGCTGCTGATGCGGCCGCCGATCCTCGTGCTCGACGACGCGACGGGCGCGGTGGACCCGGTGACCGAGGCCGAGATCCAGCGGGCGCTGGAGCGGTACCTGTCGGGGCGGACGACGTTCGTGGTGGCGCATCGGCTGAGCACGCTGCGGCGGGCCGACCGCGTGCTGGTGCTCGACGGCGGGCGCGTCGCCGACATCGGCACGCACGACGAACTGATGAACCGCCCCGGGCACTACCGCGCGACGGCGCTGATCCAGCTGTCTCTCGACGAGGACGAGCCCGAGGGGACCGGCGCCGGAGGCCCACTGCCGACGGAGGCCCGCGGATGAGCGCCGCCCCGACCAACACCAACCTGCTTCTGGCCGCGGCGCCGCCCGAGGAGCGCGACGCCGAGTTCCGGCCGATCCGCTGGAGCATCGTGCGGCGGCTGCTGGCGTACATGTGGCGGCACCCGCGGCTGCAGTGGACGATCATCTCGCACGCGGCGGTGCTGGCGTTCATCAACTCGGCGGTCCCCTACACGATCGCCGAGACGATCCGGTGGACGATCGAGCAGCCCGAGCGGCTGCACGACCTCACGGGGCTGTCGGCGCCGCAGGGGCTGGCGGCGGGGGCGGCAGTGGTGGTGCTGCTGGCGGCGGTGTTCCACTTCGTGATGGGGGCGCGGCTGGTGGCGATCAACGCGCTGAGCGAGCGCGTGGTGTTCGACCTGCGCCACGACCTGTTCACGCACGTGCAGTCGCTGGACATGGCGTTCTTCGACCGCACGCGGCTGGGGCGCATCCTCAGCCGCGGAACGGGGGACATCTCGAACGTGCGGGCCGCGGTGGCGCAGGTGATCCCGCGGACGCTCATCCACGGGCTGATGATGGTGTTCCTGCTGGGCATCATGCTGAAGTACGACTGGGTGCTGGGGCTGGTGCTCATCGGCTTCGGCCCGGCGCTGTACTACTTCAACGCGGTGTTCGACCGGCGGCTGACGGCGCAGTACCGCACGGTGCAGGAGAGTTTTTCGCGGATCACCTCGAGCCTGGCCGAGAGCGTCGCGGGCATCAGGGTGACGCAGGCCTTCGGGCGCGAGCGGCTGAACGCCGAGATGTTCCGCGGCCTGTGCCTGGACCACCGCCGGAACAACCTGCGGGCGGCGCGGGTGCACGGGCTGTACATCCCGATGTTCGACGTGGCGGCGCAGGTGGTGGCGGTGACCATCCTGCTGGTGGGCGCGTGGCGGATGAGCCACGGGCACATGACGATGGCCGACCTGATCGGCTTCCTGCTGTGCACGGGCGGGTTCTTCTGGTCGGTGATCATCATCGCCGACCTCTACAACACCACGCTGCAGGCGATGGCGGGCGGCGAGCGCATCTTCGCGCTGCTCGACACACGCCCGACGATCGTGGACGGGCCCGGGGCGCGGCCCCTGCCCGCGGCGCCGGGCGGGGTGCGGATCGAGGTCGAGAACCTGACCTTCGGCTACGACCCCGCGCGGCCGGTGCTGCACGGCGTGTCGTTCTCGGCCGAGCCCGGCTCGACGGTGGCGCTGGTGGGGCACACCGGGTCGGGCAAGTCGTCGATCGTGTCGCTGCTGTGCCGGCTGTACCAGCAGCAGCCCGGCGGCGGACGCATCCTGGCCGACGGGGCCGACCTGCGGGACATCACGCTCTCCAGTTGGCATTCGCAGACCGGCCTAGTGCTGCAGGACAACTTCCTGTTCGCCGGGACAGTGCTCGACAACATCCGCTTCGCCAAGCCCGACGCCACCGACGACGAGTGCCGGCGGGCCTGCGCCGACCTGGGCTGTCTCGACCTGTTCGAGGCCCTGCCGGCCGGGTTGCTCACCGACGTGGGCGAGCGCGGCGGCAACCTGTCGCTGGGCCAGCGGCAGTTGGTCACCTTTGCCCGGGCCCTGCTGGCCGACCCCCGCCTGCTCATGCTCGACGAGGCCACCAGCGCCGTCGACACCTTCACCGAGCACCGGATCCAGCTCGCCCTCGAGCGCCTGCTGGCGCGGCGCACCTGCGTGGTGGTCGCTCACCGGCTGAGCACCATCCGCAGGGCCGATCAAATCCTGGTGCTGGAGGACGGGCGGATCGTGGAGCGGGGCACCCACGAGGGGCTGATCGGCCAGCGCGGGCGGTACGCCGAGCTGCACGAGCAGTTCATCCGGCTGTCGGAGGGCGAGCCGGAGCGGTGATCGGGGGTGCGGCACGGGACCGGGTGACGGGTGACGGGTGACGGGTGACG
>JACVCL010000089.1 GCA_016742075.1 Phycisphaerales bacterium
TGTTCACTTCTTTCACGAAGAAGAGAGGGCAAGAGAATACAGCTCTGTTCAGTGGGCCATGAGAGTGTTAATAAGAGGCAGGGGTTTCGTAAATGGGATAAGGCCTCTGATTGGGGATCGGGGGGTTGGGGGTTGTACTCCTCCGGCCGTGTTTTGGGGGTGGGGTTGGGGGGTTTGGGGGGGTTTTCGGGGGTGGGGGGGGTGGGGTTAAGGCGGGGGGTCCGGAAAGCCGAAGAGGGTGTATGCGCACGTTCCTTGACGGCGAGCCGTTGGGCTCGGCTGGGCTGAGTCTGTCGTCGGCGCTCGAGGCCGCGCGCCGCCGCTGCGCTGCGGGCCATCGGCTGGTGGTCTCGGCGGTGGCCGACGGGCGGACCGTGCCGTTCGAGGACTTCGACCGCCCACCCGCCCGGGAGCCGTACGCCCAGGAGTTGCACTTCGTGACCGCCGACCCGCTGGGGCTGGTGCGGCAGTCGCTGACCGACGCGGCGGAGGCGCTGGCGGCGCTTGAGCCGGTGCACCGCGAGGCGGCCGAGGCGGTGCAGACGGGGCGGACCGACCGGGTGGTGGGGCCCTTGCAGGACATTCTGTCGGGCTGGCAGAACGTGAGCCAGGTGCTGCACCTGGTGGATCGTGTGCCAGGGGTGGCGGTGGGCTCGCCGGTGGAGGATGCGCCGCGGGCGCTGGCCGACCTGGCCGAGCGTCTGCACGAGCTTCGCCGGTCGCTGGTGAGTGAGGACTGGTCGTCGCTGGCGGATGTGCTGGCGTACGACCTGCCGAGCCTGGCCGAGCGGTGGCGTGGCGTGCTGGGCGAGGTGAGCCGCGGGCTGGTGCGTGCGCCGGCGGCCGGGGCGTCGTGAGTTCGGGCCGGTCCGTACGATCGCGGGTCAGTTCCCCGGAGGTTCCGCTGTGACGGCGACGCAGGGCAGGAAATCGTCGGGCAAGGTCGACGGCCTGATGGACCAGGCCAGCGCGGCGCTGGTGGAGACGCGGTATTTCGAGGCCGAGGCGCTGGCGAACGAGGCGCTGCACCTGGCGTTCCAGAGCCGCGACTTCGAGCGGATGGCGCGGATCTGCCTGCCGCTGCAGGAGGCCCGGCGGCAGATCCGGATGCTGGCGGTGGACTCGGGGAAACTGGTTCGCCGGCACGCGCCGGGGGCGGGTGAGGAGAAACTGAAGACGGGCCTGTACCTCGTCGAGCCGCCCTTGGTGGGGGCCGACGGGCGCGACCTGCGCGACCACGGGCGGGCGCAGAAGGTGCCGGTGGTGGTGGTGGTGCGCGAGCCCAAGACACGGCTGGGCCTGTGGCCGGTGGTGATGATCGGCCCGGTGACGGTGCGGGCACGGATCCCGGCGCCGGAGGGCGACAAGCCCACCGCGGCGTGGATGCTGGGGGCGCTGGAGGCGCTGGGCGACGAGGCGATCGCGGGGGTCGAGGCGCATCTGTGCGAGCAGGAGCGGGTGGAGCACCTGCTCGAGCGGCTGGACACGGTGGTGGACCACGAGAAGCTGCATCAGCGGCTGGAGGAATCGTGCCGCGGTGCCGCGGAGGAGGTGCGGCTGGGCAAAGCGCCGCCGCGCCGCAAGCTGCCCAAGGGGCTCGAAGAATTCCTGGCGGAGGATGACGAGGACGGCGACGCCGCGCCGCCCGCCGCGGCGGAGCCCGCGGGCGACGACGAGGAGTGAGCGCCGGCCCCGTGGGCGGCGTGCGGCGGGTGTGGTGCGGGGGGCGGCCCAGTAAACTCTGCCGGCCGGCCGGCGCGTGCATGGGGTGAGGCGGCCCGGCGGTGGAGCCCCTGCGTTGTCGCCGCATCACAAGCCGGCCGTGCGATTCGTGTTCGTTACCGTCCTGCTCGACGTGCTGGGGATCGGCCTGATCATCCCGGTGGCGCCGCGGCTGGTGGAGCAGTTGTACCGCGGGAGCGACGCTGAGGCCGCGCCGCTGGTGGGGGCGCTCTCGGCGACGTACGCGCTGATGCAGTTCGTCTTCGCGCCGATTCTGGGGTCGCTGTCGGACCGGTTCGGGCGGCGGCCGGTGATCCTGATCTCGCTGTTCGGCTCGGCGCTCGATTACTTCGCGGCGGCGCTGTCGCCGACCTTGTGGTTCCTGTTCGTGACACGGGCGCTCAACGGCGTGTCGGGGGCGAACATCACGGCGTGCAACGCCTACATCGCCGACGTGACGCCGCCGGAGAAGCGCGCGGCGGGGTTCGGGGTGATCGGGGCGGCGTTCGGGCTGGGGTTCGTGCTGGGGCCGCTGCTGGGCGGGCTGCTGGGGGAGATGCACATCCGCGCGCCGTTCTGGGCGGCGGGCGCGCTGACGCTGGTGAACTGGGCGTACGGGTACTTCGTGCTGCCCGAGTCGCTGCCGGCCGACCGCCGGCGGCCGTTCAGCCTGGCGCGGGCGAACCCGCTGGGCACGTTCGGGCATCTGCGACGCTACCCGGTGGTGCTCGAACTGGGCGCGAGCCTGTTTCTTCTGAACATGGCGATGTTCGGGCTGCACTCGACGTGGGTGCTGTACACGAAGCACCGCTACCACTGGGGCGAGCTGGACACGGGGCTGTCGCTGACGTGCGTGGGCGTGGGGGCGGCGATCGTGCAGGGGGGGCTTGCGCGGAAGATCATCCCGCGTCTGGGCGAGCCGCGGAGCCTGCTCGTGGGTCTGGGGATCGGGGTGTGCGCGTACCTGGGCTACGGGCTGGCGACGCAGGGGTGGATGATCTACGTGATCATTCTCGCGGCGTCGTTGGGGGGCATCGCGCAGCCGGCGGCGCAGGCCCTGATCACCAAGGCCTCGCCCGCGACGGAACAGGGGGAGGTGCAGGGCGCTCTGACGAGCCTCAGCAGCATCGCGGCCATCATCGGCTACCCGCTTGGGGCCACGGTGTTCGGCTACTTCATCGGCGAGCGGACACCGGTGAAGGTGCCGGGGGCGCCCTACTTTCTGAGCGCTGCGCTGGCGCTGGGGGGGCTGCTCGTCGCGGCGTGGGCGCTGCGGGGGAGGCCGGGTGCGGGTGCGGGGGCCGGGTCGGCGGGCCCAGAGGGACGGGGAGTGGCCGGGCGGGGGAAATCTTGAACGGGGGGCGAGTTGAATGTCCGAGAACCGCGGCAGCGACACCTGCCTCCCGGGGTTCCTTTGACTCAGCCCCGTTTGGAAGTACGTTCAAGGTCTGGCCCGCGGGTTTCGGGGCCTGGCCGCCGACGCGGGGCCGCCGAAAGGCGGCCGGAGGCCGTGACTCGGCGCGACATCCCGAGGCCCGGTCTGCGCCCATCCGGCTGATGGCGGCGGGTGACCGGCCGTTCGGCGGATGGTTCTCGGAGATGGCGCGGGGCCGTCGGGGATCGGCGGGCGGGGGGGCGAGGTTCGCGGTTTGTTGGTTTGGTTCGGTGTTTCGGCACAGACTCCGGCAGCGTTTCGAAGGAGTGGCAGACATGAAGATCCCGGCGAAGGCGGCGATGGCTGCGGCGGCGGCAAGACTTGCCGAGCGGGCCCGCCGGATGCGACGCGCTGAGGCGAGTGTGTGAACTTCTGGCGCATCCGACCAGAGCACCGGGCCGTGTGCTGGCTGGCGAGCGCACTCGGCACGCTGCGAGAAGCAAAGAGATACCCGAGGCCACAAGGAGAAGGACCATGACGATCACCCGTTTCCGTGCCCGTTCCGTTCGTGGAGCCCTGGCCCTCGCTGTCGGCGCGTGGGCCGCGTCGGCGCCCGCGGCGATGGCCGCGATGCAGACCTTCAGCTACTCGGGCTCCATCGTGAACTGGACCGTCCCCACCACAGGTCTCTATCGGCTGACCGCTGTCGGGGCCAACGCCGGGCTCAACGGGCGCGGCGCCTCGGTGGCCGGAGACCTCACGCTGACCGCGGGCACGCAGCTCTCGATACTCGTGGGGGGCAAGGGCGGTTTTGTCGAGGACACGCCGGGCATCGGTGGTGGTGGTGGCACATTCATCGTCGGACCCGGAAACACGCCCATTCTTGTCGCCGGTGGCGGTGGTGGTGCCGGCGGGAACTTGGGGCACGGCCGCGCGTCCGCCGCACCGGTTCCTGACGGTTCAGGCGGGGCCAGCGGCATCGGCGGCGATGGCGGTATTGGCGCGGGCGGCGGTGGCGGTGGGTTCTACACCTCCGGCGGAACCGAGGCTCCGGGCTTCCTCAATCCCGGACCCGGTCAAGGGGGCGCGAGCTTCGTGCTCGGCGGGGCTGGCGGAGGAGCCGGCACGATCGCCGGGTACGTCGGTGCGGTCGGCGGCTTCGGCGGCGGCGGGGGCAGCGGCGGTGGCGGGTACAGCGCCGGCGGGGGCGGCGGGTACAACGGTGGCCGCGGGGCCGACCCGGGGCCCGCGATGGCGTCGCTCGGCGGAACATCCTTCTTCGCTCCGGCCATGACCAACCTCTTCGGCGTCGACGGTGGCAACACCCGCACCGACGGCTTCGGCTACGCCGAGATCGCCCTCATCCCCGCCCCTTCCGCCGCGGCGTTGCTCGGCCTGGCCGGGTTGGTGGCGATTCGGCGGAGGCGTTGACGCCCGGGTGAGAAGGCGGACAGGGTCGTAGAGTGGGGGCGTGGCAACGTTCCTGCTGAAGACCGAGCCGTCGGAGTACAGCTACGCCGATCTGGTGCGCGAGAAGCGGGCGGTGTGGTCGGGGGTGGCCAACGCCGCGGCGAGGCTGGCGATGCGGTCGGCCCGAAAGGGGGACGCCGCGCTGATCTATCACACCGGCGACCAGAAGGCCCTGGTGGGGCTGGCGGAGGTGGTGAAGGATCCGTACCCCGACCCCGACGCCCCCGGCGACGAGAAGGCGGTGGTGTTCGACGTGAAGCCGGTGCGGGCGGCCCGGTCGCCGGTGACGCTGGCGGCGATCAAGGCCGACCGGCGTTTCGGGGCGTTGGCGCTGGTGAAGCAGCCGCGGCTGAGCGTGATGGTGGTGCCGGAGGACCTGGCCCGGCTGCTGCGGGAGATGGCGGGGCTATAGCATGCCCGCGTCGGGCGGGCGGGGGCGTAAGGAGCGCGACCATGCGGCGGATGCGGGCGATCGTGGTGGCTGGGCTGCTCGGGGGGCTGACGGCTTGGGGTGCTGGGTGCGCGCAGCGTCGGGCGACGCCCGAGGCGGCCTGGACGCCCAATTCGGCGGCGCAGTTCGCGACGCAGAACCGCAGCACGCGGATGACGCTGGTGCACGATGAGGACCGCGATCTGCTGAGCGTGTCGGACCCGCGGCCCGAGGCGGGGCGCGGGTGGTCGCGGCTGACGTGGATCGTGTCGATCCCCCGGGTGGCGGCGCTCGACCGCGATATGCCGCTCGACGGCGCTCAGGCCTGGGGATGGGCGATGGAGGAGATCCCCGGCCTGCCGACGCACGTGACACCCGTCCGGGGGACGGTGCGGGTGACGCAGCGGACGGGGGAGCAGGTGAGCGCGGTGGTGGATTTGTACTTCGACAGCCGGGCCGCGGCGGCGGGCGAGGTGGCCCCGCCGCGGGTGACGTTCACGCGCCGGGTCGAGGCGCTGCGCCGGGTGCCGGCGGCGGCGGAGTTCCGCGAGATCGGGACGCGCGGGGGCGGGGAGAGCCAGTCGGCACGATGACCCCGGGCCGCGCCCGCGGCTTGGGGGGATCAGAGCTTGAGATCGCCGAGGCCCATGCCGAGGCTGCCGGTGGAGCCGAGGCCCGACTTGAGCGGCGACTTGGCGCCGTGCTTGGCCTTGGCCTGCTCGCGGAGGCGGCGGAGGGCCGGGGTTTCCTTGAGGATCTCTTCGGGGGTGCGGGTGTCTTCGACGAAGTCGCGGCCGCGGCCGCGGCCGGGGCGTCCGCCCGGGCCGCCGGGGCCTCCCGGCCCGCCGCGCTCGCCCTCGGGGCGGGGCTTGGCCTGTTTGATGGAGAGGGAGATCTTCTTGCTGTCGCGGTCGATCTTGAGGACCTTGACCTTGACGATCTGGTTGGGCTGGACGACGTCGGAGGTCTTGGCGACGCGGCGCCAGTCGAGCTCGGAGATGTGGCAGAGCCCCTCGGCGGCGTGCTCGCCCTCGCCGAGGGCGATGAAGGCGCCGAACTCGGTGAGCTTGGAGACGCGGCCGGTGATCTCGGCGCCCTCGACGATGTCCTTGGTGGCGGCGTCGAAGGGGTGGTCGGAGAGCTGCTTGAGGCCGAGGGAGTGGCGGTCGTTCTCCCAGTCGAGCTTGAGGATCTTGACGCGGACGGTCTCGCCCTCTTTCACGACCTTTTCGACCTTGCCGACGCGGTCGTGGCTGAGGTCGGAGATGTGGAGGAGGCCGTCGACGCCGCCCATGTCGACAAAGGCGCCGAAGGCCATGATCTTGGTGACGCGGCCCTCGATGATGTCGCCTTCCTTGAGGCTGTCCTTGAGCTTGGAGAGGCTCTCCTTGCGCTCCTCGGCGAGGATGTCGCGCCGCGAGAGAACGATGTTGCCGCCGCCGGCGCGGTCGACACGGGTGACTTTGCACTTGAGCTTCTGGCCGACGAAGGGGGTGAGGTCCTCGATGCGGCGGGTGTCGATCTGCGAGGCGGGCATGAAGGCGCGGTGCTTGGCGACCTCCATCTCGAGGCCGCCCTTGTTGGTGCCGGTGACGACGGCCTCGACGATGGTGCCGGGCTCGAGCATCTCCCAGTCGGCCTTCTGGACGGCGCCGGGCCGCGAGCAGATGAACAGCGATTCCTCGTTGGAGTAGCGGTCGACGACGACGGTGAACTCGCCGCCGACGGTGGGGAGGTCCTTCTCGTCGGGGAACTGGATGCGGGGGACGACGCCGAGCTCCTTGGGCCCGAACTCGATGAAGATGTCGGTGGGGCCGATGGAGACGACCTTGCCGGTGCGGTTCTCGCGGCCCGACTCGATGCGGCGGGGGCCGCGGATCTTGGGCTTCTCGGCGGGGGCGATCTCGGGGTGGCTGTTGAAGCCGGGATCGGGGAGGTGGCGGCCGCGGCGCTTGTCGCCCTTCTCGCCCTTGTCGGCCTTGTCGGCCTTCCTGGACTTGGGATGGTCGCCGGCGGCGGCGGCCATGGCCTCGTCGATGGCGGCTTCCATCTCGGGGGAGAACCCGACGCCGGAGTCGCCGGCGGGCGGCGTGTGGGGCGCGGCGGGGGCGTGGGACGAGGCCGCGGCTTCGGCCGGCGCGGTGTTCGGCGACGGGGCGGGGGAGTCGGGGTGCGACGTCACGAGCGGAGACCTCGGGGCGATACCGTCCTCGGGCGGGCGCTCCACCAGAGAGCCTCTCGCCGAGCAAAGGGTTGGGGGACAGTCTACTCCAAGAACGGTGCTCGGACGCCGCGGACGGGAACCGATCGGGCGAAAACGCCGGATGTTCATGGGTGCGAACCGGGCGGGGAGGCTCAACCGCGGGCGGGGCGGGGCGTACACCGGTTGTGGGAGGCCGTTGATCGGGCCGGGCGGCCCGGGGTCGGGATGAGGGGCGGGTAGGATGCCCGGTTCGCGGAAGGTCGGTCGGAGCGTTCGCGGGCGGGGGCCTGGCGAGGAGCGGACATGGCGTCATCGAATGCGTGCTGGGGCGTGGACATCGGCGACGGCGCGGTGAAGGCCGTGAAGCTGGAGCGCGACGGCGAGAATCTCCGCGTGGCGGACTTCGTGGTGGTGCCGCATAAGAAAGTTCTGAGCACGCCGGAGATCAACGCGGACGAGTCGGTAAGAATCACGCTGGGTCAGATGATGAGCCAGTTCCGCGACCAGATGCGGGGCTCGGCGGTGGCGGTGGGGGTTCCGGGGCACACGGCGTTCGCGCGGTTCGCGAAACTGCCGCCGGTGGAAGCCAAGGGGGTGCCGAACCTGGTGCGATTCGAGGCGGTGCAGCAGATCCCGTTCCCGATCGACCAGGTGGAGTGGGACTACCAGGTGTTCACGTCCGACGACACCCCGGACATCGAGGTCGGCATCTTCGCGATCACGAAGGAGCGGGTGAACGAGCGTCTGAGCCTGTGGGGCGACCTGGGGCTGACGCCCGACGTGGTGACGCTGGGCCCGATCGCGGCGTACAACGCGATCGCCTACGACTACGCGTTCACCGACAAGACGGCGGGGACGGTGATCCTGGACATCGGGACGATCGCGACCGACCTCATCGTGGCCGAGGGAGGGCGGGTGTGGATCCGCACGTTCCCGATGGGCGGCCACCAGTTCACGAACGCGATCGCCGAGACCTTCAAGCTGCCCTACGGCAAGGCCGAGCGGCTGAAGAAGGAAGCCGAGACCAGCAAGTACAAAAAGCACATTTTCCAGGCCATCAAGCCGGTGCTGCAGGACCTGGTGCAGGATGTGCAGCGGTCGATCCAGTACTACCAGGACACGCACCCCGGGGCGAACCTGACGCGGCTGATCGGCCTGGGCTCGACGTTCAAGGTGCTGGGCCTGCGGAAGCTGCTGAGCCAGCAGCTGAAGATGGAGGTGGTCCGGCTGGAGCGGTTCAACCGCATCTCGGTGGAGGGGTCGGGCGCCGCCGATTTCGAGGCGGTGAGTCTGAACCTGGCGACGGCGTACGGGCTGGCGCTCCAGGGCCTTGACCTGACGCCGATCCGGGCGAACCTCATGCCGGTGCGGGTGGTCCGGGAGGCGCTGTGGAAGAAGAAGACGCCGTGGTTTGTGGCGGCGGCGGCGCTGGGCGTGGCCGCGGGCGGCGTGTCGTTCGTGCGGCCGTTCATGGACAGCGCGAACATCCGGCAGGCCCAGATGGATCCGGCTTTCTCCGCCGTCGTGAGCCGCGGCACCCAGCTGAGGCAGGAGTGGGAGCAGGCGTCGGCCGAGCACCAGCCCAAGTTCATGGCGGCCAACGTTCTGAGGTTCTTCGACGGCAAGGACCTGTATAACTATGTTCTGAACGACGTCGACCAGATCTTCGCCGCCGGCAACGCCTATCAGAAGAGCAAGAACCCCGACGCCAAGGGCCCGGCGTTCGACCTCGTGAGCATCCAGACGCAGTACCTCAAGCCCGGCGACCCGATCAAGGGCGGCGCCGGCTCGGCCGCCTCGGCGGGCGGCGACGCGGGCGGCGGCTTCCCCGGCGGCAACCCCTTCGGCCCCGGGGCCGGAGGCGGCCATGAAGACCGTGGCGCCCCCCAGCCGGCGGCGCCGGCGGATGCCTCCGGCGCGGCCGGGGCGGCGGGCGACGCGGCGGCCGGCAAGAACGGGGCCATCCGCGTCACCCTCACGATCGACGCCAGCCCCACGGAGGCCCGCAGCACGTACATCAACGACACGGTGCTCAAGTGGCTGCGGTCCAACGCGGCACGGGAGGGCATCCCCTATACGTTGGTGGGCCTGCCGAGCGTGAACGACGTCACCTCGCGGGAAATCGGCAAGAAGCCGGGCGCGGGCGACGCCGCCACGCCGGGACTCCCGTCGGCGTCGCCCGGGGGAGACCGACCTCCGGCAGGGGTCGGCGTGGGCGGCGGGGGCACCATGGGGG
>JACVCL010000090.1 GCA_016742075.1 Phycisphaerales bacterium
GGGGGGGGGGGGGGTGGAGGGAGGGGTGGGGTGGTGGTTGACGGGGCGGGGGCGCTCTGTGAGGCGAGGGGCGGGGCGGGCGTCGGGCGGCCTGCGGGGGGATCGACGGTGAGGGCGGGCTGGTCGGTCTCGGACTTGACGAGGGTGTAGTGCTGCTTGAACTCGTCGAAGCCGATCCAGGTGGCGGTGATGGCGGTGCTGTCGGGGTTGCCGAGGCGGATGGGCGGGCGCTCGCGCTCGAGTTGCTCGAGTTTGCGGCGTTCGACTTCGGGGAGTTTGGCGCGGCGCTCGGCCTCGCGCTGGCGGGCGTCGGCGAGGGAGCCCGAGGAGCGCGCGAAGAGGGTGCCGCCGGGGACGAGCGTCAGCAGCGCCGCGAGCAGGAGGTGGGCGGCGAGGCTGAAGAGCAGTCCCACGGCGAGCGGCCAGGCGCGTTCGCGGTCGTGGTCCCCAGAGGGAGGCATGGCGGGGAACGATAGGGATCAGGGGTTCGGGCCGGGGGTGCCGGGGACGCCCGGGGATTGATCCGGGGCCGCGGCGGGGGTGGCCGGCGGGGTGGCCTTGGCCTCGGGGAGGCGCAGGAAGCGGAGGTCGCGGATGTCGCCCTGGGCGAGGGTGTCCATGAGGCGGAAGAGGTCGGTGCTCCTGGCCTCGGCGTCGGGGGCGATGAACAGGGTGGCGCTGGGGGTGCGCTCGCGGGCTTCGCGGACGGCGGCGAGGAGGTCGGTCCAGGCGACGGCGGTGTTGTCGACCATGGGCTGGCCGTCGGCCTTGAGGCCGACGATGACGGCGGGGACGGGCTCGGGGGCGCGGCCCTGCGAGGTGGTGGGCAGGCGGATCTCGGTGACGTTGAAGCGGGTGGCGAGTGTGAGGGCGAAGAGGAAGAAGGTGAGAAGAAGGAAGATGGTGTCGAGCATCGGCGTCATGTCGATGCGGGGCTCGTCGCGGTGTCGGCGGATGCGTCGCATGGGGCGGCGAAGGTTACGGGACGGGCGGGGGCGGGTCGAACGGCGGGGGCTAGACTCCGCCCCTATGTCGGTGAACCTGGGCAAACGCGAGTTCGTGGAATTGGTGACGCGTCGTCGCGCGGCGGGGGGCGCGGGGGGGTCGGGTCGTCGGCTGGTGGTGCCGCTGGGGATCCGGCTGCTGTCGGACCAGTTGACGCCGGTGCTGGCGTACCGGCGGATGGTGGTGGAGGACGAGCGGACCGCGCCGTCGTTCCTGCTCGAGAGCGTGGAGGGTGGCGACCGGCAGGGGCGGTACTCGATGCTGGGCGCGCACCCGACGATGGAGGTGGTGGCGCGGGGCCAGCGGGTGAAGATCACGCTGCGCGGGGGCGGCGCGGGGCCTAGGGTGGTGGAGCGGGAGGAGCGGAACCCCTTGCGGGCGCCGCAGGCGCTGTCGTCGGGGCTGGAGCTGGTGATGCCGGAGGGGGCGGCGCGGCGGCGGCTGCCGGGGTGCTTCCTGGGGGGCTGGGTGGGGTACGCGGCGTACGACACGGTTCGGTACGGGGAGCCGGAGAAGCTGGGGTTCGCGTCGGCGCCGCCGGATGACCGCGGGCTGCCCGAGATGCACTTCGGGTTCTACAGCGAGGTGGTGGCGTTCGACCACGCCGACAAGCTCGTGCACGTGGTTCGGCTGGCGGATGTGGGCGAGCGGGACGACCCGGGCGCGGTGTACGACGACGCGGTGCTGCGGCTGGGGCTGACGGCGGAGGCGCTGCAGAGGCACAGCCGGCCGCTGCGGGCGGGGGAGCTGCCGGGCGAGGCGCCGGCGGACCGGTCGAAGGTGCGGTCGAACATGACGGCGGCGCAGCACGCGGCGATGGTGGAGAAGGCCAAGGAGTACATCCGGGCGGGGGACATCTTCCAGGTGGTGCTGGGCCAGAGGTTCGAGCGTGAGAGCGCGGCGGACCCCTTCGACGTGTACCGGGCGCTGCGGACGGTGAACCCCAGCCCGTACATGGTGTACCTGCAGGCCGAGGGGTGCATCCTGGTGGCGAGCAGCCCGGAGATTCTGTGCCGTGTGCGGGCGGAGGAGCGCGGGGGCGTGCGGCGGCTGGTGGTGACGAACCGGCCGCTGGCGGGGACCCGGCGCCGCGGGGCGACGGCGGAGGAGGACGCGGCGCTGGAGCGCGAGCTGCTGGCCGACGAGAAGGAGCGGGCCGAGCACATCATGCTGGTGGACCTGGGGCGGAATGACGTGGGGGTGGTGGCGCGGCCGGGGACGGTGTCGCTGGATGCGGTGATGGAGGTGGAGCGGTACAGCCACGTGATGCACATCTCGAGCACGGTGACGGGCGAGCTGCGGGACGGCGTGGACTGCTGGGACGCGCTGGCGGCGACGCTGCCGGTGGGGACGATCAGCGGGGCGCCGAAGATCCGGGCGATGCAGATCATCGACGAGCTGGAGCCGGTTCGTCGGGGGCCGTACGGCGGGGGTTTCGGGTGCGTGGGGCTGGACGGGCAGATGGACATCGCGCTGGCGCTGCGGACGATGGTGGTGCCGACGGCGCTGCACGCGGCGGGGCGGTGGACGTACCACCTGCAGGCGAGCGGGGGGATCGTGTTCGACTCGTCGGCGGAGGCCGAGCACCAGGAGACGGTGAACAAAGCGGCGGCGCTGGTGCGGGCGATCGACGTGGCGGAGGGGGCGTTCGGGGTGTGAGGATGAACGGGGGACGCCGGAGTTCGAGAGCGGGCCGTGGCCGTCGTAAGATTCGGCCATGCGCCAAGCGAGGTTGCGACCGCTGTGGGGGTTCGGCTGGGTGGGGTGGATCGCGCTGGCGGTGCTGGCGGCGCTGCTGATCGCGCTGGCGCGGGGGTGGGACCTGAACCTCGCGGTCGTCAGGTTCACGTGGTGGGCCTGCGGCGAGAGCAGCGACGTGTGGTTCTGGTGGTTCGCCCGCGTCTGGACGCCCCTCCATCTCGTGTGCGAGTTGCCGATCTTCATGATCTTCGGGCCCCTGTACCTCGCGATCGCGGTGTTCATCGCGCCCCGCGACCGCCGGCGGACCAGACCGCTGGCGGGGATCGCCGCGGTGGTGGCCGCGTCGATCGTGCTTGAGTTCTTCTGGATCGAAACAACGCCGTTCATCCTCGGTGGTTCAGCGTGGCGTGTTGTCGCCGCGGCGACATGGGCCAGTGCGCTGAACGTGGCGCTCTTGTGGTGGCTGACACGCTCGTGGATCGTGCTCGGAGCAGCGCTGCTTGCGCTCGGGCTGTCGATCCTCAACGCCGCCGTTGGGAGTTGGGACGGCACTGCGGCGGGACTCGCGTGGGAAACCGGGGTGAGGCGGCAGCTCGCGGGTGTGTATCACCTGATGCTGAGCACGGCCCTGATCGGATGGGCGATCGACGCGCGGCTGACGCCGATCCTCGCGGATCCTTGCGCGGGCTGCGGCTACGACCTTCGAGGGCTGCCCGAGGTGTCGGCGTGCCCGGAGTGCGGAGGGGCGGCTCGGGCGTGATCGCGGGGGTCTCGGACGGGGGTGTGGGGCGGGGACGCTACTCGTCGGCGACGGCGTCGGCGCGGAGGGAGAGCATCTCGCGGAGCTGGGAGGTGCTCATCTCGGTGAGCCACTCTTCGCCGGAGCCGATGACGTCCTGGGCGAGGGCGATCTTGCTCTCGATCATGGCGTCGATCTTCTCTTCGAGGGTGCCGCTGACGATGAACTTGTGGACGTTGACGGTCTTGGTCTGGCCGATGCGGAAGGCGCGGTCGGTGGCCTGGTTCTCGACGGCGGGGTTCCACCAGCGGTCGAAGTGGAAGACGTGGCTGGCGGCGGTGAGGTTGAGGCCGGTGCCGCCGGCCTTGAGGGAGACGACGAAGAGGGGCGCGGTGCCGTCGGCCTTCTGGAAGCGCTCGACCATGCTCTCGCGCTGCTTCTGGGGCGTGCCGCCGTGGAGGAAGAGGACCTCGCGGTCGAAGGCGTGGCGGAGCATGCCGGCGAGGAGGTGGCCCATGCGGCGGAACTGGGTGAAGATGAGGGCCGAGGCGCCGGCGGACATGACCTCGTCGAGCATTTCGAGGAGGCGGATGCACTTGCCGGAGCGTGCGGCCTCGGCGACGCCGGCGGGGAGGGCGTCCTCGGCGGGCTCGGCGTCGGGCTGGGCGTCGGGGGCCTGGGTGGCCTCGGGGGCGGCGGCCTCGCGGAGGGCCTGGGCGGGGTGGTTGCAGATCTGCTTGAGGCGGACGAGGGTGGTGAGCACGATGCCGCGGCGGCGGATGCCCTCGGCCTTGTCGACCTCGCCGAGCATCTGCTTGACGCAGGCCTCGTACATCGAGGCCTGCTCGCTGGTGAGGCGGCAGTATTCCTTAGTCTCGAGCTTCTCGGGGAGGTCGGTGATGACGGCGGGGTCGGTCTTGAGGCGGCGGAGGACGAAGGGCCTGACGAGCATGCGAAGGCTGCGGGCGCGCTCGCGGTCGTGGTAGCGCTCGATGGGGACGGAGAAGTTGCGCCGGAACTCGCCTGGGCCGCCGAGGAAGCCGGGGTTGCAGAAGTCCATGATGGACCAGAGCTCGCTGAGGCGGTTTTCGAGGGGGGTGCCGGTGAGGGCGACGCGGCGGGGCGCGTCGAGGGCGCGGACGGCCTGGCTCTGCTTGGCGGAGGCGTTCTTGATGTTCTGGGCCTCGTCGAGGACGACGCGGTGCCAGCCGACGCGCTCGAGGGCCTCGCGGTCGCGGTGGGCGAGGGCGTAGGTGGTGATGACGAGGTCGGAGGCGGAGGCGCGGTGGACGAAGGTCTCGCCGACGAGGCGGTCCATGCCGTGGTGGACGAGGATGCGGAGGCCCGGGGCGAAGCGTTCGGCCTCGCGTCGCCAGTTGCCGACGATGGACATGGGGACGACGAGCAGCGTGGGCCCGACGCCCTGGTCGGCGGCCTGCTCGCGCTCGTGGACGAGCAGGGCGAGGAGCTGGACGGTTTTGCCGAGGCCCATGTCGTCGGCGAGGCAGGGGCCCAGGCCCAGCCGGTCGAGGAAGGCGAGCCAGGAGAGGCCCTTGGCCTGGTAGGGGCGGAGTTCGCCGTGGAAGCCGCCGGGGGTGTCGAGCATGCGGAGGCGCTCGCCGCGGGCGTCGCCCTCGCCGAGCAGGTCGGCGATCCAGCCGCGGGCGTCGATGCCGAGGATGGGCAGGCCGGTCTGTTCGGCGGGGCCGTAGGCCATGCGGAGGGCCTGGCCGATGTGCATCTGGCCGCCGGGGTTCTCGCGGATGAAGCGGAGGGCGGCCTGGACGTCTTCGGGGCGGACCTCGACCCAGCGGCCGTCGACGCGGACGAGGGGGGCGCGCTGGGCGGCGAGCTTCTCGAACTCTTCGAGGGTGAGGGGCGTGTCGCCGATGGCGAGCTTCCACTCGTAGCCGACGAGGGCGTTGAGGCCGAGCTTGGCGTCGCCGACGACGCCGGGGCCGCGGCCGCCGCCGGCGAGGTCGATGGGCTCGGCGTCGCCGGTGAAGAGCTGGAGGCGAGCGCCGAGGCGGGCGCTGGGGGTGTCCCACCAGTCGGGGCAGATGACGCCGAAGCCCTGCTCCTGCATGAGGGGGCGGATCTCGCGGAGGAACTCGTAGGCCTGGCGGGTGGTGAGGTCGAGGCCGGTGGGGTGCTGCTCTTCGAGGGCTTCTTCGAGCTTCTTCCAGAGGCGGCTGGCGCGGCCGAGCTCGGCGAGGAGGAGGTCCTGCGGCTGCTCGAGGCGGAGGCCCTCGACGGTGGCGGTGGCCGAGCGGAGGGCCCAGACATCGTCGGCGTCGACGAGGATCTTCTCGTTGTCGGCGGACTGGAGGGCGAGGGAGAGAGTCCAGACGATGTCGTCGCCGGGGGCGCGGAGGTCGGCGAGGTCGGTGTCGGCGGCGAGGGGCTCGGAGAGGCGGACGCACAGGCGCCAGTGGGCGCTCTGGCCGCGCTCTTCGAGGAGGCCGAGCCACCGGCGGACGGAGCGGGCCATGGCGGCGTCGCCGGGGACGGGGGCGGGGGCGCCGAGCAGCCCGCCGAGCCAGGCGACGTGGGGGTCGCGGCCGCCGGACCAGAGCTCGACGGCCTCGTGCATGCTCTCGGCGGCGAGGGCGCGGCGCGAGGCGGCGTCGGTGAGGGCGGAGAGGAAGGCCTCGGTGATGGCGTGGCCGTCGTGGTTCAGCGCGTCGGCGGCGGCGCGGGCGGAGGGGGGCATGGCGCCGACGAGGGTGACCAGGCGGTCGTGCGCGGCGGCGTCGCCCAGCCAGGGCCGCCAGGTGGCGACGAGGGCGCCCTCGCGCTCGGCGAGGGTGGGGACGAATCGCTGCTCGGCGAGCATCGAGCGGGCGAGGCGTGCGGCGGCGGCGAAGTAGCGGGCCGACTCGCCGACGACGAGGTGGGCCCAGCGGTTGCCGGAGGCGCGCTCGTGGCCCGACTCTTCGTCGAGCAGGTGCGAGGCGGTGCGCTGGCCGAGTTCCTCGAGGGCCTCGAGCACGCGTGGGGCGTCGTCGGGTCCGACGCCAAGGGCGGGGACGGTCCAGAGGGCCAGGGCGGCGCGATCGGCGGGGGCGCCCGGGGCGGCGGGCGCGTGGGCGACGCGGCCCATCCAGTGGGCCAGACGCGGGCTGGGGGCCGGGGCGCCGTGGGCGGTGGGGAGGCGGAGGGTAAGGTCGGCGCGCTCGACGCCGGTGGCGAGATCGGCGCCGATGAGCTGGGCGAGGCGGTGGCCCTCGGCGGCGGGCGGGTGGGGCGGGGCGGTGAGGCGGGCGGCGGCGACGGGCGCGGGGGTCACCGGGCCGGGGTGGGCGGCCGCGGGGGCCGGTTCCGGCGCGAGCTCGGCCCAGAACCAGAGCCGATCCCCCGACCAGTTGGCGTGAACAACCAGCATGCGACTCCCTTCGCGGGCGCGTTCCGACGGTCGTGCCGAGTGCCGCGTGGGCGGCGGCGGCGAATGGGAACGCAGGGACTCGAACCCTGAACCAACGGCTTAAAAGGCCGCTGCTCTACCATTGAGCTACGTTCCCGGCGGGGTCGGGTGTCCCGGGGGTCCGGCCGAAGGGTTGCTTCGTCGCGGGGGCGGGGCCCGATGCGGGGGGTCGGGATGGTACGCGGGCGCGGCGGGGCGGTCCGGGTGTTGACGGAGCGGCGCCTCGGGAAGGAGACTGCGGCCGATGGGATTCGACGAAGGGTTTATCCGCGCCCGGCTGGCGCGTTCGGCGGCGGCGATCGCGGGGATGGCGGAGATGGCTCCGTCGATCGCGACGGCGGCGCTGGCGGTGCGGCGGACGCTGGCGGCGGGGGGCCGGGTGTTCACGTGCGGGAACGGCGGCTCGGCGGCGCAGGCGATGCACCTGGCCGAGGAGCTCATCGGGCGGTACCGGGCCGACCGGCCGCCGCTGGCGGCGTTGTGCCTGAACGCCGACCCGACGGCGCTGACGTGCATCGCCAACGACTTCGGGTACGAGCAGGTCTTTGCGCGGCAGGTGGAAGCGCTGGCGCGCCCCGGGGACGTGCTGGTGGCGCTGACGACCTCGGGGAACTCGCCGAACGTGCTGGCGGCGCTGCGGGCGGCGGCGGCGCGGGGGGTTGAGCGCATCGGGCTGCTGGGCAAGGACGGCGGCGCGGCCCGGGCGCTGTGCGGGCTGCCGCTGGTGGTGCCCCACGCGGCGACGGAGGTGGTGCAGGAGGCGCACACGGTGCTCATCCACCTGATCCTGGAGGCGGTGGAGAGCCCCGGCTGAGGCCGCCCCGGCGCCGACATGCCCTTCGACGTCCCGACGCTGCTGCACGCCTACCGGCAGGGGGCCTTCCCGATGGGGGACCCGCGGACGGGCGAGGTGTCGTTCTACACGGCCGACCCGCGCGGGGTGATGCCGCTGAGCGAGGGCGAGGGCTTCCACTGCCCGCGGACGGTGGAGCGGATGATCCGGCGCGGCCGGTTCGAGGTGACGTGCAACACGGCGTTCGAGGCGGTGATGCGCGGTTGCGCCGACCCGCGGCGGGACCGGGAGCTGGAGCGTCTGGCGACGGAGGCCGGCGACACCGAGTTGATGGAGAACGCGGGCTGGATCACCGACGAGCTGGTGGCGTCGTACGCGGCGCTGCACCGGGCCGGGCACGCGCACAGCCTGGAGGCGTGGCGGACCGACCCTTCGGGCGGCGGGCGGGTGCTGGTCGGCGGGATCTACGGGGTGTCGATCGGGGCGGCGTTCTTCGGCGAGTCGATGTTCCATCGGGCGCGGGGGCGGCGGCCCGACGGGTCGCCCGATCCGCTGGACGGCTCGGGGGCGTCGTCGGTGTGCCTGGTGCTGCTGGTGCGGCACCTGGCGTCGTGCGGGTACAGGCTCTTTGACACGCAGATGGTCACGGGGCATGTGGGCCGGTTCGGCGCGGCGTCGATCCCGGCGCGGGTGTACATGCAGCGGCTGGCGGGGGCGGTGGACCGGCCCGGGGCGTGGCGGGCGTTTACGAGCGGCCGAAGCGCTTCTCGAGATCCCGCAGGGTGAGGCGGATGGCCGTTGGGCGGCCGTGCGGGCAGTTGCTGGAGCGCTCGACCTGCTCGCGGAGGGTGAGCAGTTCCTCGAGCTCGGCGGGGGAGAGGGCGTCGCCGGCCTTGACGGCGGCCTTGCAGGCCATCATGTCGAGGACCTCGTGCAGGGCGGCTTCTTCGAGTCGGGCGCGGTCGGCCCCCGGGGAGCCGAGCAGGCCGGCCTCGGCCTGGTCGAGCAGGTCGGCCATGAACGCGACGGGGTCGACGCGCCGGTCGAAGAGGAAGGTCGGGAAGGCGTGCACGGCGAGGGCGGAGGCGCCGATGGGCTCGGCCTCGATGCCCAGGCGCTCGAGCACGGGGCCGAGGTCGGCGGCGCGCTCGAGCTGCTGGGCCGAGCAGGGGACCACCGCGGGCATGATCAGCCGCTGGGCCTGGAGCTTGCCGCCGCCGGCCTCGAGGCGCTGGCGGAGCTTCTCGAACATCACGCGCTCGTGCAGGGCGTGCTGGTCGATGATGACCACGCCCTGCTCGTCCTGCGTGACGATGTAGCTGTTGTGCACCTGCAGCACGCGCTGGGCGGGGGCCACGCCGGGGAGCGCCGCGGCCGGCGCGGGGCCGGCGGCGCGGGCGGCGTCCATGGCCTGACGCTCGCGCTCGATCTGCTGCCGCTCGGCGTCGACGGCCTGCTTGAGGCCCTCGTAGTCGAAGCCGCGGCCGTCGGATGAGGGCACGAAGCGCTTGAAGTAATCAACAAACCGCCCCCCCACC
>JACVCL010000091.1 GCA_016742075.1 Phycisphaerales bacterium
GGGGGGGGGGCGGGGGGCGGGGGGCGCGGCGGGCGGCGCGGGGGGGGGGGGGGGGGGGGGGGCGGGGGGGGGGGGGGCGGGCGGCCGGGGGGGGGGGGCCCGGGCGGTCCGACGGGCCCGGGGACTCGTGGGGCGCCGGGGGGCGGGCGTCCGCCGCGTGACAACCGTCCGCCCGATCGGCCGGGCGATCGGTCGTCGGTCGACGGGCCGGGAGGCTGGGACGATTGGACGCAGCGGCCGGCGGTGAACCATGCCTTTGCCGACAGCGGGCTGGGGCGGGGCCGTCACGCCGAGGTGTACCGCACGCGGTTCGTGGTGCCCGAGGGCACGCTGGCGCAGTTGGGCGGCCCGGGCGGCGGCCAGAAGGGCCCCCCGCAGGACGACAAGGCGGCGCAGGAGAAGCTCAAGGCCCAGCAGCGGGCGGCGATCCAGAAGCGGATCGACGCACTGACCAAGGAACTGGCCCGGGTCGAGGACGAGCTCCGCAAGAAGGGCTTCAACAGCAAGGGGGAGAAGCTCGAGTCGGCCAAGAGCGAAGGCCCTGAAGACGTGCTGGCCCCGCTCACCGACGCGGCCTCAACCAAGGTCACGGTGTGGGCCCACGACTTCACCGCCGAGCCCGGCGCGGCGTACCGCTACAAGGTGCGGGTGCACCTGACCAACCCGTTCTTCGGCTTCGTCGACCGGCTCTCGGAGGCGCAGAAGCCCTTGGCCGCGGCGGTGTCGATGGCCACGCCCGACTCGGAGTGGACGGGCGCCGTCGACGTGCCGGCCGACACGCAGTACTTCGTGTCCACGGCCAGTGCGCCCGACGGCCGCGCCGCCGCGCGGGCCTCGGTCGACGTGTACCGTTTCTACTACGGCTACTGGCGGCACGTGGGCGTGAACGTGGACGCCGGCGACGGCGTCCGCGGCACGGTCGAGCTGCCGGCGAACCTGCCGATCTTCACGATCGTCCCCGGCGAGAACGAGCAACCGCCGAAGCTTGACGCCGACAAGACCAAGATGATCGAAGACCGCAAGAAGCCCGTCGACGTCGCCAGGCAGCTGGTGGATGTCGGGCGCGGCGATGGGCCGGCCGGCCAGGCCCCCGCGGCCGACGTGCTGCTGGCGACCGAGGGCGGTGACATCGAAGTCCGTGTCCCCGCAGGCGACCGCGTGAACCCGCTGCGCGGACCGCTCGAGCGGTCGGTGCTGGCCGCCAAGACGGCGGTGGTGCGCGAACCGGGTATCGAGATGGGCGGCGGAACGACATCGTCGGGCGCCTCCACCGGCACCAACGAGCGAGGCCCGGGCGGTTCACCGCCGCCGGCGGGGATCGGCGTGGGGCCCGGCGGTCAGCCCGCGGGCGGCGGCTCGGGGTTCAACAAGCCCCGCTGAACCGGCCCCGAGGGCCGAGTGCCGAGCATCAACGTCCAGCAGGCCCGCTCCGCCGGGCCTGCTGGCTTTTTGGGGCGCCAGAGGGGGTGTCGACGGCCGCCGATGGGTGCGTTGGGGAGGCGGTGAGCGGGCCATCCGCCGGGTATCCACAGGCTCTCCCCGATGAGCGGGCCAAGTGGGCCAGAATGGCGGAAAATCGCGGGAACGGGTGGATGATGGAGGGGAATTGACGGGAACGATTCACTTTCGCTTGACAGGGCTCGGAATCGGTCTATACTCGCCTCCCCACTCGGGCTTCCCGAGGGGTGGATCGGCGGCCGGCAAGCCGCGGATCCCGGTGGACCAGAATCGAGATCGATTGGGGCCCTCCGGCTCTTTGACAACCGGATACGCGAGTGATTGCCGCGTCCGCGTGCCTACCCGGCACGGCGGACGAAGTGTCGCTTCTTGCTGGCCGGATCCCGCGAGGGAGAGGGCTGGGAAGAGGCGATGGCGAGACACACCGAAGCGAGTGTCGAAGAAGGCGAGACCTCCTGTGTTCACAAGCACGGGAGGGTGAATCGTTACGTCGAATGGTGCATCGGTCAGATGGTGGTCGGCGACGGTCCGGAGCCGCGAGAGCGGCCGAGGTCCGGGGTCGGTCGGCAGCTGGTTGATGTGATCAAGAGACTAAGGGCACATGGCGGATGTCTCGGCGTCGGAAGGCGATGAAAGACGTGGGAACCTGCGATAAGCCACGAGGAGCCGGTAACCAGGCTGTGATCCGTGGATTTCTGAATGGGGCAACCCGGCCGCAAGGCCATTGCGCACTGAATGCATAGGTGCGTGAAGCGAACGCAGGGAAGTGATACATCTCAGTACCTGCAGGAAAGGAAAGCAACCGCGACTCCGCGAGTAGTGGCGAGCGAAAGCGGATCAACCGGCAGACCTGGCGAACCGTCTGGAAAGGCGGACCGAAGAAGGTGATAGTCCTGTACACAGGGAGCCGGCCAGCCCTCGAGTAGATTCGGGCTCGTGAAACCCGGATTGAACATGGGGGGTCCACCCTCCAAGGCTAAGTACTCTCCGACGACCGATAGTGGATCAGTAAGGCGACTGAAAGATGAAAAGATCCCCTGTTAGGGGAGTGAAAGAGTACCTGAAACCATGTGCTTACACAGCGGTTGGAGCCCCGCAAGGGGTGACAGCGTGCCTTTTGCATAATGACCCTGCGAGTTACTCTGTCCGGCGAGGCTAAGGGCCATCGGCCCGGAGCCGTAGCGAAAGCGAGTCCGAAACGGGCGTCAAGTCGAACGGAGTAAACGCGAAACCTTGTGATCTACCCATGACCAGGATGAAGGGCGGGTAACACCGCCTGGAGGTCCGAAGCCGTTAACGTTGAAAAGTTATGGCATGAGTTGTGGGGAGGACTTAAAGTGTAATCAAACTGGGAGATAGCTCGTTCTCTCCGAAATATTTTTAGGAATAGCCTCTCGCGGCAGTTGTTGGGGGTAGAGCTACTGGATTCGGCTGGCGCCCTACCCGGGTAGCCACTGAAACCAAAC
Source organism: Phycisphaerales bacterium (assembly GCA_016742075.1). Lineage (GTDB taxonomy): Bacteria > Planctomycetota > Phycisphaerae > Phycisphaerales > UBA1924 > JACVCL01. The sequence continues at coordinate 2,925 of JACVCL010000091.1, forward strand.
TCCGAATACCAGCAACCAAGGCGAGGGAGTCAGACGGCGAGTGACAATATCCGTCGTCAAAAGGAGAACAATCCAGACCGCCGGCTAAGGTCCCAGAGCTCCGCTTAGTTCGAAAGGAAGTCAGTCTGCAGTGACAACCAGGATGTTGGCTTAGAAGCAGCCACCATTTAAAGAGTGCGTAATAGCTCACTGGTCGAGGAGATTGGCGCCGATAATGATCGGGAATAAGCGGGGCACCGAAGCCGCGGGCTCGTAAGAGCGGTAGGAGAGCGTTCCTCTCTGCTGAGAAGGCGTCCGGTAACGGTCGCTGGAGCGTGAGGAAGTGAATATGCAGGGTTGAGTAACGATAAAGCAGGTGAAAATCCTGCTCGCCGTAAGCCCAAGGGTTCCTGGGGAAGGTAAATCCGCCCAGGGTTAGCCGGATCCTAAGGCGAGGCCGAAAGGCGTAGTCGATGGACAGCAGGTCAACATTCCTGCGCCCGCGCGTAGATCGAACCGGGTTGCGGATCGCAAAGGCACCACGAAGGCTACAGAATGCCGAGGCCCTAGAGGCCGATGTGGTGCTCAGCGGTTCCTAGAAAAGGCCCGGCCGCGAAACGCGGTCCGTACCAAAACTGACACAGGTGGGCGAGGCGAATAGCCTCAGGCGCTCGAGAGAACGGTCGTGAAGGAACTAGGCAATTTGACCCCGTAAGTTCGCGATAAGGGGGCCCTCGCCGCAAGGCAGGGCGCAGAGAAAAGGCTCTGGCGACTGTTTATCAAAAACTCAGCTCTGTGCGAACACGTAAGTGGAAGTATACAGAGTGACGCTTGCCCGGTACGGGAATGTCACGGAAGGAGGTCAGCTTCGGCGAAGCTTCCGACCCAAGCACCCGTAAACGGCGGCCGTAACTATGACGGTCCTAAGGTAGCGAAGTTCCTTGTCGGGTAAGTTCCGACGCGCATGAATAGCGTAACGACTGGAGCACTGTCTCCACGACCGACTCGGTGAAATAGTAGTGGCAGTGAAGATGCTGCCTACCCGCGGCAAGACGGAAAGACCCTATGGACCTTCACTGCAGGCTCATGTTGGCCATGAGCATATGTTGCGTAGGATAGGTGGGAGACGCTGACCCCCGGGTTCCGGCTCGGGGCGAGTCACCGGTGAAATACCACCCTACATATATTCGTGGCCTAACCCCGATTCCCGTTATCCGGGCGGGGAACAGCGTGTGCTGGGCAGTTTGACTGGGGCGGTCTCCTCCTAAAGAGTAACGGAGGAGTGCAAAGGTCGGCTCAGTGCGGATGGAAACCGCACGTCGAGTGCAAGAGCACAAGCCGGCTTTACTGCGAGACCGACGGGTCGAGCAGTCGCGAAAGCGGGCTCTAGTGATCCTGCGGTTCCGAGTGGAAGGGCCGTAGCTCATCGGATAAAAGGTACCCTAGGGATAACAGGCTGATCGCGCCCGAGCGTCCACAGCGGCGGCGCGGTTTGGCACCTCGATGTCGGCTCATCACATCCTGGGGCTGAAGGTGGTCCCAAGGGTTCGGCTGTTCGCCGATTAAAGTGGTACGCGAGCTGGGTTCAGACCGGCGTGAGCCAGGTCGGTCCCTATCTGTCGTGGGCGTTGCAGGTTTGAGAGGATTTCTCCCTAGTACGAGAGGATTGGGAGGGACTCACCTCTGGTGATCCAGTTGCGGCTCTTGCCGCACCGCTGGGTAGCTACGTGGGGCAGGGATAACCGCTGAAAGCATCTAAGCGGGAAGCCCCCCTCGAGATGAGACCTGCTTGCGCAAGCGTGAGACCCCTGGGAGACTACCAGGTTGATCGGCCGCAGATGTACGGGCTGAAAGGCCCTCAGTCGAGCGGTACGAACGGTCGAACACTTGATCACATCAACCGGATGCCGACAGCCCATGGCTGGTCGGCCGCCGGATGGTGATCACCAACACATCGTCACGATTCACCATGCCTTCTCGCGCACGCTTCATCGCCGGGTGACCCCCGGCGGAGTGGCTCGCCAACCACGCATACTGTCCGGTCCCCGCGGGCGTCCGGCCCGGGCTCATCGCCCGGCGTGCTCGCGGGGCCGTTCCGAACAATCACTCGCATCCGAATTTTCGTCCGCGTCGTGCTTCCGCACGCCGCGGGCTTTGTCGGTGACCATAAGCCTGGTGTAACACCTGTTCCCATCCCGAACACAGCAGTTAAGCCCGGGCTGCCGATGGTACTGCTACGCGGGAGAGTAGGTCATCGCCGACTAAATGAACCCCTTCGGCCTCAAGCCGGAGGGGTTCTTTGTTTTTGCCCACTTCGGGATCGGAATCTCTGACGGCCGGGTGGGTTCGCGACGGAGTGCCTGTTCACCCCGCGGCGGGCGAAACGTTCCGTCGACACGCCAATCATCGAGTTCGCCTGCGCCCCGGGGTGTTTCGCGGCTATGCCACGGCGCTCTGCCCGGTGGTTCCCCGGGGGTTCGCACACCTCCCCGGTAGGATGGCCGGGTTCAAGGAGATCCCGCAATGCCCGTGCGCAATCTGACCACTCTGTCGATCTTCGCCGTCCTGGCCCTCATCGCTGCGGTCTTCACGGCCGCCGGCCCCGTCCCGGCCGACGACATCGCGGCGATCAAGAAGAACACCGCCGCCTTCCAGGCCGCCTGGAACGCCCACAATGCCAAGGGCGTCGCCGCCCTTTGGGCGACAGACGGCGACCTCATCGACCCATGGGGCGCAACGTCCGTCGGACGCGAGGCCGTCGAGAAGTTCTTCTCCGAGCAGTACACCGAGGGTGGCAAGCTCGCCCGCTGCATGTACGACAACCGCAAGGACTCGGTCCGCCTGATCTCCGCTGATGTCGCCATTCAGGATTGGGAGGTGGTGCTCCGCGGCCTGTCGGGCCCGGATGGCAAGCCCATGGGCCCTCAGTTCCACCGGGTGGTGCTGGTCGTCAAGAAGGAGAAGGGTGAGTGGCGCATTGCCGCCGCCCGTCCCGGCATCCCGACCCCGGCTGAGCAGCCGGCCGCCGGTGGGGGGGCCGGTGGGGGGGCGGGCGATGCGGGCGGCCAAGGCGGGTCGCACGGGCACGGCGAACCGAAGAAGTGATGTCGGAGGAGCGGCCCTCGCCCGGGCGCGATTGAGTCATCCGCCCATGCCCGGTCTTCCGCCGCGGCGGACCCTTGCTGTGGTGTCGCGCACCGCGGCGTCCGGCAGCAGGTTGACCCGGTACACGGCAAGAGGGCGTCCCCATCGAGTGGGCGCGCCCCGGCGCTGTCCGGAGCGAGGACCGTTCCCGGTCCAGACCGCTCGCGACCGCCGCCCACTACCGGGGGGTGGCGGGGCTTACCGGGCCCGACCGAGCGGGACGCCCAGGTTGTCGCTGACCACCCGCAGCAGCTCGGCCTCGCGGTCGGACACCCGTCTGTCAAGGCCCGCCGCGGCCGCGACGGCGTGCAGCAGTTGCCGTTTGCGCGCGGGCGAGACCGTCTCGAGCGTGTCGATCGCCGGGCCCAGTGCTGATGGTCCGCAGTCGTCGGTGCCAAGCAGGGTCATCCCGCCGGGCATCCCCGTTGCCGCGGCGGCGCGGGCGAAGGTCTCGGCGGCCGCCGAGGCATCCTCGCTCCCGGCGTGGGCCACGGCGGAGAGCAGCACAGCGATCGGCCCGCCCAGTTTGTTCAGGGCGTAGTACTGGGTGCCGAGCGGCCTCCGCCCGCCGAAGTGTCGGTCGGCATGCCGCAGCACCAGCCGCTCGAGGCTCCACTCGAACATGCTCACGCGCTGGTCGGCGTCGATCAGGGCCTCGGCCACGCCGCGGAAGGCCCGGTACTGATCGGGGGAGAGGGCCCGCAGCGCCGGCAACGCGATGGCGGCCAGCGGGAGGCGCGCCGCGCGCCCGGCCCGGGCGATCATCGGCCACAGGCGGCGGACGGTGGCCACCGTATCCGGGCTTACCAGGTGCTCGAGGGCCGCGAACTGGCCGGCCTGCACGCCCGGACGGTCGTCGAGAAGCAGCGCCAGCAGCACGGCCCGTGCGTCGTAAGGGGTTCGCGCGGCGGTGAGCAGCGCCGGGGGAAGGGAACCCAGCAGGTCCTCGGCGTGCCGCAGATGGGCGGCGCTGATGTCGCTCGCCGCGGCCAGCCCGTCATCGATCGGCTGGGTTGGGCCAAGCGCCGCGGCAGCGGCCGCCAAGGGCACCGTAATCGGCCGGATCGGCACGGGCCGGTCGGCGCGGGCGGCGGGTGTGGGGGCGAAGAGCATCGTGCCGTCCCAGTCGGGCATCACGCGGCGGATGCGGTCCTCCAGCGGCGGATGGGTGGCCATCACGCGGTCGAGCCAGCCGGTGACCGACCCGGCGAAGAGCATGTGGCTCATCTCGGCGGTGTGCGGGTTGATCAGGCGTCCGCGCCTCGCCGAGCCGCCGAGCACGCGCAGGGCGCCCGCGATGCCCCCGGGGTTGCGGGTGAACTGCACCGCCGCCGCGTCGGCCAGATACTCGCGTTGGCGGCCGAAGGCGGCCTTGATGATCGTCCCGACCAGCACGCCGATGGAGCCGACGACGATGAGCGCGATGCCTCCTCCCACCAGCGCGAGCAGGACCGCGCCGGCGTTGCGGCCGCGTCCGGCCTGGCCCGCCCTCAGCCCGGCCTCGAGCACGATCCGGCCCGCCACCGAGATCATGAGGATGCCGAACAGCAGTCCGACCATCCGCAGGTTCAGCCGCATGTCGCCGTTGAGAATGTGCGAGAACTCGTGGGCGATGACGCCCTGGAGCTGCTCGCGGTTGAGGGTGAGCAGGCAGCCGCGGGTGACGCCGATCACGGCGTCCGAAGGCTCGTGCCCGGCGGCGAAGGCGTTGATGGCGGTCTCGTTGTCGAGCAGGTACACCGCGGGGGTCGGAACGCCGGCGGCGAGGGCCATCTCTTCGACGATGTTCAGCAGCCGCCGCTCGGTCGGGTCGATCGTGTTGGGCGCCACCCGGCGGCCGCCGAGAGATAGAGCCACCGATGCCCCGCCCGATCGCAGCTCCCAAAGTCTGAAGAGCGTGCCGCCGAGAATGAGCGCGAGAATGGAGCCCGAGGAGATGAGGACGACCGGGGGTGAGAGCACCGGCGCCGTCCAGTGGGGGCGGCGGGCGCCGGGCGGCTCCGGGTCGGCGAGCGCCGCCACGACGGCCGCGATCGCACCGAGAATGACCGCCGTGGCCGCCGCGGCGACCACGACCACGGCCACGCCGAACACGACCGAGAGCACCCGGGAACGCCGGCGGGCTTGGTCCTGATGAGTGAAGAAGTCCACCTCGCCTGATCCCTCCGGCCGCGGCGCGGCGGTGCGGTCAGAACCTGACCTTCGGCGCCTCCTGGATCTGCTTGGAGTCGGCGAATTCGAGGGTGGCGGCGTCCTGGCCGAAGCCGAAGAGCCCGGCGAAGAGGATGGGCGGGAAGGACTGGCGGTAGGTGTTGAAGGCGAGCACGGCGTCGTTGAAGGCCTGGCGGGCGAAGGCGACGCGGTTCTCGGTGCTCGTCAGTTCTTCAGAGACCTGCATCATGTTCTGATTGGCCTTGAGGTCGGGGTAGGCCTCAGCGACGGCGAACAGCCGCCCCAGCGCACCGGTGAGGGCCGACTCGGCCCCGGTGAGCCCTGCGATGGCCCCGGCGTCGCTGGGGTTGGCGGCGGCCCGCTGCAGGCTCGCGGAGGCGCCGTTCCTCGCCGCGATCACGGCTTCGAGCGTCTGGCGCTCGTGGGCCATGTAGCCCTTGGCCGTTTCCACGAGATTGGGGATGAGGTCGTACCGGCGCTTGAGCTGCACCTCGATCTGGGCGAAGGCGTTCTTGTTGCGGTTACCCAGCACCACCAGGCGGTTGTAGATCGCCACAATCCAGAGGATGAGGCCGAGGAGCACGACCGCCGAGACCACCGCCGCGACGAGGATGAACAGGTTTCCGAAGCCCATGTCGGGACCCTCCGTGGGAGACGTTTCCGCGGGTCGATCGTGCCGGGCACCCCGGCATTCCACATCGTAAATGTTGTTCCGGATCGGCCGGTGCTCGATTTCCCGCGTGTCCCCGGCCGGCTCCGGCAGGACACGCCCCACGCACCACGCACCAGCCCCGCCGGCCGCCGGCGGGGCGGCGAGGGGCGTGCCGTTCCCTATACTCCCGGGCGGGATCAGCCCCCGATCGAGACCGGACTTCCAGCCCCCCGCCCCCTGCCC
>JACVCL010000092.1 GCA_016742075.1 Phycisphaerales bacterium
CCCCAAGCCCTCAACCCCGCTCAGCCCCCGTTCCGGGCGGCGGTACGGTATCCGTATCGCCGCTCGGCCCCGCCGCCCGCCCCGAGCCCCGGAATCGTTGCCCTCGGCCCCGCCGAACGTCGCTTGATGGGGGTCAGCCCCCTTTCTCCCTCGCGGAGCGACCCATGACCACCCCCGACCGCTGGCAACTCATCCGCCAACTCTTCGCCGAGGCCGCCGAGCTGCCCCAGGCCGACCGCGCCGCCTTCCTCGCCCGCCGCTGCCCGGCCGACGACACCCTGCGCGCCGAAGTGCAGGCCCTGCTCGACGCCATTCCGGCCTCGCGTTCGCGTCCGGGGGGCCCCTCGCCCCTGCGCACGGGAGGCGCCGCCGCGGCCATCGCCGAGGGGGCCACCGGCTCGGTCTCGCCGTTCGTGCCGATCACCGAAACGGCGGGCACGGTGATCGGCCCCTACAAGCTGCTGCAGCGCATCGGCGAGGGGGGCTTCGGCACGGTGTTCATGGCCGAGCAGACGGCCCCGGTCCGTCGCAAGGTGGCCCTGAAGATCATCAAACTGGGCATGGACACGCGTCAGGTGGTGGCCCGCTTCGAGGCCGAGCGGCAGGCCCTGGCGATCATGGACCACCCGCACATCGCCCGGGTGCTCGACGGCGGCGCCACCGAGACAGGCCGCCCCTACTTCGTGATGGAGTACGTCGTGGGCGACGCCATCACCAAGTTCGCCGACGCCCACGCCCTCACGCTCGCCGAGCGGCTGGGGCTCTTCCAGCAGGTCTGCTCGGCCGTGCAGCACGCCCACCAGAAGGGCATCATCCACCGCGACCTCAAGCCCGGCAACGTGCTCGTGAGCATGGTCGACGGCAAGCCCTTCGCCAAGGTCATCGACTTCGGCATCGCCAAGGCGACGGGCGCCGCGGGCGGCCGCCTCACCGACGCCACCTACTTCACCGAGCACCGCCAACTCATCGGCACGCCCGAGTACATGAGCCCCGAGCAGGCCGAGGGCTCGCTGGATATCGACACGCGCACGGACGTGTACTCGCTGGGGGTGCTGCTGTATGAACTGCTGACGGGCAGCACGCCCATCGAGGGCGCCCGCCTGCGCAGCGCTGCGCACGACGAAATGCGCCGCATGATCCGCGAGGATGAGCCGCTGGCCCCGAGCATGAAACTCTCGCGCTCGCTCGCCACGCTGGCGAGCACCGCCGCGGCCAGAAAGGTTGAGCCCGGCCGGCTCAGCGCCCTGGTGAAGGGCGAGCTCGACTGGATCGTCCTCAAGGCCCTCGAAAAGGAGCGGGCCCGCCGCTACGAGACGGCCAGCGCCCTGGCCGACGACGTGAAGCGGCACCTCAGCGGCGAGCCCGTCGTGGCGGCACCGGTGAGCGTGGGGTACCGGGTGAGGAAGTTTGTGCGACGAAACAAGGGAGCGGTGACCGCCGCGTCCGCGGTGGGGCTGGCGCTGCTGGTGGGGCTGGCGGGAACAACCTGGCAGTACCGGAGTGCCGAGCATCAGGCCTTCGTGGCCGGACAGAATGCCGCGAGGGCGTTCATGGCGCAGGAGGAGGCAGAGTGGAGCGCGTACACAGCGAACCTCGCCCTCGCCCAGCAGGCCCTGGCCGCCCACGACTATCCCGAGTTCCGCCGGGTGCTGGCCCGTGCACCCAAGGACAAGGCCGGCTGGGAGCACCGCTACCTCTCGCTGGAGGCCGAGCGGTTCGTCGGCTTCGGCCCGTCGGGCGACCTGGCGTGGACCGAGCCGCGGTTCAGCGCCGACAGCGCCGCGGTGGCCGCGGCGTACACCGACAACGCCGGTCGGTCGATGGTGGGCGTGTGGGACGGCCGCACGGGCGGCCAAGTCTGGATGTCGCCGCCGCTGGCCCGCCAGCCCGTGCACGCGGTGCTGCCGCCGGGCGATGCCGATGTGCTGCTGGTGTGGCCCGACGCCGAGGGCGGCGGAACCGGTGTGCTCGACCGCCGCTCGGGCACGCTGCGCCTGCCTCAGGCGCCCGCGGGCCAGTTCGTCGATGCGGCGTGGTTCCCGCCCGCCGCCGGGCTGGTAGCGCTCGACGGGCCGCACGGCTCGGCGCTGATCTGGGATACCCGCGCCGCCTCGCCGCGGCCGGTGCGCGCGGCGGCGTCGCCGGCCGGCCCCCCGGCGCCCGCCTACGAGCCGCTGGGCCCCGAGGGCGGCCGCCTGGCCGTCCGCCGCGGAGCGGGGGCTGTTGATGTGGTCGACGCCGCCACCGGGCGCGTGCTGCACACGATCGACGTGCAAGGCCAGGAGATCCGCGACATCGCGATCAGCGGCGACGGCGCGCGCCTGCTCGTGATGACCAAGCCCGCCGCGGCCCGCGTGATCGCCGCCGACACGGGCGAGGTGATCGCCCGCTTCGTGCTGCCCTACTGGCACAGCCGGGCGGTCTTCTCGGCCGACGGCCGATCGATCATCGCCGGCGAGGCCCTGGGGACCATCGCGGTGTTCGATGCCGCCACCGGGGCCGATCGCCCAGACCTGCTCGGCGTGGCCGCCCCCGCCGCCGCGGGGTTCGTCAGCCCCGACGGCGCACACGCGGCCTATCTCTCGCATCACGAGTCGTCCCGCCCGCCGCTGCCGGTGGTCGAGAACCTCCGCGCCCTCGGCGGGGCCGAAGTGAACTATTGGACCACCCACGCCGACCTGGCGGTCGCGGCGATCACCGCCGGCGCTCCGCCGACCTCGGGCCTCACGCTCACCACGCCCGACGGCACCCGCCGCATCACCGCCGGCGGCGAGGCGGGCGGCAGCACGATCCGCTTCCTCGACGCCGGCCCCGGCGGCGCGGCGGGCGATCGCGAGGTCGCCGTCTTCCGCCTCGACAAGGCGGTCTCCACCCTGCAACTGACCGCCGACGGCACCCGGCTGATCATCCGTCTGGAAGACGGCTCGGCCCGCGTGTGGGATATCCGCGACCCCGAGGTGCGCCGCAAGGACCTGCAGGCCCACTGGGCCGAGCGGGTGCCGGCGAGGGCGTACCTGGATGCGTTGTGGGCGAGCGACACGCCGGACGACAAGCTCCGCGACGCGGTGATCAACGACGCGAGCCTGACGCCGCTGCGGCGGCTGGTGGCGGCGGAGATGCTCGTAGAGCGGCGGGAAGATGACCGCCTCGCGGCGGAGGAGGCATTCAACGAGATCCGCAAGGCGGTCGAGCCAGCGAGCGGCACGAACGCCGCATCGCCGATCGACCCCGCGGCCATCACCGCCGAGGTCCGCACCCGCGCCGCGGCCGCGGCGGAGTTGCCCAATCGCGTCAAGGCCCGCGTGATCGCGAAGGCGGCGGGGTGGGAGTACAGGAAGCCGGAGGCGAGCGACGCCGAGAAGTTGGCCACAGAACGTGGGGCTCGCGTGATTGCAGAAGCGCAGCTCACCAAGTTCACCTTCGATTTAACCCACGCGTCTGCGGACAGGGACGACAAGCTGCAGATCGCCTACTCGGCCATGAGAGATTTGCTTGGCCCAGATCACCCTGACACACTGGACATACTCAGGAAGATGGCATTTGGGAGTCTATCACAACAGAGGCGTCGAGACGCCTTGGACCTGCTCGACGCTCGCTTTTCTCGAGTCGCTCGCTCTAGCGGCCTTGCAACTGCAGAAGACTTTGCCGATGCACACGTGATCGCAGAGCTTTCCGTCGAGGCGCGCCGCTTCGATCGCGCTGCGGAATTGTTTAGGCTTATGGGTCGTAGCATTCCTGCGCTCTACAAAACACTCGGGGCGGGCTTCTTGAAGTGGACATTTCGGTACACACCGAATCTGGGAGACGCGGACGCAATTGGCTTCGCACACCTTGCGCAGCAACTTCACAACATCACTCCAGAAGAGCTTCGTGCGAAGCTGACTACGCACTTAATTCGTAGCATCGTTGGATATGCGCGTACGCCGTTTGTGGAGGGAGATCCGGAGTGGCGCCGAAACAATACGTTGTTGTATGCCGAGCAACTGCGGGACTTGGCACAGGATGATGCCGATGCGTCCTTAGCTCTGGCGCTGGGACTGCTTCGGCTTGGTGAACTCGAGGGCGCATTGGAGTTCGCCGAGCGAGCGACGCGTTTGCGCGCCACAGCTCCCATCGGATCAGATGCTACCCTCATTGCCCTTGTCCGCCACGCCCTCGCTTCCTCGTCGCCCGCCACCCTCGCCGCCGCCGGCGAGGTGGACATGAAGGCCGACCCTTCTCTCAAGGCTCCGCTCACCCCCGACGAGCACCGCCAGCGCGCCCGCGAAGCCCTCGCCAAGGCCCGGGCCCTCATGCAGCCCGCCGCCGACGGCACGCCCAGCCCTTGGGTCAACGACGAAGATGCGAAGGCCCTGCTCGCCGAGGCCACGGCGTTGATCGAAGGGTCAGCATCTCCGGCGCCCACGGGCGGGCGGCCATGAGCCGCGACGCCGGGAAACAGCAGACACGAGCGTGCGGTTCACGCCCGCCCGAGCGTTGCCCTGAGCTTCTCGATGAGCGGCGGAAGGTCGTCGCGGATGACGGCCCAAAGAATGTCGAAGTTGACCTCGTCGTAGCCGTGCACGATGCGGTTGCGCATCCCGATGATCTCTCGCCAGGGGATCTCGGGCCGATCCGTCTGCCCCCGCTTCGAGACACGGTTCGCGGCTTCGCCGACGATCTCGACGAGACGCACGAGCGCGAGATTGAGCATGCGATCGGAATCGAGATCAGCGCGGCTGCGTCCGGCGCCCATCTGGACCGCCTCCAGCGCGTGGTCGAGCATGTGGCCGAGGCGGACGGCGTCCTCATGCCGCGACATACAGGCTCCTGGCCTCGCGGAGGACCTCGTCGCGGAAGTACTTGCTCAGGCACTGGGGCGTGTTCAGATCAACCGTACGCCCGAGCATCTCGCTCAACTCGTCTTGAAGGGCGAAGAATCGAAGCCCGGGAGTGCGCCCCGGCTCGAACTCCACCAGCACATCGATATCACTCTCCGGCGTAAAGTCGTCGCGGAGCACGCTGCCGAAGAGCGAGAGACGGGCGATGCCGTTCCGCCGGCAGAACGCGGCGATCTCCTCCGTGGGAGTGTGGATCGGCAAGTCGCGGTCCATGGCGAAGTGTATCACCCGCGCCCTCGCCAAGGCCCGGGCCCTCATGCAGCCCGCCGCCGACGGCACGCCGAGCCCGTGGGCGAATGACGAGGATGCCAAGGCCCTGCTGGCCGAGGCGGAGAGGCTGATCGACGGCCCTCAGCCGGCGCCCACCCAAGCTCCGGCGTCCCCACCCGCTGCACCGCCCGGCAAGCCGTGACCCCCCAACCCCACCGCTCCCGACGCTTCACCCGAAGAGCACCCGGAGCAACTCTGTCCGCTCCAAACCCGCATGCTCGCCGACATCGCGCAGTATGGCGTTGAGCGTGCCAACCTTGATTGGGTCGTGCGCGGGAATCGTGATGTGGTGCTCGCCACCGCGCTGCGTCGTCAGCCGCACGTGGCTCCCACGCTGGTGGTCGATGGTGTAGCCCAGCCTTCCGAGGGCCTGAGCAAGATGAGGGCCCGAGATATCCCGCGGGAGCCTCATGCGGCGATGAGTTCGTCGCGCACGTGATGCAGGCGGATGATCTTCGGACGCCGGGAATCATCGGGGAAGTGGCACCGCACGGCGTCGCGGACATTCTCGCGCAACTGCTCGGCGGTGTCGCCCTGCGTGAAGATCGAGTGACCCACGGCGTGGGCGGTCAGCCCGCCGTCAGGATCGCTTTCCACGATGAAGGTGATCTCGGTGTTCACAGGGCGATTGTAGGGGAGGCCCCAACCCCGCCGCCGACGGCACGCCGAGCCCGTGGGCGAATGACGAGGATGCCAAGGCCCTGCTGGCCGAGGCGGAGGGGCTGGTCAAGGGCTCGGCGGGGTCAGCCGAGAGCCCGGGGCCGCACCCTGCGCCAGAAGGGGCGCCGCCGAGCCGCGGGCCGTAGCGCCATACACTGGTGTGCGATGGCACCGGAAGCACCCATTTCGAACGAAGCGCTCGTTGCGTGCTGCCGCCGGTGGGGTGTGGCGCGTTTGTGGCTCTTCGGCTCTTTCGCCGCCGGAACCGCGCGGGCCGACAGCGATGCCGATGTGCTGATCGAGTTTCAGGACGACTCGGAAGCCTCCACCTGGGATTGGCCGCAGATGCAGGACGAGCTGCGCCTGATCTTCCGTCGCGAGGTTGATCTGCTCTCCGTGGGTGTGCTGAGGAACCCGTGGCGAGCCCGATCGATCCTCGCGTCGAGGAAGCTGCTGTATGCCGCCTGATGCTGGATCGGCGGCCGGGCCGGGTTTGCGGGCGATGAGGCCTTCGTCCACGACATGGCCGAGGCGTGAAGCCGCATCGCGCGGTTCATCGACGGTGTGTCGCTGGCCGAGTACGAGGCGAGCGATCTCTTGCGGTCCGCGGTTGAGCGACAGATCGAGATCATCGGCGAAGCCGCCCGCCGCCTCTCGCCGGCTTTCCGCGACGCTCATCCCGAGATCCCGTGGAGGCCGTTCATCGCTCAACGCCACATCCTGGCCCATGAGTACGGCGAGATCGACGACCGGCTGATCTGGCGAGTCGCAACCGTGCACGTGCCCGCGCTCGCGGTGTCGATCCGATCGATCCGGACCGACCCGCCGTGACCGGACCCGGATTCGATCGTGCGACACATTGCCGCCTTGACCACTCCCCCCGACGACATCACCGTCCACCTCCACGCCGCCGCTGCGGGCGAGCCGCGCGCCGGCGACCGCCTCGCCGAGGCCGTGTATCAGCAGCTCCGCGCCGCGGCCCAGGCCCGCATGGCGGGCGAGCGGCCCGACCACACCCTCTCGGCCACCGCGCTGGTGCACGAGGCGTTCATCAGGCTCGCGGGCCCGCGTGACATCCCCTGGCGCAACCGCGCCCATTTCTACGCCGCCGCGGCCGAGGCCATGCGGCGCATCCTTCTCGACCATGCCCGGGCCAGGCGGCGCCTCAAGCGCGACATGCCCCGCGCCCACGGCGTCGACCCGCAGGCCCTCGACGCCCCGCCCACCCTCGCCGCGCCGGGCAGCCCGGCGGCCGACTCAGCGGCCGAGACCGCCGAGGCCCTCGACGCCGCCATCGCCCGGCTCGAAGCCCACGACCCGCGCGCCGCGCAGGTCGTCCGCCTGAAGTACTACGCCGGCCTGGGCATCGCCGAGGTGGCCCTCGCCCTCGACGTCTCCGAGCGAACGGTCAAGAACGACTGGGCCTTCGCCCGCGCCTGGCTGCACCGCCAGCTTGCCGGAGGGTGAGCGCGGGCCGGCCGTTGGGGACCATCGCCCCCTGAGCGCTCAGACAGGACCCCGAACAGCCGAAAATCGCGGACCTGCGAAAAAAAACCGCCGCGAGCCAGTTCCGCGCCGCGACGCCCAACGGCGCCGGGCGGCCGCCGCGGCCGGGCGCGCATCTCGCCATCTGAGCGCTCGGGCGCGTGGCGCGCCGCCATGGGTAGAGGGGCCGCGCACCGCGGCCCGCGCGCAGGAGACACCAGCCATAATGCGTACCCCGCCCGGCCGGCTACCCCCGCAGCACCACCAGCACGGTGAGGTTGTAGAGCGCGTGCACCGCCACCGCGATGCCGAAGCCGCGCCACAGGTACAGGCCGCCGAGGTAGCAGCCCGAGAGGAAGTAGAACAGCAGGTCCACCCACAGGATGCCCCCCTCGGCGCGGTACACGTCGTGGTACACCGCGAAGAGCACCGCCGCCCCCGCGATGGCCGCGATCCGCGCGGGGACATCCTTCATCCGGAACAGGTCGGCGGCCAGGATGTGCAGGAGGGCGATGGCCAGCAGCCGGAAGAGCATCTCCTCCCACAGCCCGGCGCCCAGCGCGATGGTGGCCTGGTGCTGCCAGCTCGGGGGCCCCAGCGCCGGCAGGCCGTCGGCCGCGGCCAGCACCCCGGCCGGGCGGCGGGCCAGCCGCCAGTACATCTGCGCGAACACCAGCAGCGGGAACGCCCACGCGACGCTCTCGAAGAGCATCGCCACCAGCGTCCGCCCGCGCCCGCGGGCCCGCCAGGGGTCGCGGGCCAGCACGTGCCAAACCAGCAGGATCACCACCAGCAGCACGCCCGGCAGATACAGCCCCGACACCCCGAAGGCCTGGAAGAACTGTCCCAGCAGCCGCAGCGCCCGGATGGTCTCGCCCGATCCCCCGGCCGACTCGGGGGCCAGGTACAGCGCCGAGCCGAGCTGGTACAGCAGGATCAGCGGCAGGAGGAACAGCAGGATGGTCAGCGGACGGGTCGACAGGCGCGCGTACCCGCCGGCGTCGTCGCGGTGCAGGTGGAAGCCCGCGGCGTGGTCGTGGTGGGATTCGTGCGAGGTGCTGCGCATGCGCCGGAGGCGAGGATATTCGGGGCCCTCCGCCCCGGGCATGAAAAAACTCCCCGTTCGGGGAGTTCGCGGAGGGGTCGCGGGGCGAGACCGGTTGGGGCGGTCAGGTCGTGGAGCCGACCTTGCCGGCCTGCTTGAGCTTGAGCCGGGCCGACAGGCGCGACTTCTTGCGCGAGGCGGTGTTCTTGTGGATCACGCCGTTCTGGGCGGTCTTGTCGAGGGTGCTGGCGACCTTCCGGAACGCCTCGGCGGCGGCCTCGGGCTTGCCGTGGAGGATGGTCTCCTCGAAGGCCTTGAGCGTCTCCTTCAAGGTCTTCATGCGCCAGCGGTTGCGGGCGTTGCGTTTCTCGTTCTGACGGACGCGCTTCTTGGCGGACAGCGAATGAGCCATGCGGAAACCATCTCCCGGGCGACGCGGGGCCGCCCTTCGAAACTCGGGGGAACGGGGACCAACCGGGATGCAGCACCGGAACGCGGCCCGCCTCACAGGCCGGCGTTCGGGGGGAAGAGAGTATCCCCGCCACCCGGCCCGGAGGCAAGTCGGCGCCCGAAAGGGGGTCGCTCCTGGGGTGGTGCGGGGGTGGTGCGGGGGGGTGGTGGGGGGTGGGGGTGGGGGTGGGGATGTTCCTGTTCGGTCTGATCGTGGGGGTGCTGCCGGGGGTGCCGGGGATCCCGATCATGATCGTGGCGTGCATGCTGATGGCGACGGAGTTTC